>NZ_JBHXRD010000030.1:0-98687 GCF_042717325.1 Streptomyces sp. NPDC058637 | reverse complement strand
TCCCCGCCCGCGCGCCGGCCGGGCGGGGCGCGGGGGGGGGGGGGGGGGGGGGGGGGGGGGGGGGGCCCGCCGCCGCCGCCGCCCCCCGCCCCCCCCCCCCCGCCGCCGCGCAGTCGGTACGGTTCCGGTCCCTGCTCATCGACCTGGAGCGCTGCCGCCGGTCAACGCGTCGCGCCCCCGGACGGGCCGGAATCCTGGGCCTGTCCGGGGGCTGCGCCGCGCCTCAGGCACGGTGGTCGCGGATCGGGTCAGCAGGATCCGGGAGTGGTGGCGACCCGCTTGACGTTGACGGTCGCGTTGGCGGACAGGAGGTACGTGCCCTGCGCGTCGTAGATCTTGGAGACACCCGAGCTGGTGACGGTCGTGACGTTCTGCGTTGCCTTCTGGTTGACGTCGACGAATCCGGTCACCGGGCCCTCGGCCTCGCGCAGGACCTCCAGCACGCGGTAGGAGAAGGTGTCGGTGCCGGTCGGCCACCACACGCCCATGCCCTGGCCGCCGCCGGTCGAGCCGTCGCCCGAGCCCAGGCAGACCAGGCCGCTGGTGTGGAAGGACAGGGTGATGTTGCCGGATCCGTTGGCGTGCTCCACCGTTCCCTGCCACCGGCCGACGGGCGTGGAGGCCGACTTGGCGGATGCGGCGGAGGCGGCGGCCGGTGCGGTGGCGGCGGGCCGGGCACCGGCCACGGCGGGAACAGCCAGGGCTACGGACGCGGCCAGGGCGGTGGCGCAGAAGACACGGCCCACCCGGCGGGCGATGCGCTCCGCTCGCCCGTCTATTCGCGTGATCATGGGAGGTTCCTCTCATCGATGTAGATGCCATGGGGACCGGCGTGCGGTGCGGTCCGGTGCGCGGCTTCGGTCCCGCGCGCGGTCGTATCGAGACAGCGCGCGCGGTGACCGGGCACGGTGCGGTGGTTGGTGGGTGCGGTGCGGTGACCGGCCGGGTGCGGTGACCGGCCGGGTGCGGTCGCGTGTGGAGCGGACGCGGTACGCGTGTGAGGTCCTGCGGTGCGCGTCTCGACCGGCGCGGGTACGTGTGCCGATCCTGCGGCGCGCGGTGTCGGTCGTTCGGTCGGTCAGCCCAGTGCGCGGTTGAACAGCCTGAGTTCGCGGGCCAGCACCTCGGGCCGCTCCAGTGCCGGGAAGTGGCCGCCGTCCGGGAGGTCCTGCCAGTAGCGCAGGTCGGTGAAGCGTTCACGGGCCCAGGCCCGCGGCATCCAGGCGTCCTTGGGGAAGACCGAGCAGCCGGTCGGTACGTCCGTGGCCCGCATCGGCTCGTCCGTGAAGCTCTCCCAGAACAGCCGGCCCGACGAGGCCCCGGTGTTGGTGAACCAGTACATGGAGACGATGTCCAGCAGCCGGTCGCGGCCGATGGCCTTGTCGAGGTCGCCCTCGTGGTCGACCCACTCCCAGAACCGGTCGAGGATCCAGGCGAGCTGACCGGCCGGCGAGTCGGCGAGCCCGTAGCCGAGCGCCTGCGGACGGGTGGACTGGATGGCGGCGTATCCCGAGCGGTTCTTGCCGAAGCTCTGCATGCGCGCCATGGCGGCCCGGTCCCGCTCGTCCAGCTCGACGGAGTGCTCCGGCGGCCTGGCCAACGGCATCGTCAGGTGGATGCCCCGCAGGTGCGCGGCGTCGGTGCTGCCGAGCGCCGCGGAGACCCAGGAGCCCCAGTCGCCGCCGTGGGCCACGTACTGGTCGTAGCCGAGCCGTGCCATGAGCGCGGCCCAGGCCTCGGCCGTCCGCTGCACGGTCCAGCCGGTTCCGGTCGGCCGGTCGCCGAAGCCGTGGCCCGGCAGGGAAGGGCAGATGACGTGGAAGGCGTCGGCCGGGTCCGGCGGGTCGGTGAGCAGCTGGATCAGGTCGAGGTACTCCACGATCGAGCTGGGCCAGCCGTGGGTGAGCAGCAGCGGTACGGCACCCGGGTGGGGCGAGCGCACGTGCACGAAGTGGATCCGCAGCCCGTCGATCTCGGTGGTGTACTGCGGGAAGGTGTTCAGCCGGGCCTCGGTCGCCCGCCAGTCGTATCCGTCGGCCCAGTACCCGCACAGGTCCTGGACGGTCTCCAGTCTCGACCCCTGGGACCAGTCGTCCACGGTCTCCCGGTCCGGCCAGCGTGTGCTGTTCAGCCGGGCGCGAAGATCCTCGAGATCCGCCTGCGCGACTTCTGCCCGATAGGGCTCAATGACTGAACTCACCCCGTGTCCTCCCTACTGGCTCGTTTCATTCGCTCCGACGCTAGGGACGGCCGCTACAGAACCGGTCGAGTGCCGGAAAGCTCCGGGAATCCGGCTGGTTCTCGCCCTGCGGTGTGGCCGGGGCGGTGCGGCGATACAGCGGGTGGCGATGCGGCGATGCGGCGGGAACGTGGTCGGACCGGGTGGCGCCGGGCGGTGCGCTGTTCGACCGTTACTCCAGTACGGACTGCGACCGTGCACGGGCTTCACCCCGGCATATCCGCCTTTCGGAAGGAATCGCTGTGATCACGTTCATCAACCGATTCGAAGTCACCGGGTCGATCGAGGAGTTCGAGGCCGCGTTCGAGGAGACCTCGGCGTTCTTCGCCGCCCAGCCCGGCTTCGTCGGGCACCGCATGCTGAAGCACCTGAACGCACCGGGCCGGTATGTGAACGTGGCCGACTGGACGGACGAGGAGTCCTTCCGCCGGGCGCTCGGCCTGCCGGAGTTCGCCGTCCACCGCACGGCTCTGCAGAAGCTCGGCAGCAGCGAGCCGAACATCTACACGCCGCTGCTCGAACGCGTCGCGCACTGAGCCCACCGCTGCGGCCTCGGCGGCCAGGACCCGTACGGGCGACGAGCCCTGCGGTCGCGGCCGCCGACAGTGTGTCCGGCCCCGCCCGGAAGCCCCCGGGTCACCCTTCGCCGCGCCCGCCGTGCCGGGCGGCCGCGATCGATACCTCGACGGTGCGCAGCGGGCTTCCGTCGCTTCCGGTCACGGTGGACCGGCCCTCGCTGGTGAAGCCGTCCCCCTGCTGGACGGCCCGCTGGTCGATGGCCACCCAGGCGACACAGTCGCCGTGTTCGTCGTAGACCGGCTCGGAGAGCCTGAAGGCGAAGGCGCCGGGGCCGGTGGCCGTCCAGGTGCCGGCACCACCGGTGGCCATGAAGACCTGGCCGTCCGCGGTGAAGTGGAAGGTCTGCGTGAGAGTCCCCTGCGGCCTGGTGATCTGCGCCGCCCATGCGCCCGCGGGTCCGCTCCGGTGCGTTGTCACTGACATGGCCGGACCATGCCCGGTCCGCCTCGCGTCCGGGTCGAACCGGCGAGGGGAAGCACACTCGGACCACGCCCGGGCCCGCACCCGTACCCGGGCCGTCCGCGTCCGTGAGGATCTCGCCGATCACATACCGGCCCTCGCCCGGTTGGCCGCCCGTGGTACGAAAGCCCCGACCGGCGGACCCGCCCACTCGGGCAACTCCGCGGCCGGCGGCTTCCGTAAGAAATCCGGTGGGCCGCACGCACCCGCCGCGGGAGGATCGGTGCCCATGGCCCTCGTACTCCCGCCCCGGCTCACCGCTTCCGCACGCGTCCTCCGCGACACCGCCCGGCGGCGCGGCCTGCGGACCGTGCAACTGCCCGACTTCCAGGTGCCCGAGACACTGCGGGACGGGGACGCGTACCTGCACGCCGGTCCGGCCTTCGCCGACGCCGTGGCTCCCGCACTGGGCATCGCGCCGCTGGAGGCACCGGCCGACTGGCTGGCCCGGCTGCCCGCCTCGTTCGTCCGGCGTGAGATCCGTGCCGTGCCGATCCGTGAGGCGTACGGGCTGCGCCGCCCCGCATTCGTCAAGTCGCCGAATGACAAGAACATTCCGGCTCTGGTGTACGCGGACGGATCCCGGCTGCCGGGGCCGGACGCGGTCGATCCGGAGACGGTGGTGCTGGTGAGCGATGTCGTCACCTTCGAGGCGGAGTACCGGCTGTACCTGCTCGACGGACAGGTGCACACAGGCAGCCGCTACGCCGAGTCGGGGCGGCTCCATCTGGGTCCGCTGTCCGCGGCGGCGCACGCGTTCGGTGCGGAACTGCTCGCTTCCGCCGGACACACCCTGCCGTCCGCGATCGTCGTCGACGCCGGACCGACCGAAGCGGGGCAGTGGGCGGTCGTCGAGGCCAACGCCGCGTGGGCCGCTGGTGCTTACGCCTCGGACCCGGACCGCGCGCTGGACGTGGTGCTCAGGGCCGCCGGTCCTGCCGCACAACTGGCTGAGCGGGACCGCCCGTTCGTCCGTCGGCCTCCCCTCCCCCGTTGTCCGTGAGGCAGCGGGTGACCGGCACCCTGAAGTCCCGGGCGTGGACGGCGCGGACGGCGCGGACGTCGCGGGCGTCGTCGGGGCCGTCCATCCGGCGCGCACCGCCCGCCGCGGTCTTCTCCGGGGCGAGGGCACGTCAGCGGCAGGACGCCTTCAGCTGGGCCGCCGCGTGGTGCGCGCCCACCAGTGCCGCGTCGCCCCAGTCCCTCCCCCGGTCGATCAGCTGCACGGCGAAGGTGTCGCCCTTGACCGGGTAGCTCCGCACGTCGACCGGGGCGCCCCGGTGTTCCGGCTGACGCACCGCGAAGCCCGTATAGGCGGAGTCCGCGTCATTCGGGTCGGAGAGCACCCGGTACACGGTGGGACTGCCCGCCACGTCGCTCGCGCGGACGCTGCTCGGCACGAAGACCGTCAGCGCGCACTCGCTGAAACCGTCACCGAGGTGCCAGGTCCAGACGGCACTACTGCCCCGGTCCTCGTCCGGGCTCCCGGACATCGGGACCGCGCTGAACCGTCCGTCGCACGAACTGTCCCTGAAACCACCGGTCTCGACGGTGTACCAGCCCGCGTCACCGTTCTCGAAGCGGCCGTGCTCGACGTAGTCGCCGGTCGTGCAGCCGGGTCCCGCCCAGACCGCGTAGCGGTAACCGCCGGTCCGCCCGGGCGGCTTCGCCGTCTCCTCCGCCGGATCGTCCGGGCTCTCCGGGTCCTCGCCACCGATCCGCGTCGGGGCTCCGCCGCCGATCGGGGCGGGCGCGGTCCCGGCACGGCCGGCCGCCTCCGGGCGTCCGCCCCCGTCGCCCGCGGCGAGCAGCGACACGGCGGTCGCCAGACTGCCCACGGCGACGACGACTCCGGCCGCCAGCAGGGCTTTTCGCCTCCGGGGCAGGGTGGAGACCCGGCCCATCAGCGTCTCCTGCGCGATCCAGGAACCGCTCCCGCCGGCCGATCGCGCCACGGAACCGCGCCGGGGACAGGCCATGCCCGGCAGCTGACCCGCGTGTTCGCCGCCGCAATGTTGGCACCTCATGGCAGCACACCTTGCCAGTGCCCGGCGCCGGTCGGGAGAGTTCCCGCATTATTCGCCCGACGGTCCGCCGGTCAGGAGCCCGTCAGCGCAGTCCGTGAGCGCAGTCCTTCAGCACAGTCCGTCAGCGCAGTTCCTCCGGGCACGGTGTGCCCGGCTGCAGTTGGTAGGGCGCGGCCAGCCGGTAGACCCCCGGCCGCGGTGCGAGCAGCTCGGTCCACTCGTCACCGTCCGGGCCCTCCTCCACCTTGATCAGGCAGCCGTGTGCGTTGGTGAAGTCCTTGGGGGCGTCCCCGTCCTCCTCCGAGCGCTTCCTGGAGGCCTCCGTCTCCTGCGGCCGCTCCACACTCTCGCCCTCGTCGTCCACGACGGCGAGCCAGTGCGAGTACGGGATCCGGATCAGCACCCGGCCCGCCGACCGCACCCGGATCGTCAGCTTGTCGTCACCGGCCCGCTCGACCGTCGCGGGCGGATCGGCGAGCGGCACCGGGTCCAGGACCCGGAAGAGCTTCCAGTTGGCGTCGCTCCAGACCGGCCTCAGGTACGGCTGGCCCTTCTCGACGAGCTCCGCCTCCTGAACCGCCCCGCTGGAGTCCGGCTTGCCCTTCGGCAGCACCACGTAGTGCACGGCCCAGCGGTCGAGCCATTCCCGGTAGTTCACGGGGTTCAGGGTGTCGTCGTAGAAGAGCGGGTTGCGCTTCATGTCGGCCTGCCGGTTCCAGCCGCGCGCCAGGTTGACGTACCCGGCGAGCGCCGAGGCCTCCCGGTGGCTGCTGGCGGGGACCACCTCGACCCGGCCCCGTTCCGCCCCGGCCTTCTGGAGCTGGTTGACCAGGGGGGCCAGCTCGCGGTTCCAGGAAGCGGTGGGGGCGGTACGGACGATGTCGTCGACGCCCTTGAAGCCGATCCAGAAGTTCAGCCCGGCGAAGGCGATGACCAGCGCGTACCAGCGGCGGGTACTCGGCTTCGTGTACGGGAGGGCGGCGAGCAGCACGACCCCGGCGAACAGCATCGCCATGCGCGACACGTTCGAGCCGATCTGCGAGTCGATCACGTACGTCAGCAGAGTCCCGACGCCGTACACCGCGGCGGCCGTGCGCACGGTGTACCAGTCCCGGGGTACGAGGACGAACACCAGGACGGAGAAGACGAACGGCAGGGACAGGGTCCCGAGCGACATCGGCTGCGTACCCGAGAAGGGGAACAGCCACGCGGACAGCACCACGACCACGACGGGCGGCAGGCCGATCGCGTACGCCCCGGGACGCCGTTTGTTCAGGAAGAGCGCCGCGGCGACCACGCCGAGGAAGAGCCCGGCGACCGGGCTGCCCGCCGTCGCCAGTGCGGCGAGCGGCGCGGCGACGACGGCCTTCGCCCACCGCCTGTACCGCCACCGGTGCGGCCAGCAGAAGACGGCCGCGACCGCCCCCAGCGCGAACATCATGCCGAGCCCGAACGTCACCCGCCCGGACAGGGCGTTGCACAGGTAGGCGAAGGTCCCGGCGAGCGAGCACGCCAGAGGGTTACGGACGGCGGGCACCCGGACCAGGATCAGCGCGGTGAGCGCCGACGACACCGTACCGACGATCATCATCGTCGTGCGGACGCCGAGCAGGGACATCAGA
The DNA here is from genome assembly GCF_042717325.1 of Streptomyces sp. NPDC058637. NCBI lineage: Bacteria > Bacillati > Actinomycetota > Actinomycetes > Kitasatosporales > Streptomycetaceae > Streptomyces > Streptomyces sp. NPDC058637. Next base: position 91,761 of record NZ_JBHXRD010000030.1, on the reverse strand, counting down.
TAGGGCGACACCACGCTGTACGAGACGGGGTGCATGCCCCCGTACCAGGCGAGGTTGTACGCGGTACCGGGGTGGCGGCCGACGAACTCGGCCCAGGCGTCCTGGGCGGCGATGTCGCCGCCGCTGTTCGCGAGGAAGAAGAACCAGAGCAGGTGCACCGCCGCGGCGACCGCGGTCGTCAGCACCACCGGATGGCGCCACAGCCGGCGTCTCGGGGGCCGGTCCGTCCCGTCCCTGCCGCCGTCGGCCTGGGCCGGGATGCGGATGGACACACTCGTGGACGTCACACTGTCGTTCGCCCGCGTCGGCTCAGCGGTGGTCACTGCGACTCTCCCCGTCCTTGCCCGGGCCTGCCGAACCGTCGATGTACTGCACGGGCCTCATCCGTATGCGGAAGGACGCGCCCCGGCGGTCTTCCGTTGCTTTCGGACGCTAGCACGCACGTTTTTCTCCGCGCTGCCCCCCGGCGGACGGTCGGACGCCCCCGGTGCGGGGGCGCGGGACCGTATCGGCCGGTCGGACGCGGCCGGACCCGGCCAGGTGACGCGGGTCACGTGGCCGGGTCCGGTGATGCGGGTCAGGTGATGCGGGTCAGCTTGTCGCCGAAGGCCGGTTCCGTCATCTCGCTCTGCAGGGCGACGGGGGCGGACACCTTTCCGGTGCCGGTCCCGACCGTCACCTCGCCCACGACCGTGCCGGCCTTCGCCGCGTGCTGGAGCGGCTCCCCGCCGTCACCGAGGTCGAGCTCGACCTCGAGCCCACCCCAGCCGACCGCCTTCAGGTCCTTGGTGGAGACCACCGGGGTGCGGCCGCCGAGCCCGTTGTCGACGTACCCGACGACCTGGCCCTTCTTGACGACGGTGGCGGACTCGACACCCTTCTGGGCGGCCTGGATCAGCTTGAGGCTGTTCTGTATGGCCCGCTGCAGCTTGGCGTCGAGAGTCCCGTCCAGGTCGGCGCCCATCACCGCGCCGATGATCCGGCGGCTCTTCCCGTCGATGACGGTGTCGGCGGTCCAGACCAGGTTGCCGCCGGCCGGGGTGGAGGAGCCGGTCTTGATGCCGCTCACCCCGGGCTCCAGGAGGATCACGTTGTTGTTGTAGATCGTCTTGCCGATGGCGGGGATGTCCGCCTGGGGCATGTTGACGATCTCGCGGAAGACGTCGTTCCGCATGACCGCCTTGGCCAGCTTCAGCTGGTCCGCGGGCGTGGACCGGGTGGAGGACTCGAGACCGCTCGGGTCCGTGTACACGGACTTCGTCATCCCGAGGTCCTCGGCCGCCACGTTCATCTTCTCGACGAAGGCTTCCACGGTCGTGGCGTCCCAACGGGCGAGCAGACGGGCCACGTTGTTCCCCGAGGGGATCATCAGGAGCTGGAGCATCTGACGCTGCGTGTACTTCTGCCCCTCCTTGATCGGGGCCGTGGACTCGTCGGGACGGTTGGCCTCCTCGCCCGCCTTCTCGTCGACCACGATCTCCTCACCGTCCTGCTTGCCGGTGATCGGGTGGCCCTGGAGGATCACGTACGCGGTCATGATCTTCGCGACGCTCGCGATCGGCGCGGACTTCTCCGTGCCGTACGTGCCGATGGTGCCGACGCCCTCGACCTCGACCGCGCCCTGGCCTTCGGCGGGCCACGGCATGTCGAGCTTCTCGCCGTCGAAGGTGTACGTGGAGGCCACGGAGAGCCCCAGCGTGGGCTCGGGAAGCGGACGCACCGCCTGTGCGATCGCGAAGGCGACCACGAGGAGGAGCACCAGGGGTGTCCAGATCTTGATCCGTCTGAACACCGTGCGGACCGGGGTCTGCCGGGGCGGCGGGGTGTTCGTCAGCTCGGCGAGGAGGTCGAGCGGCGGCTTGGGCGGCATGGGCTGCTGCCGGGTCCGCTCGGCCTCGACGAGTCCGGCCACGGGGTACCCGGGCGTCCGGGACGCCTTGGCGGTGTCCGGCTTCGCCGTGATGTCCGGGGTGACCGTCGGGCCGACCGGAGGCGTGGACGCGCCGGCCGCACCGGGCCGTATGTCGTCCGCCCGCAACGGTACGAACTTGCTGGTCCGCTCGGCGGGGGCCTCGGGGGTGGGCTTCGGCTCGAGGTCGGACCTCGCGGGGAGCTTCAGCGCGGTGGTCGGCTGGTCGGCCTGCTTCGGCCGCAGCGCCTTGAAGACGGTGGTCGGCTGATCGATGCCTCGCTCGTCCCCGGCGGGGTCCGAGTCCTCGGGAGCGGGCTCACCGGCGGCCCGGGGGGCGGCCTCGGGAGTGGAGGGCTCCGTACGGGACTTCGGCACCCGGGGCGCTTCGGAGGAGTCGGCGGGCTCGTCGGCGTCGGAGGCCTTGCCTGCCGGGTCGGCCGCGTCGGCCTTCCCGTCGGCCTCGGGGTGCTCGTCGTCGGGCTCAGCCTGGTCACGGCCCTCGGGCCGCGTGCCGGTGCCGGCGTCGCCATCCGTCCGCGGCTGGTCGTCGGACTCGTCCCGCGCGCTGCCCTCGTCCCGCGTGCCGGCCGCGGCATCCGGGGCCGTACCGGCGTCAGGAGCGTCGTCCGGCTCGTCCTCGGCGGCGGAACCGGAAGCGGTGACGTCGGCGGGTTCGGTGCCGGAGCCCACTTCGGACTCCGCGTCGGCGTCGGAGTCCGAGCCGTCACCCGACCCTGCGGTGGTCCCCGAAGCCGTCACGGTGTCCGGCCGATCGCCGGACCTGGAGTCGGGCTCGGAGTCGGGCTCGGGCTCGACGGTGGACGGTGCGTCCGGCGCGGGCGCCACGGCCTCGCTCCTCGTCGCCTCGTCCGCCTCGGTGGCCCCAGCGGGCCCCTCGGCCGCCCCAAGGCCCGTGGAGCCCTCCTGAGGGGCCTCTGCGCCCTCCTCGGAGGCTTCGGGGCCCTGCGGCTCGCCGCCCGATGCGGCGGCGGCCTCGGCCCGGTCCGTGCCCGTTTCGCTTCCGACGCCCTCGGGTGCGTCCTCGGGTGCGTCCGTGGACGCGTCCGTGGACGCGTCCGTGGACGCGTCCGACGACACCTCGTCCGGGTCGTCGGCCGTGTCCGCGGAGTGCGGCGAGCGGAAGACCGCTGTCGCGGTATCCGTCACGGTGTCCGTCGTCCTGCCCGTCGTGCTTCCGGTACCCGCCGCGGCGACCGGTTCGCGGAACACGGCGAAACGCGGATCGCGTTCCTCAGCCGTCCCCGACGACTTCCGCTGCTCCGACTTGTCGGGGGACTCGCCCGCCACCGATGCCTCCTTGATGCGCCGCGGGGACATGCCCGCACTGTCCGAACCATCTACCAGTGTCCTGTGTGAACCCTTGGCCGGGCTGCTAGACGAGAACGACATACCTAACGGTTCCCTCACAAAGCACCCAGGCACCCTCGACAGACCAATGTGAGAGGGGTCACCCTGTCACTCATCCACGCGGGGAGGCATGGATGGGCAGGAGCCGCAGAACAATTCCGGAGGAGCTTCTGCTGCTCGCTCTGGACCCGACCACGGGTACCACAGCGCAGCCGCAGTCGCTCGACCTCGGCCTGGCCGGGGCACAGCTAGTAGAGCTGGCTCTGGCAGGACGGATAGCCCCTGACGGGGATCGTATCGCCGTGGTGATGCCACGGCCGACAGGAGATCCGACTCTGGACTCCGCACTGGAACTGCTGCGCCGTCGCGGCAGCCCGGTTCGGGCCGTCCACTGGATTGGCGGGCCCCGACTGGGACTTCGCCAGATCTACCTCGCTCATCTGGAGCGGTGCGGCATGGTGCATGCCGTGGCGGGCCAGATGTGCGGAGTGCTGCCGACGACTCGCTACCAAGCGACGGACACGGCGATCAGCCGGGACATCAAAGCCCGGCTGGACAGTGCGATCCGCACCGGCGTACCGCCGGACCCGCGGACCGCGGCGCTCGCCGCACTGGCCCACGCGGTCGGACTCGGCAAGCACCTGTACCCCGGGAACGAGGGGCGCTCATCGCGCTCCCGGCTCCGGGACCTGATCAGACACGACCCGATGGGCGGTCTCGTGGCGCATGCCGTGATGGACGTCCAGAACGGTGTGGCCGTCCAGCCACGCCGTAATCAGCAGACGGCAGGGGTGCCGTTGCAGCCGCAAGCCCAAGCGCGTAGCGGCAGCATGGCGCACACCTCCGTCCACTGACCGCACGACCGCGCGGACAGTTGCGCGGAGCACCGAATACCGCCGTGCCGTCGTCCCCATGACCCGGTTCGGGAGCCGCACCAGGCGCGGGGCAGCCGGATCCACCGGCTGCCCCGCGCTCTTGCGTGCCGTCGATTGCGTGTGGCCATTTCCCAGCGCGGCCGGGGCCCCGGGTGGCAATCTGCTGAGCAAGCAGATACGCACAGCTACAACAGCTGCATAGCCGGAGGTGCCGTTCCCGTGCCGACCAACGTCAATCCCACTGTCAGGCGACGCCGGCTGGGTCAGGAACTGCGCCGCCTCCGCGAGATCAAGGGCATGACGGCCGAGGAGGTGGCGGAGCGGCTGCTCGTCTCGCAGTCGAAGATCAGCCGCCTGGAGAACGGCCGCCGATCCATCAGCCAGCGCGACGTACGCGACCTGTGCGGGGTCTACGAGGTCGAGGACCACCGGATCGTCGACTCGCTCATGCAGATGGCCAAGGACTCCCGGCAGCAGGGCTGGTGGCACGCATTCGGCGACATCCCGTACAGCGTCTACATCGGTCTGGAGACGGATGCCGCCTCGCTCCGCGTCTATGAGTCGCTGATCGTTCCCGGGCTGCTGCAGACACGCGAGTACGCGCAGGCGGTCATCGAGGGAATGTGGCCCGAGGCCACACCCAGCGAGATCGACAAGCGAATCCAGATCCGCCTGAAGCGCCAGGATCGCCTCACCGACCCCGTCAATCCGCTGCGCTTCTGGGCGGTGATCGACGAAGCGCTGCTGCGCCGCATCGTCGGCGACCCGCAGACGATGAACGCCCAACTGCTCCACCTGGCCGAGTTGAGCGAACTACCGCACGTGACACTTCAGGTGCTGCCGTACGACGTGGGCGCACATCCCGGCATGTACGGAAAGTTCGCCATCCTGGAGTTCCAGGAGACGATGGACGCCAGCGTCGTCTACCTCGAGGGCGTCACGAGCGACCTGTACCTGGAGAAGGCCAACGACGTCCAGAGTTACGCCGTGATGTACGAGCACCTCCGGGCCAAGGCCCTGAGCGCGGAACAGTCACGTGAGTTCATCCTCGCGGCAGCCGACAACTGCCGACCCTGATCAATTGTCCTGGCTCAATCCGCCAGGAAAAGCGGCAATATACGCCCGCGCGACCCTGTCCAGGAAGCCCCCAAAGGAATGTTTCACCCAAAGGAGTGAAGGCCGCTCACCTTCGATGAGGCCGCAGCGTAGCGTCGCCCATGAAGTCGCCGACTCGCAGCGACTGGGCACGCAACGCCCGACGACTGCCCCGATCATCGGAGTCACCATGCTGTTCAAGCACGACAAGCTGTCCGAATGGACCAAGTCCTCGCATTCCGCCGTAAATGGGGATTGCGTCGAGGTCAAGACGGCCGGGCACAATGCCGTGGCGGTGCGCGATTCGAAGGATCCGCACACCGGGATCCTCGGCTTCGCGGCCGACTCCTGGTCGGCATTCCTCTCGGACGTCAGCCGGACCTCGCGGCGCTGAGGCCGACCGAAAGGCCGGCCTACCCACGCGAGCCGCCCCAGCCACGCCCTCTCGACTGGTCCGCCGTCCTGGCCGAGAGGGTTGCTGCTCACTCAGGGAGTAGCCGACAGGCTGCGGGTCTTCACCGTGACAGGGTCGTCCGAACCCAGCACGCGCTCGCACAACGGCAGGTTCAGGCGCGCGAGCGCCTGAGCTTCGGCCACACGGCCGGCGGCCGACAGCGATGCGGCCAGCCCCGCCCGGTTCGTGAGCAGGTAGGGGTGCTCAGGCCCCAGAGCCCGTTCCTGTCCTTCCACCGCAAGCCTTGCGAACGAGATCGACTCCTCCAGCGCACCGCGCTCGGCCAGGATCCAGCTCAAGAGGATCGTGGCCGAGAGCGCCAGCGCGTGCTCGGCGCCATGTACGCGCCGCCGGTCCGACAGTGCCCTTCGCGCGACGGGTTCCGCCTGTTCGTACCTGCCGAAACGATAGAGGCCGAAGGCGAAGTTATGGCGACTCGTGACGGCGGCCAATGAGTCATTCCCGAGGAACTCCTCACAGAGGGAGATGATTTCCGGGCCGACACGGTCGAATTCTTCGACTTCACCGGCAACCGCCAGGTATTCGATGAGCAGAGCCCGGGCATAGAGGGTGTCCGGATGATTCTCACCGAGAACCCGTCCTCGAACTTCCTGAGCCTTCCTCAGAGCCGCGACACATTCTTCGACACGCCCCAGTTGGCCAAGTGGTTCGTGAAAGGAAAGGAAGCTCTGCAGTGTTTCCGGGTGTTCTTCGCCGAAGACCCTCTCCCGGCCGTCCAGAACCTTCCGGTGCAGCGCCTCGGAATCCTCGAACCGCCCCAGCCTGAAGAGAGCCAGGGCCGCGTCGTGGCCGGCGCCGAGAGTGAGCGGATGATCCGCCCCCAGACGCGTCTCCGCCACCATCGCGGCAGCTTGGGCCACATGCAGGGAAGCCTGATAGTCCCCACTCGCGAAGACGTGCTGGGCCAGCAGATTCGCGACCCGGACCACGCTGACTCCGGTGTCGTGATCCGCCACCAGTCGAAGCAGGTTCATCACGTGCGGAATCAGTCTCCGGACTCGGCCTTCCGCCACTCCGCCGCCCACCTCGGCGGGGATCTCCGCCGCGAGCAGACGTGCCGCTCCCTCGACCAGGAGCGGCTTCTGATCGTTCGGCACCGAGGTCGCGACACTGTCGAGCAGCACTCCGTGCGTCTTGACGCACCGCACGACTTCGCCGCTCTCCTCCGAGTCGACGAGCGAGATCATGGAGTGATCCAGCAGGCCCCGGAGAGCAGTCTCGACCCGGCCGCCGGGCAGCGGCGGCTCCACGGCACCGAGATCCACCGCGCCCACGGACAGGGGACGCAACAGTGACAGCGGAACCGGGTCGGAGCTCCAGCAGGAGAGCAGGCGGAGCAGCGACTCGCACTCGGGAACGCCGTTCTCGGCCAGGGCCCGCAGAGAGATCTCCCATGTCCGCCCGACGAGTTGCCGGGCATTCCCCTCCGAACTTCCCGGTGCCGCACCCCGGTCGATCAGTTCGGTGGGATTCTCGTCGAGGTGGCGCCGGTAGTCGCTCATGGACCAGCTCTCCAGAAGTTGACGGGACAGAAAGGATCCGGCCAAGGTCAGGGCGAGTGGAAGACATTCGAGCCTTCTGGCCACGATTTCCGCCTCATGCGGAGTACCCGCGTCCGGAGCGAGGTCATGCAGCACCAATGCGGCGTCTTCCAGCGGAAGTACACCCACCTGGTGCAGCTCCGCCCCGCTCCACACACGTGAGCCGGCTGCGCGCGTGGTCACGACGACGGTTCCTTGCGGACTGGACCTGAGCCATGCGCCCTCTTCGAGAGCCGCGGGATCATCCGCGTTGTCCAGAACCAGGAACCAGGGCTGTGCCGAATAGTTCAGGTAATGCCACACGAGATCGGCTGCCGCGCGGCGCCCGTCGTACGCGGCGGCGAGCTCGGAAGTCTCCGCCCCACGATCGGCGGCCACGGCAAGCATTCCCGCGCGCAGTGTGGCCCGCTCGGAGGCGTTGACCCACAGCCCTGTGCGGCCGCCTTGGCCCGCGACCTTGTTGAAGAGGGTCTGGGCCACAGCGGTCTTGCCGCAGCCGCCCGTTCCGTGTAGAACATGGATTCGGCCGCTCTCGAGCTGCATGGACGGCCCGGAGAGGGATGAACCCTGGTCCGGCACCCGGTGGTCGTGGTTCTCGGTGACGTGCTGGTCGCCGACCGACTGGTGGACACGGCCTCGTAGCCCCGGTGTCCTGCCCTGCACGAGATCTTCCGCGTGACGCTCGGTCCCGCCCCCCGTTCGTTGGTGTGCCGATCGCGACCGGTCTGGTAGACACGGCCGCTACCGGAAACCTCGGCGCTCCTCTGCCCTCCACGGCCGTTGATCACGCCGACAGCAACGAAGTCGGCGCCGCTCACCCAACTCTCTGAATTGGAGTGAACATGGCTATACGTCAGGGTGCTACGGAAAGATGGATGAAGTCGTCGTTCTCCGGCGGCAACGGAGCATGCGTGGAGATCAAGTCCCCCGCCACACTGATCATTGCCGTACGTGACTCGAAGGCCCCCGAGGGCCCCTCACTCACCTTCGCCTCCGGCGCGTGGAACGCATTCGTGTGCGACGTGGCAGAGGGTCCCGTCGGCGCCTGACAGGCGCGCGACCGGCGCCTGCACCGGTCGCCGCGCACACCGACAGGAGCCCTCTCGACTGATCCGCCGTCCTGGCTGAGAGGGCTCGGGCCACCCCACGCGACCTGCTCCGACATGTCGGCCCACCCGCACGGCCGCGTGGCCGACAGTTGTACAGCGCGTCAGCACTCGGAGGCCTTCAACACACGAGACCTTCAGCGCTCAGACCCCGGTTCTTCAGCTCCCCTCCTTCTTCCGGCCGCACGGGACCCGCATCCCGCGCGGTCGTTCTGCGTTCTCGGGCGTTCCTGATGTCGGTGCTGCTTCGATCTCCGCACCGCCTGACGAAGTGCCCGCTCATCGTGTGGCCGTGGTCACGTTCACGACAACGCCCCGCTAGGTCAAGAAAAGGCAAAATCGTTCGCCTTGCTGATCTGTGTTCATATCCTTGACCGTGAGTGGCTTGACCGAGGAGCCGAACAGACGGTTCAATCCCCCAAGTCCCCCGTTCCCGCACGGGGGCACCGCTGAACGGCCGTACTGACGAAGCGCGTTCCCGTTCACAAGGCGGACCCCTGGAGGGGGCACATGAACAGTCTCGACTGGGCCGTGCTCATCGGCTACTTCGGTGTGATGGTCGCGATCGGACTCTGGTCGCACAAGCGCGTGGACAACGTCAGCGACTTCTTCACGGCCGGCGGCAAGATGCCGTGGTGGCTCTCGGGCATCTCGCACCACATGTCCGGCTACAGCGCGGTGATGTTCACCGGCTACGCCGGGATCGCGTACCAGTACGGCGTCACGTCCTTCGTGACCTGGTCACTGCCGATCGCCATCGGCATCGGCATCGGTGCGAAGCTCTTCGCGCCCCGGCTCAACCGGCTGCGCTCGCGCCTGCACGTCGCCTCGCCGCTCGAGTACCTGAAGAACCGCTACAACATCCAGACCCAGCAGGCCCTGGCCTGGTCGGGGCTGCTGCTGAAGATCGTGGACGTGGGTGCCAAGTGGGCGGCCATCGCCACGCTGCTCTCCGTCTTCACGGGCATCTCCCTCACCCAGGGCATCTTCATCACCGGCGCCATCACGGCCGTCTACTGCACCGTCGGCGGGCTGTGGGCCGACGCGCTCACCGAACTCGGGCAGTTCATCATCCAGCTGTTCGCCGGTCTGGCCATGCTGGTGATCGTCATGAGCAAGCTGGGCGGCTTCAGTTCGCTGTGGACTGTCTGGGACAAGCTTCCCGAGGGCCACACGGACCCGACGGCCGGGCCCTACACGGTGACCTTCCTGCTGGCGTACCTCTTCATCAAGACCTTCGAGTACAACGGCGGCATGTGGAACCAGGCCCAGCGCTACATGGCCACGGACTCCGCGCGCTCCGCGACCCGTTCGGCCCGGCTGTCCGCCATTCTGTGGCTGGTCTGGCCGGTCGTGCTCTTCTTCCCGATGTGGGTGGCCCCGCTGCTCGTGGAGGCCAAGAAGCCCGACGCCTCGGACAGTTACGCCCTGATGACCGAGCAGCTGCTGCCGCACGGACTGCTGGGCCTGGTCGTCGTCGGGTTCTTCTCGCACACGATGGCCATGTGCTCCTCCGACGCCAACGCCATCTCGGCGGTGTTCACCCGGGACATCGCGCCGGTCTTCTCCAAGGCGGCCCGCACCTGGAGCAACCGCAGCGGGCTCATGGCCGCGCGGCTGTCCACGCTCGCCTTCCTCGCCCTGTCCATGGCACTGGCGACCCAGATCAACTCGCCGACGTTCAAGGACATCATCTCGGTGGTCATCAAGTGGGTGGCCGGCCTCATGGGTCCGATCGCGATCCCGTTCATGCTGGGTCTGCTGCGCAGGTTCCGCAGGTCGGGGCCGACGGCGGCGCTCACCAGCTGGGCGGCGGGCCTGCTCGCGTTCTACCTCACCAACTACAACTTCGACGGTTCGGTGAAGACGGACGTCGCGCTGCAGTACCAGGTGGCGTTGCCGCTGGCGATCTCGCTGGTGCTCTACATCGTGATCGGGTTCATCAAGCCGGAGGACACCCCGGAGCGGGACGCCCTCATCGACTTGATCAATTCGGACGACGGGGGCCCGGCGGGCGGGTCCGCCGCGGCGGCAGTCCCGGCGCAGCAGACAGGCCCGGACGGCACGGTGGTGCCCGAGGGGGTGAAGGACTGACCCGCGCGTGCGGAGGGACCGGCAGTGGTGGGCGGGCGCGGCGGTGCCCGCCCACCACTGTGTTCCGGGCTCAGCCCCGGGGGTAGCGGGCCAGCCAGCCGGGGGCTATGGCGGTGGGGCTGTGCAGGGCCGGGCCCTGGGTCATCTCCATGGCGAAGTCGTCGGAGAGTTCGAGGACGGTCGAGCGGCCCTCCAGCTCGGCCAGCCAGGCCGGGGGCAGGGCCGTCTCGCCGTGCAGGGCCCCGAGGAGCGCTCCGCAGACGGCTCCGGTGGCCGCGGACGGCCCGGAGTGGTTCACCGCGAGACGCAGCCCGTGCCGTACGTCCTCGCCGACCAGCGCGCAGTACAGGGCCACGGCCAGGACCTCCTCCGCGGAGTCGGTGTCGCCGAGCGCCTCGATGAGGGCGGGCCCGGGGATGCCCTGGCGTACGGAGCCGAGGGCCTGGCGGAGCGCTTCGGTGACCTGTTCGTTGCCCGGGCGTTCGGCGAGCAGGGCGAGCGCGTTCTGTACGGAGCCGTCCAGGGTCTCGCCACGGGCCAGCCCGTGCACCATGACGGCGAGGGCTCCGGCGGCGAGCTGGGCGGTGGCATGGCCGTGGGTGTGGGCCGCGCACTCGACGGCCAGCTGGAGGACGAGCGCCGGCTCCCAGCCGACGAGCAGCCCGAACGGCGCGGAGCGGGTGAGCGCGGCCGAGTCCCGCGCCGCGGGGTTCTTGGGCACGGCGAGGGTGCCCATCGTGGTGTCGCCGAAGCCCATGAGGCACTCCCTGGTGGGGGCGCGGCGGGTGTACAGCCACTCCTCCCCGGCCAGCCAGCCGTTGTCCTTGCGGCGTTCGTCGGGCCCCCAGGCGCTCTGGGTGGCCGCCCAGCGCAGATGGGCGCGGTACACGTCGGTGGGCGGGTGCCAGGCGCCGGTGTCGCGGCGGACCTGCGCCCGTATCAGCCCGTCGACGGTGAAGAGGGTGAGCTGTGTGACGGCGGTGACGGCGCCGCGCCTGCCGCCGACGGGGACGAAGTCGACGACGCCGTCCACCCCGTGGGCGGCGCGGATCGCCTCCAGGGTGTATCCCGCGACCCCCGCCCCGAGCGCGTCACCGATGGCGCCGCCGAGCAGGGAGCCCCGCACCCGGCTGCGGAAGTCCTGTTGCGCGGCACGGCCCCAGACAGCCGTGGTCCCTGTGCTCACCGTGCCCCTTCCGTTCGTTCACCGGCTTGCGACTGCGCAAGCACTGTAATCGAACGGGAAGAGCCGATTCAGGGGTGGAACGTTATGTACGGAGTCGCACTTCGGAGCACTTTTGAACGGCATTCCTCACGGTTTTCCTGGATGGGTTTCCCCGAACGATCTCCGGAGCGATCCCCGGAATGATCTTTGGAATCCCGCCCCGGAAATTCGGCCGGGGAGGTTTCGGGAAGGATTCGCGCAGACGCCCGCGCGGCCGGGATTACCGAAGGTGATCGCGGGACGGATTGCGTGGTCAGTGGTCGGCGCAGCAGGGAGTGGGGTCCGGCTCCTCGAAAGGGACCAGTACACCGCCCGCGGCCGGCATGGCGGTGAGGACCAGTTCGCCCGCCTGCCAGGCCGGCCGCACGTGATCGCGCGTCATGAGCCGTTGGCCGAGGTCGGGTTCACCGGCGGTGCCCAGCACAGTGACCCGGTCGATCGCGGAGGTCCGGAGGAGTTCCGCGACGGTCAGCGTGCCGGTGAGGGCGGACGCACCGGGGAAGAGCACGGCCCGTCCCGCGTCGTCGGGCGTTCCGGCCGTCACCTCGTACCCGTCCGCCGCCAGCCGGCGGGCCGGCTCCGCCGAGGCCACCGTGAACGAGAGCACGACCCGTGGCCGGTCGCCGCGTACGAGGTGGGTGCAGCCGAACGCGTCCTCCGTGAGGCCGAGGCCGGCCGCCAGTGACGTCAGGAGCCGGTCCGCCTCGCCCAGGGTCGTCGTACCGGTGTCGATCCAGAAGGTGTTCACGAAGGCAGGATCCACACGGGGTTGGAGTAGAACCACAGGTCGTTCCACGGGTCCGCGTCGCCGACGACGTCGACGGCCGGGCCCGCGGGGTCCACCGCGGCTCCCCGCAGTCCCGTCGCGGACCGGTTTCCGTCGGTGCCGCGCAGGCGGACGTACAGCGGGCGGTCGACGCGGCCGAGTTCGTACGTGAGCCTGACCTGTCCGGTGGACTTCCCGACCTCGTACGACTTCACCACCTTCGCCGTCGGTGCGGTGAAGGTGTCCTTGTCGGAGACCGTGCCCGTGACATCGCCCTGGATGACGTCGACCCGGGCCAGCTCGGGGACGAAACCGGCCCAGTTCGTGGCTCCGGCGAGGGCGATGTCCACGGTGAGCGTCACCTTCGTGCCCTTCCTGACGTGCAGCGCGCCGCCGAGCGTGGCCCATCGGCTGCCACCCGAGACCCGGACGTCGAGCCCGCTGACCAGCTGGCCGTGGTCGACCCAGACGCGGCCGGCGCGGATTCCGTCCATGACGGCGGCGTAGTCGAAGCCGTCGGCGCCGACGTGGGTGCGGCTGTACTGGCCGGGCCAGTAGTCGCCCTCGGTGAGGTCGATCCCGCCGCGGTAGACGGGGTCGGTGTGCTTGCCGTTGGTGAGGTAGTCGCTGTCGGGGCCGCCGCGCTTCGCGGTGTCCGCGTACACGTTGTGCGAGTCGGAGTTGGCGGTGATCCACCAGGGCTTGCCCTCGGCGAGGAGGCTGTCCCACAGGCCGCCGACGGTGGCGGTCATCCAGTCGAAGCCGCCCCAGGTGCGGTAGCTCTCCAGGGGGTATCCGGCGAAGGAGTTGGCGCCGGGGCTGCCGTCGTAGAGGCCGCGGGCACGGCCCATGCCGGTGGACTGCTCGATACCGGCGGCCTGGTGGCCGGGTGCGCCCTCCATGCCCACGGCGATCTGGTGGCGGGCGGACGTGGCGTCGCGCCAGGCGCGGATCTCGTGGGGCGAGTCGATGCCCTTGCGGGCGGGGTGGTTCGCCAGCATCAGGATGTCCTTGACCTTGCGGCGCTGGACCTGCTCGGCGAGGAAGTTGAGGCCGGCGACGGCGAGTGCCTCGTTCGCGGGCGTCGAGTCCGTCGCCTTCCGCACGCCGCCGTCGTAGGACAGCTCGAACTGCTTGAGGACGGAGACCTCGTTCTTGCCCGGGTGGACGAAGACGGTGCCGTGCTCGGCGGCCGGGATGTTCCACTCCAGGCCCTGGAAGACGAGCGTGTCCGCGTACGCCTCCCGGGCCTCCTTGATGTCCGGGTTGACCTTCTCCACGCCGATCCTGGCGTGCGTCTCGTTGCCGTGGTCGGTGATGACCATCCAGTCGAGGCCGTGCCGGGCGCCTTGGCGGACCTGGTCGGCGACCCGGTACTTGCCGTCGTTGCTGTACTGGGTGTGGACGTGGTGGTCACCGGCCAGCCACAGGAAGCCGCTGTTCTTCCGGCGTCCCTCGGCGGCGTACGCGGGGGTCGTGCCGCCCTGGGTGAGGATGCCGCCGGCGGCCAGGCCCGCGCCCAGCAGGCCCGCGCGCCGCAGCAGGGTGCGGCGGGACTGCTGTTCGGGGGTCAGGGCCTCGTCGGGCACCGAGGTGTCGAACGCGGCGGGCAGCTCCGGACCCGCCTCGTGGCTGTGGTCGTGATGGTGGTGGTGCCCGTGTCCGTGCCCGTGTCCCATGCCGGTCTCCTCAGTCCCTGCGGCGCCACTGCGACCGCGTGAGGAGGATCGACGCGAAAGATGAACATTGAACAACCACGGTCTGATCACGGGGCATCACGGACACGACGACTCGGACCGGCACTTTTCGCCATCTCAACTCCCGGTGTGCCCAGCCCAGTTGCGGTGACATCGGGCGGGGTCCGGTGGTGTCCTCCACACGCTCGGGCCGGGGGCCGGGTCCTCATGGGGCACGCCCCGGCCTGAGCGCCTGCCGCGAGCGCCTCAGTTCGGCAGCACCGGCAGCAGCTCGGGCAGGTGGCCGTCCGACGCCGCGGCGGCCGTGACGCGCTCCTCGGACACCTCGCCGTACAGCGTCGTACGCGGCTTCGCCGGCCGTCCCGCGAGCTCGGCGATGGCCACCAGGTCCTGGACGGAGCGGTACGAGCCGTAGCCGGAGCCCGCCATCCGGGAGATGGTCTCCTCCATCAGCGTCCCGCCGAGGTCGTTGGCCCCCGAGCGCAGCATCTCGGCCGCACCCTCCGTACCGAGCTTCACCCAGCTGGTCTGGATGTTGGTGACGTGCGGGTGGAGGAGCAGCCGGGCCATCGCCGTGACCGCCCGGTTGTCACGGTCGGTGGGGCCGGGGCGGGCGATCCCGGCCAGGTAGACCGGGGCGTTGGTGTGGATGAAGGGCAGCGTCACGAATTCGGTCAGGCCCCCGGTCTCCTGCTGGAGGCGGGCCAGCGTCCTGAGGTGGCCGAGCCAGTGCCGGGGCTGGTCGACGTGCCCGTACATCATGGTCGACGAGGACCGCAGCCCGACCTCATGGGCGGTCTTGATGACCTCCAGCCAGGTGGCGGTCGGCAGCTTGCCCTTGGTGAGGACCCAGCGGACCTCGTCGTCGAGGATCTCGGCGGCGGTACCGGGGATCGAGTCGAGACCGGCCTCCTTGGCGGCGGTCAGCCAGTCGCGGAGGGACATCCCCGTGCGGGTCGCGCCGTTGACGACCTCCATCGGTGAGAAGGCGTGGACGTGCATGCCGGGGACGCGCTCCTTCACCGCGCGAGCGATGTCGAAGTACGCGGTGCCGGGCAGGTCCGGGTGGATGCCGCCCTGCATGCAGACCTCGACCGCGCCGACGTCCCAGGCCTGCGCGGCACGGTCGGCGACCTGGTCCAGGGACAGGGTGTACGCGTCGGCGTCCGTGCGCCGCTGGGCGAAGGCGCAGAAACGGCAGCCGGTGTAGCAGACGTTGGTGAAGTTGATGTTCCTGGTGACGATGTAGGTGACGTCGTCACCGACCACGTCCTTGCGCAGGGCGTCCGCGATCCGGCACAGCTCGTCCAGCGCCGGTCCGTCCGCGTGGAGCAGCGCGAGGGCCTGGTCGTCGGTGAGCTTCGTCGGGTCGTCGGCGGCCTGGCTCAGCGCCTGGCGCACGTCGGCGTCGATGCGGGACGGGACCATGCCGGGGGCGGCGGCTTCGCGGAGCGCCTCCCAGTCCCCGTACACCTCGTCGAAGTCGTCGCGCCGGTCGCCGGTGCGGCCCTCGGTGTCGATGGTGCGGTGGAGGTCGGTGCGGCCGGAGGCGTTGAACCCCTCGTCGGGCTCCTGCCAGGGCAGGCCGACGGGAATCGCGTCCTCCTTCGCGAGGCCGGTCTCCGGGTCGGCGAGCGCCCGCACGTGCGGGAGGAGACGGGGGTCGAGCCAGGGCTCGCCGCGCCGGATGAACTCCGGGTAGATGGTCAGGCGTTCACGCAACCGGAAACCGGACTCGGCCGTACGGGCGGCGAGTTCGTCGATGTGCGGCCAGGGGCGCTCGGGGTTCACATGGTCGGGCGTGAGCGGTGACACGCCGCCCCAGTCGTCGATGCCCGCGCCGATCAGCAGCGCGTACTCGGCGTCGACGAGGTTCGGCGGGGCCTGGATGCGGGCGGAGGGGCCCAGGATGTGGCGGGCCACGGCGATCGCGGCGGCCAGTTCCTCCAGCTCGGCGTCCGGCATCCCGCGCATCGCCGTGTCCGGCTTGGCGCGGAAGTTCTGGACGATGACCTCCTGGACGCCGTGATAGGCACGGGCGGTCTTGCGCAGCTCGAACAGGGAGTCGGCGCGCTCCTCGTACGTCTCGCCGATGCCGATCAGGATGCCGGTCGTGAACGGGACGTTGGACCGTCCGGCGTCCTCCAGCACCCGCAGCCGGACGGCGGGTTCCTTGTCGGGCGACCCGTGGTGCGGGCCGCCCCTCTCGGACCAGAGCCGGGTCGCCGTCGTCTCCAGCATCATGCCCATGGACGGCGCGACGGGCTTGAGCCGCTGCAGATCGGTCCAGGTCAGCACCCCGGGGTTGAGGTGGGGCAGCAGCCCGGTCTCCTCCAGCACCCGGATAGCCATGGCGCGTACGTACGCCAGGGTGTCGTCGTACCCCTCGGCCTCCAGCCACTCCCGCGCCTCGGGCCAGCGGTCCTCCGGCCGGTCGCCGAGCGTGAACAGCGCTTCCTTGCAGCCCAGTCCGGCACCCTTGCGGGCGATGTCGAGGACCTCGTCCGGCGACAGGAACATCCCGTGGCCCGCCCGCCTGAGCTTCCCGGGCACGGTGACGAAGGTGCAGTAGTGGCAGGTGTCGCGGCAGAGCCGGGTCAGCGGGATGAAGACCTTGCGGGAGTACGTGATCACGCCCGGACGGCCCGCCGCGTCGAGCCCGGCGTCGCGCACCCGGGCGGCGGACGCGGCCAGATCCGTCAGATCGTCCCCCCGCGCCTGGAGCAGTACGGCGGCCTCGGCCACATCGAGGGCGACGCCGTCGCGGGCCCGTCGGAGGGCGCGCCGCATGGCGTTGGTCGTGGGACGTCCGCGCTGAGGATCGGTCATGAACCGAGCATACGAGCGGGACACCCTGCCCGGACCAGGGCCTCTGTCCGGCGTAACCGCCCGGACCACCCTGGCGCCTTGACCGTTATGTCCCTTGTGCCCCGTAGGCTCGGGGGGGTGATGGAAACGATCGTCTTCGACATCGACGAAACCCTCGTCCGCGACGACCGCCACTGGGCCTCCTGGGCCGACTGGCTCGGAGTCCCGCCGCACACCGTCAGTGCCCTCGTCGGCGCCGCGGTCGTCCAGGGCCGCGACGCCTCGGACGCGCTGCGCATCCTGCGCCCCGACATGGACGTCGACGAGGCGTACCACGCCCGCGCGGCGGCCGGCCGCGGCGAGCACCTGGACGAGCGGGACCTCTACCCCGACGTCCGCCCCGCCTTGGCGGAGCTGCGCGCGCTCGGCCTGCGGGTCGTGGTCGCGGGGAACCGGACGGTGCGGGCCGGGGAGTTGCTGCGGGCCCTGGACCTGCCGGCGGACCTGGTCGTCACGTCGGAGGAGTGGGGCGTGGCGAAGCCGCACCCTGAGTTCTTCCGGCGGGTGCTGGAGGTCTCGGAGGCCGCCCCGCACGCCACCCTTTACGTGGGTGACCATCCGGCCGAGGACCTGTTCCCGGCGAAGTCCTCCGGGCTGCAGGCGGCCCACATCCGCCGGGGGGCGTACGGGCACTGGTGGGCGGACCACCCGGACGTGACGGACACGGCGGACTGGCGCATCGACGCGCTGACGGATCTGCCGGCCCTGCTGATCAAGGCGCAACGGTCCCGCCCCGCCATCCGGGCGGTCCCGTCCGGGGCATGAGGGCCGGGAGCCCGGCTGTCCGGTCGGGCCGGGCTCTCCATCAGGGGTGGAGAGCCCGGCCCGTGCGCGTGTCCGTCCGCGGCGTTACTTGCCCAGCACCGCCCGCATCACGCTCTTGGCGATCGGCGCGCCCAGGCCACCGCCGGAGATGTCCGAGCGGGAGATGTCCATCGCCGTCGGGTCGATGAACACCGCGACCGCCACGGCCTGACCGTCGGCCTTCTTGCCGTACGAGACGAACCAGCCGTACGGCACCTCCTTGGTCACGTCGTCGCCACGCTGCGCCGTACCCGTCTTGCCGCCCACCGTGATGCCGTCGATCAGCGCCTTCTGCGCGCTGCCCTCCTTGGCGGTGAACTCCATCATCTCCTGGACCTTCTTCGCCGTCTCCTCGGAGACGGCCTGGTTCTTCACCTTCGGCTGGTGCTCCTCGAGGGTGGACAGGTCCGGTCCCTGGAGCTTGTCGACGATGTAGGGCTGCATCATCTTGCCGCCGTTGGCGAGGGCGGCCGTCACCATCGCCATCTGCATCGGGGTGCTCGTCAGGCTGCCCTGGCCCATGCCCGTGAGGGCGGTGCCGGGCTTGTCGAGCTCCTCCGGGTAGAGGCTCTTCGTGGCGAGCATGTCGCCGAAGTCCTCGGAGTAGATGTCCTCGTTGAAGCCGAACTTCTCGGCCGTCTCACGCATCTTGTCGTCACCGAGCTTGGACGCCGCGTCGAGGAAGACGTTGTTGCAGGAGTACTGCATGGCCGTCTTGAGCGAGGCCTTGTTGCAGACCGCGTCGCCCGCCTCGCTGCTGATCTTCCTCGAGGAGAGCGGCAGCGGGTAGGGGGAGACCGCGTCGGTCGGCGCGTTGACGTCCGTGACGACACCGTGCTCCAGGGCGGCCGCGGCGGTCACGATCTTGAAGGTGGAGCCGGGCGGGAAGGTCTCACGCAGCGGGCGGTTGGCCAGCGGCTTGCCCTTCTCGTCGATCAGCGACTGGAACTTGTCGCCCTCCTTGAAGGAGTTGCCGGCGAAGACCGAGGGGTCGTACGACGGTGTCGACACCAGCGCGAGGACCTTGCCCGTCGCCGGGTCGAGCGCGACGACCGCACCCCGTGCGTCGAGGTCGGTCAGGCCCTTGTAGGCCGCCTCCTGCGCCTTCGGGTCGATGGTCGTGATCACGTCGCCGCCGCGCCGCTGCTCGCCCATGAGGATGTCCTTGGCGTGCCGGAAGGCGAAGCGCTCGTCCTGGCCGCTGAGGATGCTGTCGTACGTCTTCTCCAGGAGCGACATGCCCTGCGCCTGGGAGGCGTAGCCGGTGACCGGCGCGTACATCGGGCCCTGCTTGAAGGTGCGCTGGTACTTGAAGTCGGTCCCCTCGACCTCCTTCGACCCGGTGATCGCCTTGCCGCCCACGATGATGTCACCGCGCGGGGTCGCGAACTGGGTGATCTTGACCCTTCGGTTGTGCTCGTGGGTGGAGAGCTCCTCGCTCTGGGCGAACTGGAGCCAGTTGGTCCGTATCAGCAGAGCCAGCATCAGCAGCCCGCAGAAAATGGCTATGTGCCGCAACGGCCTGTTCATCGTGCTCCTGCTCCCCGGCAGCCGAGCACACACGCACACGGGCCGCACCATCGATGTCCGGAGGTGAAAGATGCAATTTTAGCCTTGATGGTTGCACCCGGGACCGCCGCCGGTCGAACTCGGCCACCGCGCGGACGCGCCCCCGGCTACAGATACGCCGCGTAGGCGTCCAGGGCCCGCAGCACCTCCGCCTCCCCCGCCGGGGGCAGCTGCAGGACGACTTCCCCGATGCCCAGCTCCGCGTAGTGTGCCAGCTTGCCGGGGCTGGGAATGACGGCGTACGGCACCACCTGGAGGTGTTCCGGGTCACGCCCGGCCTTGTCCCAGGCGGCACGCAGCGCCGGTACGGACTCCGTCAGACCGCGCCCGCCGATCGGCAGCCAGCCGTCCGCGGTCTCGGCGATCTGCGCGAACAGTTTCGGTCCCGCGGCCCCGCCGATCAGGGTGCGCGGCCCGATCACCGGGCCGCGCGGCTCCCGCACCGGCTTGGGGTAGGCGTGACTCGCCCGCACCGAGCCGAACTCGCCCTCGTACGCCGTCGGCCCGTCCGCCCACAGGGCGCGCATCAGCGCCATCCGGTCGCGGACCAGTGCCCGCCGGGTCGGCCAGTGGACCCCGTGGTCCGCGGCCTCCTCCACATTCCAGCCGAAGCCGACGCCGAGCGTGAAGCGGCCGCCGGAGAGGTGGTCGAGCGTGGCGGCCTGCTTCGCCAGGTCGACGGGGTCGTGCTGGGCGACCAGCGTGATGCCGGTGCCGAGCGCCAGCCGCTCGGTGACCGCCGATGCCTGCCCCAGGGCGACGAAGGGGTCGAGGGTGCGGCCGTACTCGGGCGGCAGTTCGCCGCCTGCCGGGTACGGGGTGTCCCTGCTCACCGGGATATGGGTGTGCTCGGGCAGGTACAGCCCGGCGAATCCCCGCTGCTCCAGCTCGCGGGCCAGTCGTACCGGCGTGATCGTCTCATCGGTGAGAAAGATCGTTGTGGCGATCCGCATGTGAGGACACCTCCGTCGTCGTCCGTGACGAACCCAACGTATGCCGTGCGGCGCCCCAGGCGGAACGTTCGGCCCGTCCGGGGGCTTCCGTGGCTCCGTTTCGGCCGTAACTCCCGCGGTGTTTCCCGTCAGTTCACCGCCGGACACCAGAGTGCGCGTACGTCGTCCTCGTCACTCACGACACCCTGGGGAGCCACTCGTATGACCGGATCGATCGCCAGACGCGGCCTTCTTCTCACCACCGCCGCCACCGCACTGACGCTGGGACCCGTGCGCTTCGCCGACGCCGCTCCCCGGGAGGGGGAGGGGGCCGGGGAGTACACGGAGCGGACGGTGCGCGGCACGCTGCCCGCCGGTTCGCCCGACTTCGTCTACCTGCCCGTCGAGGTCCCGCGCGGCGTGCGGGAGATCACCGTCTCCTACACGTACGAGCGGACGCCCGTCCCGGCCGGCACCCAGGGCAACGCCCTCGACATCGGCATCTTCGACTAGCGCGGCACGGACCTGGGCGGGCGGGGCTTCCGCGGCTGGTCCGGCGGGGCGCGGAGCTCCTTCTTCATCCGGGCCGACGAGGCGACTCCCGGCTACATTCCCGGCCCCGTACGCGCCGGGACCTGGCACATCGCGCTCGGGCCGTACACCGTGGCGCCCGACGGGCTGCCGTACGAGGTGACGGTGGCCCTGCGCTTCGGCGCGTCGGCGGCCACGCCGGAGCCCGTGTATCCGCCGGAGCGCGCCAAGGGGCGCGGCCGGGCGTGGTACCGGGGCGACTGCCATCTGCACTCCGTCCACTCCGACGGCAGGCGCACCCCGGCGGAGATCG
The DNA here is from genome assembly GCF_042717325.1 of Streptomyces sp. NPDC058637. Lineage (NCBI taxonomy): Bacteria > Bacillati > Actinomycetota > Actinomycetes > Kitasatosporales > Streptomycetaceae > Streptomyces > Streptomyces sp. NPDC058637. The sequence goes on along the minus strand of NZ_JBHXRD010000030.1, from coordinate 70,590 downwards.
CCGCCGCCGCGCGCGCCGCCGGGCTCGACTTCATCAACAGCAGCGAGCACAACACCCACTCCGCGCACAGCGCCTGGCAGGGCCTGTGGGGTGACGACCTGCTGATCCTGACGGGCGAGGAGGTCACCACCCGCAACGGGCACGTCGTCGCGGTCGCCACCGACCCCGGCACCTTCGTCGACTGGCGCTACCGGGCCCGCGACAACCGCTTCGGGCACTTCGCGAAGGCCGTGCGGCGGGCCGGCGGGCTGGTCGTGCCCGCGCACCCGCACGCCACCTGCATCGGCTGTCACTGGAAGTTCGGCTACGGCGAGGCGGACGCGGTGGAGGTGTGGAACGGTCCGTACACCCCGGAGGACGAGATCGCCCTCGCCGAGTGGGACAACTCCCTCGTCGCGGCCACCCGTTCGTCGAGGCCGTGGATCCCGGCCGTGGGAAGCAGCGACGCGCACCGGGAGCCTGACGAGGTGGGGCTCCCGCAGACCGTCGTCCTGGCCCGTGAGCTGTCCCGCGAGGCGATCACCGACGGCATCCGGGCGGGCCGCTCGTATCTCGCCGAGTCGTCGGGCGTCACGCTCACCTTCGGCGCCACGGGCGGACGAGGTCTGCACGCCGGGATCGGGGAACGGCTCCCGGCCGGCCCGGACACACCCGTCACCGTGCGGCTGGAGGTCGGCGGGGCCCCTGGGTGCACCGCGCACTTCGTCACCGACCAGGGCACGTTGCACACGGCCGCGCTCCCCGCGTCCGGGGCGGGCACGGTGGAGTGGCGGACCACCCCGGCGTACGCCGCCTATGTGCGGGCCGAGGTCCGGCACCCGGCGTCGGTGCCGGGGCTGCCGGGCGCCCTGGCGGCCCTCACCAACCCGCTGTTCCTCGGGAGCGGGAGCGTCGGCGGGGAATGACGGACCGGTCGCCCCGGGACCCTGAAATTCAGGTTAGCCTAACCTCAGTAATTCCGGGTTCGGGGAGGGACAGTCATGGGTCACGGCTGGGAGGGCGTCGTCCTCAAGCTCATGCGGGGACGGGACTTCACCTTCACCGTCACCGGTGTCGAGCAGGTCACCGAGGACTTCCGGCGGGTGAGCGTGACCGACGGCGGCCTCCTCGCCGCGACCGGTGGCGCGCATCCGACGATGTGGGTCAGGATCTGGTTCGAGCAGGGCGGCAAGCCGCACCAGCGCGCCTACACCCTGGTCGATCCGGACCCGGCCGCCGGGACGTTCGGCCTGGAGTTCGCCCTCCACGACGGGGCGGCGAGCGCCTGGGCCCGGGCGGCACGGGTCGGCGACACGATCGACGCGACGCTCCAGGGCACCGGGTTCACGCTGCCCGAGCCCGCGCCCGCACGGCTCTTCGTGGTCGGCGACACGGCCTCGCTGCCCGCGATCAACTCCCTGCTGGACGCGGTCCCGGGGACCCCCGCGACGATCTGGTTCGAGACGGCGCACGCCTCGGACGAGGAGCTCCCCTTCCGTCTGGACCCGGCGCACCACACCCTGCGCACGGTCCCGCGCCGCGACGCGGGCGCGCACCTGGTGGCCGAGGTGAAGGCCGCCCTGCCCGGCCTGCTGGGCACCGACACCTCGGACGTGTTCGTCTGGATCGCCTGCGACACGTCGACGACCCGGGCCCTGGGGTCGTTCGCCCGCAAGGAGCTGGGTGTCCCCAGGGACCGGGTCAACGCACTGGGTTACTGGCGCGCGAGCTGACGGGCCCCTGAAAAGGCGCGCGGGGCCGGCCGCGGCCGTGCGCTCAGCAGTTCGGGATGACCGCGCCGTTGTTGTCGCGGGCCTCGTCGTTGCCCCAGCGGGAGAGGTAGTACGCGGACACATACGCCCCGCGTCCGTTCTTGCCCGCGTAGACGGTGTCCAGGTCCGTCCTCAGCCACCAGTGGTTGTAGCTGCTTCCGGAGCCGACCTGGGCGCCCCACACCTTGCAGTACACGTAGTTGGTGCCGGCGTTCAGCACGCCCTGCGCGTCGGCGGTGTTCGCCGCAGCGTAGCCCGTCGCGGCGGCGAAGGTGTCGACCCAGTACTTCGAGGTGCCGCCGCCACAGCCGTTGTCGCTGGTGAGGTACTTGCCGTAGTACGAGCCCGGGTACGGGGCGAGCGACCGGCCGTTGATCGCGATGCTCTGGCCGACGCCGTTGTACAGCTGCTCGTAGTGGATGTGGGCGCCGGAGCTGTTGCCGGTGGAGCCGGTCACGCCGATCTGCTGCCCCTGGGACACCTGGGCGCCGTTGGCCACGGAGTAGGAGGCCAGGTGGAAGTAGTAGGTCTGCCAGCCGCCCCCGTGGTCGATGGCGATGTAGTTGCCCGCGCCGCTCGGCTGCGAGTAGCGGTGGGCGGTGCCGCCCGAGGAGGCGAGGACGGGGGATCCCGCGGTGGATCCGCCGTCGGTGCGGACGAAGTCGAGGGCCTGTCTGACCTCGGCCGAGTGGTGACTGTACGTCCACTGCTGGCCGCAGGGGTAAGGGGCCTTGAAGTTCGGTGCCGCCGCCGCCGGGGTCGCGGTGAGCAGGCCCGCCACCAGGGCGGTCAGCCCCAGCAGCGCGATACGTATCGAGCGCATGGTTCCTCCGGGAGTGGGATGCGGGGAGGTGCGGGTTCGGGATACGGGCATCGATCCGTGTCGGACGGACCCCAGGGTGCCGCAATCCGCGCCTCACCAGTAGACCCACGGAACAGGAGGGCGGGCCCGGCCGGGCCCCGCCCTCGCGCCCGTCGCCGCCCCTACTTGCGGTAGATCTCCTCGATCACCGCGTCGAAGTCCCGTGCGATGGCGTCCCGCTTCAGCTTCAGCGAGGGGGTCAGGTGCCCGCTCTGCTCGGTGAACTCCACCGGCAGGACCGTGAACTTGCGGATGGACTCGGCGCGCGAGACCAGCCGGTTGGCCTCGTCGACAGCGCGCTGCAGCGCCGTGCGCAGCTCCTCGTCCTCGACGAGCTCACGCAGCGGGACGCCCTCCTTCTTCCGCATCCGGCGCCAGTGCGCGAGACCGTCCGGCTCCAGGGTGATCAGGGCGCTGATGAACGACCGGTTGTCGCCGACCACCATGCACTGCCCGACCAGCGGATGGGCGCGCAGCCAGTCCTCCAGCGGTGCGGGGGTGACGTTCTTGCCGCCGGACGTGATGATGATGTCCTTCTTGCGGCCGGTGATCGTGAGGTAGCCGTCCTCGTCCAGCGCGCCCAGGTCGCCGGTGGGGAACCAGTTGCCCTCCTCCGCGTATGGGACCGCCTTGCCCTGTTCGGCGTCCCAGTAGCCCTGGAACACCTGGCCGCCGCCGAGCAGGACCTCCCCGTCGTCCGCGATCCGTACGGCGGTGCCGGGCAGGGGCCAGCCCACCGTGCCCAGCCGGGGCTTGAGGGGCGGGGTGACCGTGGCGGCGGCGGTGGTCTCCGTCAGGCCGTAGCCCTCGAAGATCTGGATGCCCGCGCCCGCGTAGAAGGCGGCGAGCCGGTGCCCCAGCGGCGAGCCGCCACAGATCGCGTACCGGACGTGACCGCCCAGCGCGGCCCGGATGCGCCGGTAGACCAGGGGGTCGTAGAGGGCGCGCGCGGCGCGCAGACCGAGGCCCGGGCCGGGGCCGGTGCCGTGCTGCTGCGCCTCGACCGCCTCGCCGTAGCGCTGCGCGATCCGGGCGGCCCGGTCGAAGGACGAGGCGCGGCCCATGTTCTCGGCGGTGGCCCGGCCGGTGTTGTAGACCTTCTCCAGGACGTACGGGATGGCCAGCAGGAACGACGGCTTGAAGCCCGCCAGGTCCGCGAGCAGGTCCTCCGTCCGGATGGACGGCGCGTGCCCGAGCCGGACCCGGGCGCGCATGCAGCCGATCGCGACCATCCGGCCGAAGACGTGCGAGAGGGGCAGGAACAGCAGGGTGGACGCGGGGTACTTCGAGACCGATTTGAAGACCGGGTGGAGCAGCTCGATGGCGTTGTCGACCTCGGCGAAGAAGTTCCCGTGGCTCAGGACGCAGCCCTTGGGGCGGCCTGTGGTGCCCGAGGTGTAGATGAGGGTGGCGGGGCTGTGCGGCTCCAGCGTGGCGCGGCGGGCGGCGACGACCGCGTCCGGGATCTCCCGGCCGAGCTTCTTCAGCCGGCCGACGGCGCCCGTGTCGAACTGCCAGAGATGGGCGAGGTCGCCGAGCTGCTGGCGCTCCTGGCTGATCAGCCGTCCCTGCTCCTTCGTCTCGACGGCGCAGGCGACGGCCCCCGAGTCCTGGAGGATCCAGCGGGCCTGGAAGGCGGACGAGGTGGGGTAGATCGGCACGGTGACCAGCCCGGCCGCCCAGGACGCGAAGTCGAGCAGCGTCCACTCGTAGGTCGTACGGGCCATGATCGCGATCCGGTCTCCGGCCCGGAGGCCTTCGGCGATCAGGCCCTTGGCGACGGCCCGGACCTCGGCGGCGAAGTCGGCGGCGGTCACGTCCTGCCAGCTGTCGTCTGCCTGCTTGCGGCTGAGGACGGGTTCGTCCGGGGCCTCGGCGGCGTTGTCGAACGGGATCTCGGCGAGCGATCCGCGTCGGACCGTCGGTGCGAACAGCGGTACGGAGACCTCCCGTACCGTGCCGTCGGCGGCCCTGACCCTGGTCGGCTCGACCAGGACGGGCACGGCGGGCGTGGCGGATACGGCGGCGGATGCGGGCGTGGACACGAGCGGCTCCTCGACATGGGGGCCGGCGCCGGGCCCGTGCCTGGGGTCCGGCGCCGTACGGGCTGCTGGGTGCGGGGGGTCGTACACGTGCGAGCTGCGGGGTGGCTCGGGGTCAGGGGCGCTCCAGGATCGCCGTCACCCCCTGGCCGCCCGCGGCGCAGACCGAGATGAGGCCCCGGCCGGGTGCGTCCCGTTCCGCGAGGAGCTTGGCCAGGGTCGCCACGATCCGGGCACCGGTCGCGGCGAACGGATGGCCCGTGGCGAGGGACGATCCGACCACGTTCAGCTTGTCCCTGTCGACGGGGGCCAGGCCCCGCTGCTCCCAGGAGGCCAGCGTGGCGAGGACCTGGGAGGCGAAGGCCTCGTGGATCTCGAAGAGGTCGAAGTCCTCGATGGTGAGCCCGGCGCGCTCCAGCATGCGCGGGACTGCGTACGCGGGCGCCATAAGCAGCCCGTCCTCGCCGTCCACGTAGTCCACGGCCGCCGTCTCGTACAGCGACAGGTAGGCCAGCGGCTCCAGACCGTGGGCCTCGGCCCACTCCTCGCTCGCCAGCAGCACGGTGGCCGCACCGTCCGTGAGGGGGGTCGAATTGCCCGCCGTCATCGTCGCGTCCGGGTGATCGGCGCCGAACACCGGCTTCAGCGTGGCGAGTTTCTCCACCGTGGAGCCGGGACGCAGGTTCTGGTCACGGTCCAGGCCGAGGTAGGGGACGACGAGGTCGTCCAGGAAGCCCCGCTCGTAGGCCGCGGCGAGCCGCTGGTGACTGGTGGCCGCCAGCAGGTCCTGGTCCGCGCGGGCGACGCCCCACTTCCGGGCGGTGACGGCGGCGTGCTCGCCCATCGAGAGGCCGGTGCGGGGTTCGGCGTTGCGCGGGATGTCCGGGACGAGGTGGCGGGGGCGTACGCCCGCCAGGGCCTTGAGCCGGCCGCCCGTGGACCTCGCCCGGCGCGCGTCCAGCAGGATCCTGCGCAGTTGGTCGTTGACGCCGAGGGGGGCGTCGCTCGTGGTGTCCGCGCCGCCCGCGATCGCGGAGTCGACGGCGCCGAGCGCGATCTTGTTGGCGGCCGCGACGACGGCCTGCAGTCCGGTTCCGCACGCCTGCTGGATGTCGTACGCCGGGGTACGCGGGTCGAGGGCGGAGCCGAGGACGGTCTCGCGGGCCAGATTGAAGTCCCGGCTGTGCTTGAGGACCGCGCCGGCGACGAACTCGCCCACCTGCCGTCCGCCCAGGCCGAACCGCTCGACGAGCCCGTCCAGCGCGGCGGTGAGCATCTGCTGGTTGGAGGCGCGCGCGTACGGGCCGTCGGAGCGTGCGAACGGGATGCGGCTGCCGCCGAGGACGGCGACGCGGCGGGGCTGCGGAAGTGCGAGGGGTATCAACTCGACCAGCTCATCTCGACCAGCTCCTGACTCTTGAGTAACCTTACTCAAGAGTAAATCTACGATGAGCAGGGAGTCTGGACAATGGCCGACCGCTATCTGCACCTCACCGGCACAGCACCCGGCCGCTTTCTGACCCGCCGGCTCGGGCTCCCACAGCCCGAGCGACTGCGCCGCTGGACGGTGGGCACACCGGCCCTCGACGGGCCGTTGCTGCACCTCACAGCGGGCGGGTCGGCCCTGGGGGGCACGCTCGGACCGGTCCTCGCGGCAACCGGCCTGAAGGTCACCGAGCACGCCGAACGCCCTGCGGGCATCGTCGTGGACGCGACCGGAATCACCTCGGCCGCCGGCCTCGGGCACCTGCACACCGCACTGCACCCCGTCGTACGGTCCCTGGCGACCGGCGGCCGTGTCGTCGTCCTCGGCACACCGCCTTCCCCCGACGACCACCACCAGGCGGCCGCCCAGCAGGCCCTCGAAGGATTCGTCCGCTCGCTCGGCAAGGAGATCGGCAGGGGAGCCACCACGCAGCTGCTGCGCGTCGCCCCGGGGGCGGCCGCGTCCGCCGAGTCCACGCTCCGCTTCCTGCTGTCCCCCCGGTCCGCGTACGTCAGCGGCCAGGTCATCGAGCTCACCGCGGCCGCCCCCGGCCCGGTGGCCGACTGGCTGGCACCGCTGGCCGGGCGCACCGCACTGGTCACCGGCGCGGCCCGCGGCATCGGCGCTTCGGTCGCCTCCGTGCTGGCGCGCGACGGCGCCCGGGTGATCTGCCTGGACGTCCCGCAGGCCGAGGAGGAGCTGATCCGCACCGCGGACCGGCTCGGCGCCACCGCCCTGCCGCTGGACATCACCGCGCCCGACGCCGCCGCCCGGATCGCCGAGGCGGCCCCCGACGGCCTCGACGTCCTCGTCCACAACGCGGGCATAACCCGGGACCGGCGGCTCGCCAACATGCCCGCCGACCGCTGGGCCTCGGTCATCGAGGTCAACCTCGACAGCGTCCTGCGCACCACGGACGCCCTCCTCGACGCGGGCACGGTCAACCGGGGCGGCCGGATCGTCGCCACCGCGTCCATCGCGGGCATCGCCGGCAACAACGGCCAGACCAACTACGCGGCGAGCAAGGCGGGCATCATCGGCATGGTCCGCTCCCTCGCCCCGCGCGCCGCCGCCGACCACGACGTCACCGTCAACGCGGTCGCGCCCGGCTTCATCGAGACGAGGATGACGGCCGCCGTGCCGCTCTTCATCCGGGAGGCCGGCCGCCGGATGAACTCGCTGTCCCAGGGCGGGCTCCCGATCGACGTCGCCGAGACCACCGCCTGGTTCGCCCAGCCCGCGTCCAGTGCCGTCAACGGCCAGGTCGTGCGGGTCTGCGGCCAGAGCCTGCTGGGGGCCTGATCCCGTGGCCGGTCTGAGCGTGTCCCTCGTACGCGGGGCCGTCACCTCCCCGTTCAAGCGGCCGGGGCGCCCCGGCGCCACACTGCCCACCGGCCGCGCGGTGCTGCCGCCCGGCCGCGCCGCCCCCGCCCCCCTCGCCGCCTACCGCAGGATCTGCGGCTTCACCGAGCCGGACGTGCTGCCGCTCACCTACCCGCACGTCCTGGGCTTCCCCCTGGCCATGCGCGTCATGACGGGCCGGGCCTTCCCGCTGCCGGTGCTGGGACTGGTCCACACCTGGATCGAGATCACCGCCCACCGCACCCCGCGCCCGGCGGACGCGCTCGAACTGAGCGTGTACGCCGATGAACTGACACCCCATCGCCGGGGCACCGAGGTCACCATGGTGACCGAGGCACGGCTGGCCGGGGACCTGGCCTGGGAGTCCCGCAGCGGCTATCTGTCCCGCCACACGACGGCCACCGCCGCTTCTCCGCACGCGGCGGCCCCGACGGACCTCCCCGCCGTGGCGGAGTGGCGGCTGCCTGGCGACCTCGGGCGGCGGTACGCGGCCGCGTCGGGCGACCGGAACCCCATCCACCTGCACCCGCTGACGGCCCGGCTGTTCGGCTTCCCCCGGCACATCGCCCACGGCATGTGGACCGTCGCCCGCTGCCTCGCGGAAGCGGCGGCGGCAGCGGAAGCCGGTGTGGGGGCAGCTGAAGGGACCGACGGCCGGATCCGTTCCGTACGGGCCGACTTCAGGGCCCCCGTCCTGCTGCCGGCCACCGTGACGTACGCCGCGGCGGGCTCCGCCTTCGAGGTCCGCGGCACCGACCGCGTCCACCTCACCGGCAGCATCACCCGGGAGGCCGACTGACAGCCCGCCGGGTCACTCCCCCCGGGACTGCCAGCCGCGGCCGTGCATGAGGTTCTCCAGGCCCGCCCACGAGAAGTTCATCAGGGTGCCCGCGGCCTCCTTGGCCGAGACGCCCGGAGTGACGTTCGCCCATCCGGCGAGCGCCTCCGCGGCACCCACGAGCGCCTGCGCGAGCCCGGCCACATCACGGTCGGGCAGCGCGGGATCATGGTGCGCCTCACGCGCCGCGGCCCCGATCAGACCCGTCACGAACGCAATGATCTCCTCCCGCAGCACCGCGACCTCGCTGACGAACGGCTCCCCCTGTGAGGGCGCCTGCTGGTGCAGCACGGCCCAGCCGTCCGGGTTCTCCGCGGTGTGCGTGAAGAACGCCCGCAGCCCGGACCACAGTTGCCGGTCGGCGGGCAGCCCCGGCTCCACTCCGGCCCGCACCGCCTCCACCAGCGACTTCGCCTCACGGCGGATGCACGCGGTGAAGAGTTCCTCCTTGGAGTTCAGGTACAGGTAGACCAACGGCTTGGAGACCCCGGCCGACTCGGCGATCTCGTCCATCGAGGCGGCACGGTACCCCCGCTGCCCGAAGGTCCGCACCGCAGCGTCCATCATCTGCTGCTCGCGCACCGCGCGTGGCATCCGTTTGCTCTTCACCGCACTCATGTCCAACTCCCCTCCCCGCCCCCACTGCCCTACCTCTCGGTAAGAGTACGGCGCGGCTCCCACCCCCGTCGTACGGAAGGGGCGCCGCCCGGCCACGCTGACCGGTAGTCGTCCACCCCGCCCCTGACGGGGGCACCCCGTACGCCCCAGGTACCCCACGGAGTCACACCGTGGTCCGATGCTGTCGTCCGATACCGCCGCCTAGTGTCCCTGGCATGACGATCAGACTCCGCGGACGAACGGCCGTCGTCGCCCTCACGGCCCTGACCCTGCTGACCGCGCCCACCGTCACCGCCCAGGCCCTGTCCGGCCCCGCGCCCACCCCCGCCACATCCGCGGCCACGCTCGAACTGCCCCGCCCGACCGGCCCGTACGCCGTCGGCACCGAGGTCCTGCACCTCACCGACCGCAGCCGCACCGACCCCTGGGTGCCCGAAGCCGGGGACCGGGAACTGATGGTGTCCCTGTACTACCCCGCCCGCCCCGCCCGCCCCGGACGGCCGGGCGCCACCGCCCCGTACATGACCACCGGCGAAGCCCGGCTGGTGCTGGCGGGCATCGGCCTGGAAGTCCCCGTGGAACCGACGGCGCTCAGCGAGCTCGGCACCCACGCCCGCACCGGCGCCCGGACGGCCCCCCGGCGGTTCCCCCTGGTGCTGCTCTCCCCCGGGTTCGGTAATCCCCGGGCCACGGTCACCTCGCTCGCGGAGGACCTGGCGAGCCGCGGCTACGTGGTGGCCGGCGTCGACCATGCCTACGAGTCCGTCGGGACCGAGCTGCCCGACGGCCGGCTCCTGACCTGCGTGGCCTGCGAGAAGATATCGTCCGCGCCTTCCGAGGAGGCCCGGGAGGAGCTGGGCAGGCTCCTCTCCACCGGCAGGGCCGCCGACTTCTCCTTCGTACTGGACCGGCTGACCGGCCACCGTCCCGCCTGGAAGAACTCCCGCATGATCGACCCCGGCCGGGTCGCCGTGGCCGGCCATTCCATCGGGGGCAGTGCGGCCGCCTCCGCGATGCTCGCCGACCGCCGCTTCGACGCGGGGGTCAACATGGACGGCACGTTCAGGGAGCCCGTTCCCGCTTCCGGTCTCGGCGAGCGCCCCTTCATGATGCTGGGGACCAACGCCTTCCATTCCCCCGGCGGCGAGGACGAGTCCTGGGACCAGGGCTGGCAGCGACTGGACGGCTGGAAGCGCTGGATCGGTGTCGAGGGCTCCGGCCATTCCAGCTTCACGGACGTGCCCGTCCTGGAGGACCGGATGGAGGTGACGCTGGATCCCTCGGTCACGATCTCCACCGAACGCCAGGTCCGGATCACCCGTGACTACGTCGCCGCCTTCCTCGACCAGCACCTGTACGGCCGGCACCAGCCACTCCTGGACGGCCCGACACCGGGCAACCCCGAGGTCGTCCTCCATCAGCCCTGACCCGGCGGACACAGGAGCGCCCCGGCTCCGTGAGTAGGGGGCCGGGGCGCTCCTGTGTCTGACTCCGCCCGACTTCGTCACCGGCCGAAAGCTTCACCAGCCGCATGAGGCAATGGTCCACGCCGACGGAACGTGCCCCGCACCCCGTCCGGGGGGGTGCGGGGCACGTCCTTCCACGAATTCGGTGACGTCACACGGCGACGGGCACGCCCGACGGCCTCGCGTCCTCGACCTCGACCTCGGCCTCGTCGACCGGGGAGGCCGAGGCCGAGTTGTACGCGTCGTGGTCGAGGATCTTCTCGCGGGCCGCGACGATCACCGGCACGAGCGCCTGGCCGGCCACGTTCGTGGCCGTGCGCATCATGTCCAGGATCGGGTCGATGGCCATCAGCAGGCCGACGCCCTCCAGCGGGAGGCCCAGCGTCGACAGGGTGAGGGTCAGCATGACCGTCGCACCGGTGAGACCGGCGGTGGCCGCCGAGCCGATGACCGAGACGAACGCGATCAGCAGGTAGTCGCCGATGCCCAGCTGCACGTCGAAGATCTGCGCGATGAAGATCGCCGCCAGCGCCGGGTAGATCGCGGCGCAGCCGTCCATCTTCGTGGTGGCGCCGAACGGGACGGCGAAGGACGCGTATTCCTTCGGGACGCCGAGACGCTCGGTGACCTTCTGGGTGACGGGCATCGTGCCGACCGAGGAGCGGGAGACGAAGGCGAGCTGGATCGCGGGCCAGGCGCCCTTGAAGAACTGGAGCGGGCTGACCTTGGCGACGGTGGCGAGCAGCAGCGGGTAGACGCCGAACATCACCAGGGCGCAGCCGATGTAGACGTCGGCGGTGAACGTGGCGTACTTGCCGATCAGGTCCCAGCCGTAGTCCGCGATCGCGTAGCCGATGAGGCCGACGGTGCCGATCGGGGCGAGGCGGATGACCCACCACAGGGCCTTCTGGAGGAGCTCCAGGATCGACTCGCTGAGCGTGAGGATGGGCTTGGCCTTCTCACCGAGCTGGAGCGCGGCGATACCGGCGACGGCGGCCATGAAGACGATCTGCAGGACGTTCAGCTCGGTGAACGGCGTGATCACGTTGTCCGGGATGATGCCGGTCAGGAAGTCGAGCCAGGAGCCCTTGCTCTCGGGGAGCTCGCCGTCCTTCGGGGTGAGACCGGTACCGGCGCCCGGGTTGGTCACCAGGCCGATCCCGAGGCCGATCGCGACCGCGATCAGCGACGTGATCATGAACCAGAGCAGGGTGCGGGTGGCCAGCCTGGCCGCGTTGTTGACCTTGCGCAGGTTGGTGATCGACACCAGGATCGCGAAGAAGACGAGGGGCGCGACGGCCAGCTTCAGCAGCTGGACGAAGATGTGGCCGACCTGGTCGAGGGTGGTGTAGAGCCAGTCGATGTCCTGGCTGCGGGCGAGCCAGCCGAGCAGGACACCGAGGACCAGACCGGCGACGATCTGGGCCCAGAACGGGACGCGGGGTATGCGGAAGCCGGAGCCGGACGGCTTTCCGGCGTCGGTCGCGGTGGGGGGCGCGGAATTCGCGGACACGGACACTCCAGACGGGACGCATCGGGACGTACGAGGACAGACGTACGGTCGTGCGGTCGAGCGGGGGACGGGGGTGCGGCGCCCGCGTCAAGGGTGGCGCCGCTGCATGATGCCGGTTCAGACGTCGCGGCAACAGACCGCGGACATACAGCGGCAGAGATCGACGTGCAGGCGCACCACGAGCGGGGTGCTCATGGCGTGGCGAGGGCGCGCTGCTGCGTTCATGACGGATACGTTAACACTTGAACTTTGAGGACCTCAAAGGTCCGCTTTGATCGAGACGCGGCCTGCGGGGGGCGTCGGACGGCCGGTCGGCACCCCACGGAACGCCGAAACCCCGGCGCTGGAGCGCGTCGCTCCGGTCCGGGGTCTTCGTGCGTACGGGGTGCTGGGTGTGAGGAACCTTACGCGGCCCTTACCGGGTGACGCTGTCCTCGCGCGTGCGGTTCGCCTCGAGCCTGGCCTTGGTCCGGTCGACCGTGGAGATGAGCTGCTCGGACATCTCGTCGCGCTGCTTGCGCAGCAGGATGAAGCTGAGCGGCGCGGAGAGCAGCAGGCCGAGCAGGACGACCCAGACGGCGTTGGAGCCGCCGACCCCCGCGGGCAGGACGCCGAAGTGCACCGCCACGCCGGAGACGAAGAAGCAGCCGACGAAAATCAGCAGGCGCATCGCGGTGTACCGGATCGTTGCGCTCGGCTTGGCAGCGGACACGGCTGGCCTTCTCTCTACGTCCGACGTTCCTGCGGTTGTTCGGTGTGCGGTCGTTCAGTCTGTGGTTCCGCCCGACCAGTGAAGCACGCCCCGGAATCCGATCACTTCCCAGGGTTCCCCCGGAGCGTCGCGCCCGCCTCCGGTGCCCTCTGCGGGAAGAGCGGGAGCAGCATGATGATGTCGTCGCGGTAGTCGTCGTCGGCGACGCGGATGGCGTTCGGGACCCGGCCCACCTCCTTGTATCCGCAGGAGGCGTAGAAGCGGTCGGCACCGGTGCCGCCGCGGCAGGTGAGCCGGATGGCGTCGATGCCGTGGATGCCGCAGGCCGCGTCCGCGACGGCGGCCATCAGCTCGCGCCCGTAGCCCTTGCCCTGGTGGCGCGGGTGGACCATCACCGTGTAGAGCCGGAGCCAGTGGCGCATCAGCCGGTGGGTGTTGAGGGTGAGGAAGGCGGTGGCGGCCACCGTGCCGTCCTCGTCGCGGCCGACGACCAGCCGGGTCCGGCCGTCGACCATCCCGGAGAGGTGCGTGACCAGCTCCGGCCGGACGTCCCCGGCGGTGACCGGCGGCACGAGCCCGACGGCTCCGCCGGCGTTGGTGACGTCGACCCAGAGGGCGGTGATGTCGTCCCGCAGCGTGCGGTCGAACGCGGGATCCACCTCGAATGTAAGTGCCATATACGCAGATTAACTATTACGCTTCGCGCCCTCAAACCGTGTCCAGAACGCGAGAGAGCCCCGGCCGTGGGCGGCTGGCCGGGGCTGTCGCGCGGCGTCGGGCGGAGGTGCCTCAGACGCGCATCGGCTGTGGCGACTCACGCCGCTCCGCGTCCGGTCCCGGGTATTCGCGCAGGATCTCGTACCGGGTGTTGCGCTCCACGGGCCGGAAGCCCGCGTCCCGGATCAGGTCCAGCAGATCCTCACGGCCGAGCTTGTTCGGCGTGCCGTAGTCGTCCGCGTCGTGCGTGATCTTGTACTCGACGACCGAGCCGTCCATGTCGTCCGCACCGTGCTGGAGCGCGAGCTGGGCGGTCTGCACGCCGTGCATCACCCAGAACACCTTGACGTGCGGGACGTTGTCGAAGAGCAGCCGCGAGACCGCGAAGGTCTTGAGCGCCTCCGCGCCGGTCGCCATCGACGTCCGGGCCTGCAGCGTGTTGCGGACCTTGCCGTCCTTCATGTCCACGAAGTCGTGCTGGTAGCGCAGCGGGATGAAGACCTGGAAACCGCCGGTCTCGTCCTGCATCTCGCGCAGGCGCAGCACGTGGTCGACGCGGTGACGGGGCTCCTCGATGTGCCCGTACAGCATCGTCGCCGGGGTCTTGAGCCCCTTCTCGTGCGCCAGACGGTGGATGCGCGACCAGTCCTCCCAGTGGGTGTTGTGGTCGACGATGTGCTGGCGGACCTCCCAGTCGAAGATCTCCGCGCCGCCGCCGGTCAGGGACTCCAGACCGGCGTCGATCAGCTCGTCGAGGATCTCGGAGGCCGAGAGCCCGGAGATCGTCTCGAAGTGGTGGATCTCCGTCGCCGTGAACGCCTTGAGCGCCACCTCGGGCAGCGCCTCCTTGAGCGCGCTGAGCGAACGGGGGTAGTAGCGCCACGGGAGGGTGGGGTGCAGCCCGTTGACGATGTGCAGCTCGGTGAGGTTCTCGCCCTGCATCGCCTTGGCGAGACGGACGGCCTCCTCGATGCGCATCGTGTACGCGTCCTTCTCGCCCGGCTTCCGCTGGAACGAGCAGTAGGCGCAGGACGCCGTGCACACGTTGGTCATGTTGAGGTGACGGTTGACGTTGAAGTGGACGACGTCGCCGTTCTTCCTCGTGCGCACCTCGTGGGCCAGCCCACCGAGCCAGGCCAGGTCGTCGGACTCGTAGAGCGCGATCCCGTCCTCGCGGGTCAGCCGCTCACCGGCCCGGACCTTCTCCTCCAGCTCGCGCTTGAGTCCCGCGTCCACCAGTGCCCCTCTCATGTCTCTACGTAACAGACTCCGGCAGCCAACCGTACGCCTACGACTCGTCGGGAAGTTCTCCGACCCGGTTCTCCCACTTGGTCGAGAGCACGACCGTGGTGCGCGTCCGGGAGACCCCCTTCGTGCCGCTGAGCCTGCGGATCGTCTTCTCCAGACCGTCCACGTCACCGACCCGGACCTTGAGCATGAACGAGTCGTCGCCGGCGATGAACCAGCAGTCCTCGATCTCCGCCAGGTCCTTCAGCCGGTGCGCCACGTCCTCGTGGTCGGCGGCGTCGGAGAGCGAGATGCCGATGAGCGCGGTGACGCCGAGCCCCAGGGACGCGGCGTCGACGGTCGCCCGGTAGCCGGTGATGACACCGGCGGTTTCCAGCCGGTTGATGCGGTCGGTGACGCTGGGCCCGGAGAGCCCGACGAGCCGTCCGAGCTCGGCGTACGAGGCCCTGCCGTTCTCTCTGAGGGCCTGGATGAGCTGCCTGTCCACCGCGTCCATATGACTGAAACCTTCCATTGTTCAGCAGTACCGCGAGTCTATGTGTAGAATCTAAGGCATAACAGGGTTCACACCCTGCGAATCTTTCAGATCATCCAAGAAACGCTTTCGAATCTTCAGGAGTGAACTTCACCGTGTACACGATCGAGATGGCCTACGCCCGGATGCGCGAGCTGCAGGACCTGGCCAACCGCTCGCGTGCCCACCAGCCGGCCGCGGCCCACCGCGTCGACAAGGCCCGCGCCCCGCGCGCGGCCAAGAAGCGCTGACCGGCCCTCATACACGGGAGCCGCCACCGAGCTCCCCTTCCCACCGGCGGTACAGCTGGTGCGGCACACCCGCCGCGTCCAGCACCCGCCCGGCGACGAAGTCCACCAGATCCTGGATGTGCGTCGCCCCCGCGTAGAACGCCGGAGAGGCGGGCAGCACCACGGCGCCCGCCTCGTCGAGCGCCACCATCTGCTTCAGCGTCTGGCCGCCGAGCGGCGTCTCGCGCACGGCGACGACCAGCCTCCGCCGCTCCTTGAGCGTCACGCTCGCGGCCCGTTGCAGCAGGTCCTTCGAGAGGCCGAGCGCCACCCCGGCCACACAGGCCGTCGACGCCGGGACGATCAGCATTCCCCGCGCCGGGTACGAACCCGAGGAAGGCCCCGCCGCCAGGTCCCCGGCCGCCCAGTGCCGCACCCGGCCGAGCCCGTCGTCGCCCACCGCGAAGGTGTCCGGCTCGCCGTCCGCCCCCCGCGCGAGCCACGTGCGCAGATCCTCGCGCCAGTGCGCGTCACGGAAGGCGATCCCCGTCTCGTCCAGCAGCGTCAGCCGCGAGGCTCGGCTCACCACCAGGTCGACGCTCTCCCCCGCGGCCAGCAGCCCCCGCAGGACCGAGGCCGCGAACGGGGTACCCGATGCGCCCGACACCCCGACAATCCAAGGCCTGCGCTGCTGCTGACTCACTGAAGTCCCGGATTCCACACCACCGAGCCTATCCGGCACCGGTCTCCAGGAACCGAGCCAGGGGCTCCGTACGTTGCGACAGATGAGGGAACAGCCATGGACAGGGGGCATCCGTGCGCACACACACCGCCACGACCGCCACCGCACGAGCCGTCACGGCCGGTGCGGTCATGTCGGCGTGGATCGCGCTGCTGTGGCTGCTGGAAGGCATCGACACGATGACCGGCCACTCCCTGGACACCTACGGCATCAGCCCGCGCGAGCCCTCCGAGCTCCTCGACGTGGTGCCCGCCGCGTTCCTGCACAGCGGCTGGGAGCACGTGGCCTCCAACAGTGTCCCGCTGCTGGTCCTCGGGTTCATCGCCGCGCTCGCCGGGATACGCAGGTTCGCCGCCGTGGTCCTCGTGGTGATCGTGACGGGCGGCCTCGGCGTCTGGCTCACCGCGCCGCCGGACACGGTCACGCTCGGCGCGTCCGGGGTGGTCTTCGGCCTCTTCGGCTATCTGCTGGTCCGCGGGTTCGTGGACCGGCGCCCGCTGGACATCGTGGTCGGCGTGGTCGTCGCCGCGGTCTACGGCTCGCTGCTCTGGGGGGTCCTGCCCACCGACTCGGGCATCAGCTGGCAGGGCCATCTCTTCGGCCTCATAGGCGGGGTGGCGGCGGCCTTCGTCC
This sequence comes from Streptomyces sp. NPDC058637, assembly GCF_042717325.1. Taxonomy (NCBI): domain Bacteria; kingdom Bacillati; phylum Actinomycetota; class Actinomycetes; order Kitasatosporales; family Streptomycetaceae; genus Streptomyces; species Streptomyces sp. NPDC058637. The sequence goes on along the minus strand of NZ_JBHXRD010000030.1, from coordinate 53,856 downwards.
TCCGCCGCCCCCGCCGACCGGCCGGTGCCGTCACCGTGTGAGGGCCAGGCCCGCAGGTCACGGCGTGAGGATCACGGCGTGAGGCCGCGCACCAGCAGGTCGAGCAGCGCACAGGCGAACAGCGCGATCCCGATGAAGCCGTTGACCGAGAAGAACGCCCGGTTCAGCCGGGACAGGTCGTGCGGTCGCACGACCCTGTGCTCGTAGACGAAGGCCACGGCGACGATCACCATGCCGATCCAGTAGAAGAGACCCGCGTCCGTCGCCAGGCCGAACCAGACGAGCAGTCCGGTCGTCACGACGTGGCAGACCCGCGCGCCCCACAGCGCCGCGGGGATACCGAAGCGCGCCGGGAAGGAGAGCACCCCGTGGGCCCGGTCGGCCTGCACGTCCTGGCAGGCGAAGATCAGGTCGAAGCCGCCGATCCAGATCCCGACGGCGAGCCCCAGGACGACCGCGTCCCAGGACCAGCTGCCGGTCACCGCCAGCCAGGCGCCGATCGGCCCGATGGCCTGGGCGACGCCCAGGATCGCGTGCGGGAAGTCCGTGAACCGCTTGCCGTACGGGTAGACGACCATCGGTACGACGGCGACCGGCGCCAGGATCAGACAGAGCGGGTTCAGCAGGGCGGCGGCCCCGAGGAACACGACGACGGCGACGATCGCGCCCGTCCAGGCCGACTTCACCGAGACCGCCCCGGTGACCAGCTCACGACCCGCCGTACGCGGGTTACGGGCGTCGATCTCCCGGTCGATGATCCGGTTGGCGGCCATCGCGAACGTACGCAGCCCGACCATGGCGACGGTGACGAGCAGCAGCGTGCCCCAGTGGATGTCCTTGTCCAGCTGGAACATCGCGGTCAGCGCGGCGATGTACGCGAAGGGCAGCGCGAAGACCGAGTGCTCGATCATCACCAGCCGCAGGAACGCGCGGGGCTTGCTGCGCGGCTGCGGTACGGCGGCGGCGGAGGCTGAGGCGCTCACAGGCCGTACTCCTTCCAGCGGCGGTCGACCTTCGCCGCCGTGTCCGGGTCGGACTCGACCATCTCGGGCCAGCCCCCGTCCCGGGTGTAGCCCTCCTCGGGCAGCTTCCGCGTCGCGTCGATGCCGGCCTTGCCGCCCCAGAACTGCTGGTACGAGGCGTGGTCGAGATGGTCGACCGGCCCTTCGGTGAGCAGCAGGTCCCGGGCGTAGTCGGTGTTGCCGAGCGCCCGCCAGGCGACCTCGTGCAGGTCGTGGACGTCACAGTCGCCGTCCACGACCACGATCAGCTTGGTCAGCGACATCATGTGCGCGCCCCAGACGGCACTCATCACCTTCTGGGCGTGCTTCGGGTACTTCTTGTCGATCGAGATGATCGCGCAGTTGTGGAAGCCGCCCGCCTCGGGCAGGTGGTAGTCCACGATGTCCGGGATGATGATCTTGAGCAGTGGCAGGAAGAACCGCTCGGTGGCCCGCCCCAGCGGACCGTCCTCGGTCGGCGGCCGGCCCACCACGATGGACTGCAGCAGCGGCCGCTTGCGCATGGTCACGCAGTCGATCGTCAGCGCGGGGAACGGTTCCTGCGGAGTGTAGAAACCGGTGTGGTCGCCGAACGGGCCCTCGGGCAGCATCTCGCCCGGCTCCAGCCAGCCCTCGATGACGACCTCGGCCTGCGCCGGTACCTGCAGCGGGACGGTCTTGCAGTCGACCATCTCGATCCGCTTGCCCTGGATGAAACCGGCGAAGAGGTACTCGTCGATGTCCCCGGGCAGCGGCGCCGTGGAGGCGTACGTCACCGCGGGCGGCGCGCCGAACGCGATGGCGACGGGCAGCCGCTCACCGCGCCGGGCCGCGACCTGGTAGTGGTTCCGGCTGTCCTTGTGGATCTGCCAGTGCATCCCGATGGTGCGCTTGTCGTGGCGCTGGAGGCGGTAGAGCCCCAGATTGCGGATGCCGGTCTCGGGGTCCTTGGTGTGCGTGAGGCCCAGGTTGAAGAAGGAACCGCCGTCCTCGGGCCAGGTGAAGAGCGCGGGAAGCTTCTCCAGGTCCACGTCGTCGCCGGTCAGGACGACCTCCTGGACGGCGGCGCTCTCGCTCTTCACCTTCTTCGGCGGCAGGTGCGTCACCGCGCCGAGCTTCGCGAACGCCTCGCGGATCCCGACGAAGCCCTGCGGGAGCTCCGGCTTGAGGAGCCCGCCGATCTTGTCGCTGATCTCGGCGTAGGACTTCAGCCCGAGCGCCTTGAGCAGCCGTCTGTCCGTCCCGAAGACGTTCATGGCCAGGGGCATGGACGCCCCCTTGACGTTCTCGAAGAGCAGGGCGGGCCCGCCCGCCTTGTTCACCCGGTCGACGATCTCGCCGACCTCCAGATACGGGTCGACCTCGGCCTTGATGCGCTTGAGATCGCCCTCGCGCTCCAGAGCCCGGAGCAGGGAACGAAGATCGTCGTAAGCCATGCCGTCCAGTATCGGCCACCCGCTACCCTGGGCCCGTCACCGGGGCGGGACAGTGCGCCCCCTCACCTCTTCTCGGGGGGACCTTTCACGATGCTCAGGGCCTTGATCTACCTGCTGCCGCTGGCGCTGACGATCTACGCGTTCATCGACTGCCTGAACACCCCGGAGGACGAGGTCAAGCACCTGCCGAAGGTGGCCTGGGTCTTCATCATCCTGCTGTTCTGGATCGTCGGCCCGATCGTCTGGCTCGCCGCGGGCAAGACCCGGGCCGACCGGGGCGCGGGCCGTACGCCCTCCGAGTGGCACCGCAACCGCCGCACCACGTGGGTGGCGCCGGACGACAATCCGGACTTCCTCAAGTCGTTGAAGGACGAGAAGGCCGACGAGAAGGCCGAAGCCGCCGAGGGCGAGAAGGACGAGGCCGAACTCAAGGCCCGGGAGGCGGACCTGCGCCGCCGCGAGGAGGAGATCAAGCGCCGCGAGGGCGGGGCGGGATCCCAAGACGCCTCCTCGTGAGGGACCCGGCGTGCGCTCCTCCCGGTGACGGACCCGCGTGCGCTCCTTCTCGTGAAGTACCCCTGTGCGCTCCTTCTCCTGAGGGAACCCGCCGGCTCATGACGAAAGCAGTCGCCCCAGTCGGTTGAGCAGGGGCAGCAGCGCCGTGCGCTCCTGCGGGGTGAGCGCCTCCAGGGCGCCGTGCACCACGCGCATCTCGGCACGGATGCGGCGGGCCAGCTCGGTGCCGTCCGCCGTGCGGGCGGCGACCTTGGAGCGGCGGTCCTCGGCGGACGGGGTGCGGGTGACCAGACCCCGGGCCTCCATGCGGCCGATGAGGCCGGTGGCGTTGGACGCGTCACACACCAGGTGATGGGCCAGCGCGCTCATGGGCATGGGCTCGTTGAGGGCGATCAGCGCTCTCGCCTGCGAGGTGCTGAGGCCGTGGCGGGTGGCGACGGCGGTGAGGTCGTCGTGGTGGCCGCGGACGACGACCGCGAGGGGTTCCAGGAGTTCGTCCGGAGTAGGGACGGCGCGGGGTGCCGGTTCCGTCGTCATGGTTCGGTCATCCTTCGATCGGTACGCGTGGCCCGGAGGCCCGGAAGGGCATCCGCCACATACCGCATTAATTTGACATGCTCAACTTTTGGCAGTTACATGAACGATATTGCTTGATCATATCAAGCTTTGCTCACCGCCAGCATCTCGCGTCTCGTAGGGAGCACCCCCCCATGCCCTCCGTACTCTTCGTCCTCACCGGTGCCGACCACTGGACCCTCAACGACGGCACCACCCACCCCACCGGCTTCTGGGCCGAGGAGCTCGCCGCTCCCCACCGCGTCTTCACCCAGGCCGGCTTCGACATCACCGTCGCCACCCCGGGCGGCGTGGCCCCCACGGTGGACACCGCGAGCCTCGCCGCAGAGGCCAACGGGGGCCAGGAGCAGGCCGACGCCGTCGCCTCCTACCTCGCGTCGATCGACGAGACGCTCCGCATCCCCGCCCGGCTCGAGGACACCGTCCCCACCTCGTACGACGTGGTCTTCTACCCCGGCGGCCACGGCCCCATGGAGGACCTGGCCGTCAACGAGGCGTCCGGCCGGCTCCTCACCGCCGCCCTGGACTCCGGCGCGCACCTGGGCGTCCTGTGCCACGCCCCCGCCGCGCTGCTGGCCTCCCGCCGCGAGGACGGCAGCTGGCCCTTCGCCGGCTACCGCCTGACCGGATTCAGCAACATGGAGGAGACCCAGGCCGGTCTGGCCGCCAAGGCCCCCTGGCTGCTGGAGAACCGGCTCGTGGAGCTCGGCGCCGACTACTCCGCCGGGGACCCCTGGGGGCCCCACACCGTGCACGACCGCAATCTGCACACCGGTCAGAACCCCGCCTCCTCCGAGCAGCTGGCCCGCGAGATCCTGGCGGCCCTGTGATGAGCACCGCCAGGACCGCGGAGACCGCCGGGACGGCGGAGACGGCGGCCGAGGTCGTCGCCCGCCTCCGTGCCACCTTCCGCACCGGACGCACCAAGGGCCTCGACTGGCGCACCGCCCAGCTGACGCGGCTGCGCGCGCTGCTGACCGAGGGCGGTGACGAGCTGGCCGACGCCCTGCGGGCCGACCTGGGCAAGAGCCGCAAGGAGGCCTACCGGACGGAGATCGACTTCACCGTCCGGGAGATCGACCACACCCTGGAGCGGCTGGAGGACTGGCTGCGCCCCGAGCCCGCCCCCGTACCGGCGGCTCTCGCCGGGGCGTCCGCGCACACCGTGCAGGACCCTCTCGGTGTCGTCCTCGTCATCGCGCCGTGGAACTACCCGGTGCAGCTGTTGCTGGCGCCCGTCGTCGGTGCGCTGGCCGCGGGCAACGCCGTGGTCGTCAAGCCCAGCGAGCTGGCACCCGCGACCTCGGCCGCCGTGGCCCGGCTGCTGCCGCGCTATCTGGACACGGACGCGGTCGCCGTGGTGGAGGGCGCGGTCCCGGAGACCACCGCGCTGCTCGCCGAGCGCTTCGACCACATCTTCTACACCGGCAACGGCACGGTCGGCCGGATCGTCATGACCGCCGCCGCCCGCCACCTCACCCCGGTCACCCTCGAACTGGGTGGCAAGTCGCCGGTGTTCGTCGACCGTGACACGGATCTGACGACGGTGGCCGCCCGGCTCGCCGCGGGAAAGTTCCTCAACGCCGGCCAGACGTGCGTCGCCCCCGACTACGTCCTGACCGACCCGGAGACCGCGCCCGCCCTCGCCGACGCGCTCGCGACGGCGGTCGAGGGGCTGTACGGGCCGGACGCCTCCGCGCACCCGGAGTACGGGCGGATCGTGAACGAGCGCCACTTCGACCGGCTGGTCGGGCTCCTGGACTCCGGCCGTACGGTCACGGGCGGCGCCCACGACCGGTCCGCCAAGTACATCGCGCCGACCGTGCTGGCCGATGTGACGCCGGACGCCCCCGTGATGCGCGAGGAGATCTTCGGCCCCGTGCTGCCGATCGTGACGGTCGACGGCCTGGACGAGGCCATCGGCTTCATCAACGACCGGGACAAGCCGCTGGCGCTGTACGCCTTCACGCGGTCCCCCGCCGTACGGGAGCGGCTGCTGGCCGAGACCTCGTCGGGCGGGGTGGGGATGGGCCTGCCGCTGGCGCATCTGACCGTGTCCGACCTGCCGTTCGGCGGGGTCGGCGAGAGCGGCATGGGCCGTTACCACGGCCGGTACTCGCTGGAGACGTTCAGCCACCGCAAGGCGGTCCTGGACACCCCGCTGGCCCGGTGACCCCGCCGTACGCCACGTGGCTCGCGGTCGCGCTCGCCGAGGCCAGGGAGGGCTTCGGCGAGGGCGGCGTCCCGGTCGGCGCCGCCCTGTACGGGGCGGACGGCACTCTGCTGGGCCGGGGCCGCAACCGCCGCGTCCAGGACGGTGATCCGTCCCTGCACGCGGAGACGGCGGCGTTCAGGGCGGCGGGCCGGCAACGCTCGTACCGGGGCACGACGATGGTGACCACCCTCTCGCCCTGCTGGTACTGCAGCGGGCTGGTCCGCCAGTTCGGGATCTCCCGGGTGGTGATCGGTGAGGCGGAGACCTTCCACGGCGGCCACGACTGGCTGGCCGGGCACGGGGTGGAGATCGTGCTGCTCGACGACCCGGAGTGTGCCGCGCTGATGCGCGCCTTCGTCCGCGACCGCCCGGACCTTTGGAACGAGGACATCGGCGCGGTTTCCGGCGGCTCCCCAAGCTCCGACGGCTCCCGCGCTTCCGCCGGGGAATGACGAAGGGCGCGGTCCGCCTCCACGGACCGCGCCCTTCTCCTCGTGCTGTGTTCAGACCCCGGCGTAGGAGTGCTTGCCGGTGACGAAGATGTTCACGCCGTAGTAGTTGAAGAGCCAGCAGCCGAAGGCGATCAGCGCCAGGTAGGCGGCCTTGCGGCCCTTCCAGCCGGCCGTGGCGCGGGCGTGCAGGTAGCAGGCGTACGCGACCCAGGTGATGAAGGACCAGACCTCCTTGGGGTCCCAGCCCCAGTAGCGGCCCCAGGCGTCGCCCGCCCAGATCGCGCCCGCGATGATCGTGAACGTCCACAGCGGGAAGACGGCGGCGTTGATGCGGTACGAGAACTTGTCGAGGGTCGACGCGGCGGGCAGCCGTTCCAGGACCGACCGGGCGAAGGCGCCCGGGTTCCCGCCGTTGGCGAGCTTGTTCTCGTAGTTGTCACGGAACAGGTAGAGCAGGGTCCCGACCGCGCCGAGGTAGAAGACGGCACCGCAGAAGATGGCGGTGGAGACGTGGATCCACAGCCAGTACGAGTGCAGCGCGGGTACGAGCTGGGCGCTGTCGGTGTAGAGCCAGGTGGTGGCGATGCCCAGGTCCAGCAGGACCGTGGTGACCAGCAGCAGGCCGATCCAGCGGACGTTCTTCCTCAGCGCCAGGAGGACGAGGTAGGCGCCGACGGCCACCGTGGAGAAGGTGATCGAGAACTCGTACATGTTGCCCCAGGGGGCACGCTGCACCGACAGTGCGCGGGCGACGACGCCGCCGGCCTCGACGGCGAAGGCGACGACGGTCAGGGAGACCGCGATCCGCCCCCACAGGTCGCCCTTGACGGTGCCGCCCGCCGCGCCGGGGCCGTCCGGGACGTCCCGGGTCCCGGTCGCGGCACGGGTGACGACCTTCGGGCGGTCCAGGACAGCGGTGCCGCCGCTCTGCCGCGTGATCTTCACCCCGGGAACGGTGGCGGCCGATCCGGTCAGCGCGGCCGCGGTCCGGCCGACCTTGCTGCGGCTGCCGAACACCCACTCCGCGATGTGCGCGAAGAAGGCCAGCATGTAGACGGCCATCGACGAGTAGATCAGCGTGTTGCTGATGTTCGCGAGACTCTCGTTGGTTGCGGCGGCAAGATTCACTTCTCAGCCCCTTCGGCAGGTTCTTCGGAAGGTTGTCCGGGCGCGGATTCGGTGGGGGACGCGGTTGGCGTCACGGTGTGGAGCGCGCCCGCGAGATCGGCCAGCTCCTCGGGGAGCTTCGTGGACTCGTTGCGGCCGAGGCCGGCCATCTCGACGACGGTGACGCCGTCCTCGCCCCGTACGGCCCGCACCCACACCCGGCGGCGCTGGATGAAGAGCGATCCGGCGAGGCCGAAGATGGCGGCGACGGCGCCGGTGAGGGCCCAGCCGCTGGCGGGCTGGCGCGAGATCTGGAAGCTGGCCCACTCCTCGACACCCTCGAAGGTGACCGAGCCCGCACCGTCCGGGAGCTTCATGGTCTCGCCGGGGCGCATGCGCTGCTTGAGCTTGTCCCCGTTGGCGTCCTTGAATTCCTTCATCTTGGACGTGTCCAGCTGGTACACGTTCTGCGGCAGCCCGGAGTCGACGCCGAGGCTGCCGTAGAAGCCGTTGAGCGCGAGCACCGGATAGTCGGCGCCGGGGAACTGCGAGAACATCGTGCCCTGGCCGTCACCGGCGAAGGTCGGGACGAAGAACGCCTGGAAGCCGAGCTGGGTCTTCTTGCCGTCGGCCCCCTTGTAGCCGTCCATCACCTTGATCGCACCGGTGGAGGTGACGTTGTTGTCGATGGGCAGCAGGGGTACGGCCGTCCGGTAGATCTCCTTGCCCTTGCCGTCCTTGACGGAGATGACGGGGGCGTAGCCGTGCGCGTTGAGGTAGACCTTCGTGCCGTCGACGACGAGCGGCTCGTTGACCTTGATGATCCGCTTCTCCGGTGTGCCGTGCGCGCCCGCGGAGTACGTCACCCGGGCCTCGTAGGTCCGGGGCGTGCCGCGCTGGGGGCCGCTGCGCTCGTACGTGCCGATGAAGTCGTCCAGGGTGAAGCTGAACGGGGCGAGGTCGTCGGTGTCGAAGAGCGAGCCGGACTTGAAGTCGTCGTACTGGGTGAGGGTGTTGGAGAAGCCGTCACCTTCGACGACCAGCTTGCCGCCCTCGGACTTGAAGAGCTGCCCGCCGGCGAAGGACACCAGCATGACGATCAGCGCGATGTGGAACATCAGGTTCCCGGTCTCGCGCAGATAGCCCTTCTCGGCGGCCACCGCGTCGCCCGCGACGTGCGAGCGGAAGCGCCGCTTGCGCAGTACGGCGAGGGCGGCCTCACGGACCTGCTCGGGCTCGGCGTCGGTGCGCCAGGTGGTGTACGCGGGAAGCCGGTTCAGCTTCTTCGGGGCGCCTGGCGGCCGGCCGCGCAGCTGCCCGACGAACTGGCCGGTGCGCGGGACGATGCAGCCGATCAGGGACACGAACAGCAGGATGTAGATCGCGGAGAACCACACCGAGCTGTAGACGTCGAAGAGCTGCAGCTTCTCGTAGACCGGGGTGACGGTGGTGTGGGCCTCCTTGAAGGTCTGCACCTTCAGTTCGTCCACGCTGTTCTGCGGGATCAGCGAGCCGGGGATGGCGCCGAGCGACAGCAGGAAGAGCAGGATCAGCGCGACCCGCATCGAGGTGAGCTGCCGCCAGAACCAGCGGGCCCATCCGACGACGCCCATCGCGGGTGCGGAGGACGAGGACGCGGACTCCTCACGCGGGGCGGTGGAGAGCTGGGCTCCGGCCTCGCCGAGGTCACGCTCGTCCGTGGTGTTCGTGCTGCTCATGGACTCAGATCCCCACAGTGAAGCCGTTGGACCAGACCTGCATCTCCTGGATGAGCATGTCCCAGATGCCCGTCAGCAGGAGTATCCCGGTCGCGATCATCATGCCGCCGCCGATGCGCATGACCCATGCGTAGTGGCGCTTGACCCAGCCGAACGCGCCGAGCGCCCGGCGGAAGGCGAGTGCCGCCAGGACGAAGGGGACACCGAGCCCGAGGCAGTACGCCACGGACAGGATCGCCCCGCGCCCCGCGGTCGCCTGCTCGAACGCGAGCGCGTTGACGGAGGCGAGCGTCGGGCCGAGGCACGGCGTCCAGCCGATCCCGAAGAGCGCGCCGAGCAGCGGTGCGCCCGCGAGCCCGGTCACCGGCCTCTTGTGGATGCGGAACTCTCGTTGCGTCATCCAGGGCATCAGGCCCATGAAGAAGATCCCCATGAGGATCATCAGCACGCCGAGGACCTTGGAGAGCGTCCCGCTGTAACCCTGGAGGGTCTGGCCGAAGTAGCCGAAGAGCGCGCCGCCGGAGACGAACACGACGGTGAAGCCGAGCACGAAGAGCGAGGCTCCTGCGACGGTCCTGCCCCGTCGGGCCTCGGCCAGATCGGCGCCGCTGACACCGGTGACGTAGCTGAGGTAGCCGGGCACCAGCGGCAGGACGCACGGCGAGAAGAAGGAGACGAGTCCGCCGAGCAGCGCGATGGGCAGCGCCACGAGCAGGGCGCCGCCCATCACGGTGTCGTTGTAACCGGATACCGCGGCCAGCTGGAGCACTGGATCACTTCTCCGCGATCAGCGGGTCGATCATCTCGCGGAGCTTCGTCGCGTCGAGGGCGGCCAGCGAGCGGGCGGCGAGCTTCCCGTCCCGGTCGACGACCACGGTCGACGGGATGGCCTGCGGGTTCAGCGTGCCCTTCGGGAAGCGCAGGAGGAGCTTCCCGGTCGGGTCGTAGAGGCTCGGGTAGGTCACCCCGAAGTCCTCCTCGAAGTTGATCGCGAGGCTCTTCTGGGGGTCCCGGGTGTTGACACCGACGAACTGGACACCCTGGTCCGCGGTCTCCTGCGACACCTTCTGGAAGTGCTTGGCCTCGGCGCGGCAGGGGCCGCACCACGATCCCCAGAAGTTGAGGACGACGACCTTGCCCTTGTAGTCGGTGACGTCGAGCGCCTTGCCGTCCAGGGTCGTGCCGTCGAGCCCGGGCGCGTCCGTGCGGTCCGCCTTGGCCACGGTGGAGATCCCGCCGCCGCCGGTGACGAAGTTCGTGTTGCCGCCGCCGCCGGCCTTGCTGCCGTCACCACCGCACGCGGACAGGGTCAGGGCACCTGCCACTGCTGTTGCGGCGAGCAGGGTGAAGCGGCGTCGGGGTGCGCTGCCAGAGCTCATGTGAAAAGTTTCGCATGGCAGTTCCAGGGATCTTCCGCACCCCCCTCGATGCCCGTAAAGCCCCTTGTCAGGCCTGTTTGAGGAAGGTGTTCCAGCCGCCGTCGGGCGACTGCCCGACCTGGAGGGTACGAAGCTTCGCGAGCACCGCCGGATCCTGTACGTCGAGCCAGTCGACGAACTGCCGGAAGGAGACGAGGCGCACATCCGGCTTGCCCGCGATCTTTTTTATCGTTTCCTCGACGGCGTCCATATAGATACCGCCGTTCCACTCCTCGAAGTGGTTGCCGATGTAGAAAGGCGCGCGATTCGTCTCGTAGGCGCGCTCGAAACCGGCGACATAGGCGCCGGTGGCCTGGGTGCGCCAGCCGGGATAGCGCGAGGGCATGCCGTTGGTCGAATTCTTCGACTGGTTGGCGAGGATGTTGTAGTCCATGGAGAGGACTTCGAAGGTGTGACCGGGGAACGGCACACCCTGCAGCGGGAGGTCCCAGATTCCCTGGCGCTTCTCCGGCCACTGCTGCAGGCCGCCCGGCGAGCTCGCGTCGTAGCGCCAGCCCAGCTGTTTCGCGGTCGGCAGGAGATTGTCCTGGCCGAGCAGACAGGGCGTACGGGCGCCGACGAGTTCCTTGCGGTAGTCGAACGGCAGTGGATCGAGGTCGTTCCAGCCGGTGTTCGTCCGCCATTCGGTGACGAAGGAGATCGCCTGGTCGATTTCGCTCTGCCATTGTGCGGGTGTCCAGTTGCCGACGGATCCCGAACCGCCGCAGAAATGCCCGTTGAAGTGCGTGCCGATCTCGTGCCCGTCGAGCCAGGCCTCACCGACGTACTTCAGGGTCTGCTTGACGTGGTCGTCGGTGAGGTAGCCGATGTCGGAGGCGCCCCTGGGGTTCCCCGGCGGGCGGTACAGGGACTTCTTCGACTCGGGCAGCACATACAGCCCGGAGAGGAAGAAGGTCATCGCCGCGTCGTGTTCCCGGGCGAGTTCGAGGAAACGCGGGAAGAGACCGTTGCCGACCTCTCCCGCCCCGTCCCAGGAAAAGATCACGAACTGCGGAGGTGTCTGGCCGGGTTCGAGCGGAACAGGGGCGGCGGGCTGATTCGGCTGCTTTCCGGTGTCCGCCGTGGAACCGTCACCGATGAGCCTGATGTTCTTCCTGGGAGATCCCCCGGTGTTCCCGTGCGGTCCCTTGTCACCCTGGTGACCCTTGTCGCCCTTGGAACTCCTGTCGGCACCGGATGGTCCGCCGCCCGAAGTTCCGAAGGGGCCACAGCCGGTCATCGTGAGTGCGGCTGTGACCCCGAGTCCCGCTCCGAGCAGTCCCCTTCGGTCGATATCGCGCATAGCATCCCCGTCTGCGGTCGTTTTACCTCTTTGCCATACAAACTGGCGATGGCTTAGACGAGGAAAGCAACACGATGGTTCCGCTGATAATCACAAAAATTGTTACGCGACAAGACCCTTACAGATGCCGCACACGGAACGCCCGTACGGGGTGCCGAGGACGGCGGACGGGGTGCCGGGGACGGCGGACGGGGTGCCGGGGACGGCGGACGGGCGGCGTACGACTACGCGCCGAACGCCTTGGACTTCCCCTTGACCGGCTTCGCCCCCGCGAGCAGATGCGCGGGCACGAGGTCCCGGGCCGGCTCGCTGTACCCGACCGACACGATCTTGTCGTCCTCGTACGTGAAGCTGGTCAGCGAGGCCAGCGTGCACTGCCGCTTGCGCGGGTCGTGCCACAGCCGGCGCCGCTCCACGAAGCTCCGCACGATCCAGATCGGCAGCTGATGGCTGACGCAGACCGCCTCGTGCCCGCGGGCCGCGTCGCGTGCCGCGTCCAGGGCGCTCATCATCCGCACGACCTGCTCGACGTACGGCTCGCCCCACGACGGCTTGAACGGATTGGTGAGGTGCTTCCAGTTGTCCGGCTTGCGCAGCGCACCGTCACCGACCCCGAAGGTCTTGCCCTCGAAGATGTTGGCGGCCTCGATGAGACGCGCGTCGGTGGCCAGGTCCAGGCCGTGCGACGTGGCGATCGGGACAGCAGTCTCCTGGGCGCGCTCCAGCGGCGAGGCCACGACATAGGTGATGTCGCGCTTCTCCAGGTGCTCGGCGACCTTGTCGGCCATCCGCCGGCCGAGGTCGGAGAGGCTGTAGCCGGGGCGACGCCCGTAGAGCACGCCCTCCGGGTTGTGGACCTCGCCGTGGCGCATCAGGTGGACGACGGTGATGTCCTTGCCGCCGCCCCCGTTCGTCCCGCTCACGCTGTGGCCTCCGATGCCGCGCGTGCCGCGGCGGGCAGCGCCGCGGCGATCCGCTCGACCGCACGCTCGTCGTGGGCCGTCGAGACGAACCAGGACTCGAAGGCGGACGGCGGCAGGTAGACGCCCTGCTCCAGCATCGAGTGGAAGAACGCGGTGAAGCGGAAAGCTTCCTGCTTCTTCGCGTCCTCGTAGTTCCGGACGGGCTCGTCGGTGAAGAAGACGGAGAACATGTTGCTCGCCGCCGACACCGTGTGCGCGACACCCGCCTTGGTGAACGCCTCACCCACGAGGGTCCGCAGCTCCGCGGAGACCGCGTCGACCTTCGCGTACGCCGCGTCGTCGAGCAGCCGCAGCTGGGCGAGCCCGGCGGCGGTGGCCACCGGGTTACCGGAGAGGGTGCCCGCCTGGTAGACGGGACCGGCGGGGGCCAGGTGCGCCATCACATCGGCACGGCCGCCGAAGGCCGCGGCCGGGAAGCCGCCGCCCATCACCTTGCCGAAGGTCATCAGGTCGGGGCGCACCCCGTCGATGCCGTACCAGCCTGCCTTGGACGTACGGAAACCGGTCATCACCTCGTCGGAGATGTACAGCGCGCCCTCGGCCGCGCAGATCTCCTTCAGTCCGGCGTTGAAGCCGTCCAGCGGCGGGACCACGCCCATGTTGCCCGGCGAAGCCTCGGTGATCACACACGCGATCTCGCCCGGCTGCGCGGCGAACGCGGCGCGCACGGCCTCCAGGTCGTTGTACGGCAGCACGATCGTGTCGCCGGCCTGGGCGCCGGTGACGCCGGGCGTGTCGGGGAGGCCGAAGGTGGCGACACCGGAGCCGGCGGCTGCCAGCAGCGCGTCGACGTGCCCGTGGTAGCACCCGGCGAACTTCACGACCTTGGCACGCCCGGTGAAACCACGGGCGAGCCGGATCGCGGACATGGTCGCCTCGGTGCCGGACGACACCAGCCGCACCTGCTCCACGGGCTCGACGCGGGCCACGATCTCCTCGGCGAGCGCGACCTCGCCCTCCCCCGGCGTACCGAAGGAGGTCCCCCGGGCCACCGCGTCCTGGACGGCCGAGATGACCGCGGGGTGCGCGTGGCCGAGGATCATCGGCCCCCACGAACACACGAGGTCGACATACTCACGACCATCGGCGTCGGTGAGGTACGGACCCGTACCTGACACCATGAACCGGGGCGTACCGCCCACGGCCCGGAAGGCGCGCACGGGGGAGTTCACGCCACCGGGCGTCACGAGGGACGCACGGTCGAAAAGCGTCTGCGAAACTGGGGCTTCGTATGAATACGCCACTTTGGTCCTGATCTGCGATTCGGGGGATTCGGGGGCCTGGCCGAAATTCTCGGCCACCGGTGAGCAGGGAGCGCACGCTGCCCGTATGAGGCTCGTACAACGAAAGGGCGTCAGTCCCCTCGCGTCTGCGAAACTGGGGCGTCATAGGGAAAGCTCACACATGCCATGGTGTCAGAGGCGCCGACGGTCTTGCGGACAGGTGTTTCACCGCACGCTCGTGGGGGAGGTCACTGACACGATGATCGGGTTGCGCGGCGGGGCTGTGTCTCCTAAGAAGTAGTCGGGTGGATGAGATATGCATCGCGGTGGCGGAGTGGGCGAAGGGACCGACGACCTGGGGCCCGAGCCTGCCCGGCGAGGGCGGCATCGGCGCGAGGCCGAGCGCGTACGGAAGGCCCAGACGGGTGGCGCCGAGGGTCCCGGGAGCAGGAGCAGTGGACGGGTGGGGGTGACCTACAAGTATTTCGGTGCCCCTGACGGGGCCACTGCCGCACGTGTGCCCATTTCCATGCGTCCCGAGGAGCTGGGCGGCGACGAGCTGGGCATGGGCGGCATGTTCAGCAAGATCAAGCCGGAGACCGTGGCGGCCATGGTCCTCACCGGCATACAGGGCATACCCCTGAACAAGGTCCCCCCGCTGGAGCTGGTCGTCCTCCACCCCGACTACGCGGTGGTCAAGCTTCCGATGACGGTCGTCGACCCGTTGCGGGACGTCGGCGAGGAGTCGGTCGGCGCGGCGGCCTTCATCTGGTCCACGGTCCCGGACCGCGGCGGTCCGCGCGACGCGTTCAACGTCTACCAGCTGCTCCACGAGTGGCAGGACTTCTCCTACCGGCTGCACGACGCCGGACACCAGGCGTACTGCCTGGTATGGCCCTGACCTGCGATTTCCTCGGCAGGGACGGTTTCGGCAGGGGCAGCGAGGGCGCCCCTGCGGGCGGACGCGCGGCACGCGCGCGCGTCCCGGTCGTGCCGTGCGTCCGCCCGGCGTACGCCCGCCGGTCCGGCCCGCCGCTCCTGCGACGTGCGCCCGCCCTTGATCCGCGCCCTTCCGCGGCGGGACGACCACGCCTGTCGTACCCGGGTCGCACCCGACCGGACCGGGCACAGGATGTCGGGTGCCGCGGGGCCGTGCCTTCCTAGCGTGGGAACCGAAAGGGAAGGAGGCCCGGGTGCTGGAGCGGCTGAATCAGGCCATGGAACACATCGAGCGGCACCTCGACCGGACGGTCGAGGTGTCCGACCTGGCGCGCATCGGGATGACCTCGGAGTACCACTTCCGCCGGCTGTTCTCCGCGCTCGCGGGGATGCCGCTGTCGGAGTACGTCCGGCGCAGGCGGCTGACGGTCGCGGGTGCCGAGGTGCTGGCCGGGGAGCGGACGCTGCTGGAGATCGCGGTGCGGTACGGCTACGGCTCGGGCGAGGCCTTCGCGCGCGCGTTCCGCGCCGTGCACGGGGTCGGTCCCGGTGAGGCCAGGCGGTCAGGTGCGTCTCTGCGGTCCCAGTCCCGGATGTCCTTCCGCCTCGTTGTCGAAGGGAGCAGCAGCATGCGGTACAGGGTCGTGGAGAAGGACGCGTTCCGGATCGTCGGCAGGAAGGCGCGTGTCCCGCTCGTGCACGAAGGGATGAATCCGGCCATCGTCGACTTCATCCGGGGACTCGGCCAGGAGACCCGGCAGCGTATCGAGGACCTGTCCGACCAGGAGCCGGAGGGGATCATCTCGGTCAGTGACGATCTGGACGAGAGCCGCGCCGAGGGGACCGAACTCGACTACTACTACGGTGTGGTGACCGGCGCCGCGGTGCCCGCGGACATGGACGCGCTCAGCGTCCCGGCCGGGACCTGGGCGGTGTTCGAGAGCTCGGGACCGTTCCCGCAGACGCTCCAGTACCTGTGGCGGGACGTCTTCACGCAGTGGTTCCCGTCCAACCCCTACCGGAGCCGGCCGGGCCCCGAGATCCTGCGGACCCGGCTGTCGCAGGACGGGGCACACGCGGACGCGGAGCTGTGGATCCCGGTGGAGCGCACCGCCGTCTGAGCGCGCGCGAGTGGCGGGACGCGCCGGCCGTGATGCCCGGCGCGTCCCGCCCGGACCGGCTCCGGCGGCCCCTGGGCGCGCGGTCCCGCCGGACCGTGCGGCCGGGGGGTGCCGTTGGGTGGCTGCCGTCCGGTGACGGTCGTTCAGCGGCCACTATTCGGTGGCCGTAGTTCAGTGGCTGCCGGTGAGTTCGCCGCTGAGCGAGCCGTGGATACGGGCGCTCTGCTCGTTCAGCCCGACGATCTCCACCTGTTTCCCGCGCTGCTCGTAGCGGGTCGTGATCGCGTCCAGCGTCGCGACGGAGGAGGCGTCCCAGATGTGCGCGGCGGACAGGTCGACGACGACCCGGTCGGGGTCGGTCGCGTAGGCGAACCTGCCGACGAGGTCGTTGGACGAGGCGAAGAACAGCTCGCCGGTGACGGAGTAGACGACCCGGCTGCCGTCCGGATCGGTGACCGAGGTGACGTCCGCGAAGTGCGCGACCCGCCTGGCGAAGATGACCATCGCGGTGATCGAGCCGACGACCACGCCGACGGCGAGGTTCTCGGTGGCGACCACGCAGACGACGGTGACGACCATGACCGTGATCTCGCCCGCGGGCATCCTCCTGAGGGTCTTGGGCGCGATGGAGTGCCAGTCGAAGGTCGCGAAGCACACCATGATCATGACCGCGACGAGGGCCGCCATCGGGATGTCGGAGACGACCGGCCCGAAGACGATGCACAGCACCATCAGGAACGTCCCGGCGAGGAAGGTGGACAGCCGGGTACGGGCGCCGGAGACCCGCACGTTGATCATCGTCTGGCCGATCATCGCGCAGCCGCCCATGCCGCCGAAGAACCCGGTCACGATGTTCGCGATGCCCTGGCCGATGGACTCGCGGGTCTTGTTGGAGTGGGTGTCGGTGATCTCGTCGACCAGCTTGGCCGTCATCAGCGACTCCATCAGCCCGACCAGCGCCATCGCGAGCGCGTAGGGCGCGATGGTCGTCAGCGTGTCCAGGGTGAAGGGCACGTCCGGCAGTCCGGGCACGGGGAGGGACGAGGGCAGCTCGCCCTTGTCACCGACCGTCGGTACGGCGATGCCGGCGGCGACGGTGATCACGGTGAGGATGACGATGGAGACCAGCGGGGCCGGGACCGCCTTGGTGATCCTCGGGAAGAACACCATCAGCGCCAGCCCGCCGGCGACCAGCGGATACACGGCCCAGGGCACGTCGCTGATCTCGGGGACCTGGCCCAGGAAGACCAGGATCGCCAGCGAGTTGACGAAGCCGACCATCACGCTGCGGGGCACGAACCGCATCAGCCTGGCGACACCGAGCGCCCCGAGGACGATCTGGAAGATCCCTCCGAGGATGACGCCCGCGACCAGATAGCCGAAGCCGTGCTCCCGGTTGAGCGGTGCGATGACCAGGGCCACCGCACCGGTCGCCGCGGAGATCATCGCGGGCCTGCCGCCGACGAAGGAGATGACGACGGCCATGGTGAACGACGCGAACAGGCCGACCGCCGGATCGACCCCGGCGATGATCGAGAACGAGATCGCCTCGGGAATCAGCGCCAGGCCCACGACGAGTCCGGCCAGGGCCTCGGTCCGGAAGACCTTCGGGGACAGCCAGGGCGGACGCCGGCCGGCGAACCGGCCGACCGGGGACAGTACGGAAGTGGACAAGGGGAGCAGGACCTGTCGGACTCGGGCACACCCGGCGGCACCGTGGGGCGTGCGGGGGCCGCGGGAGCCGGACGGCGTCCCGCGGATCGTCCGCGACGGCGGACGGAAGCTTCGGGGGCAGGCAGCGCTGGTGGCTGCCGCCGGGGCGGCGTACCGCCACGGCCGGGCACCGCCGTGGCGCACACCCACCGCAATCGGGAGGGCGCCGGAGACATCGTCGGTCCGGCCATGGTGCACGGGCGCTGAACAACTCTACCCTAACGTTAGGGTAGAGATGGAAACGCCGTCCGTCGTGGCCACGGCGAGAGGCGGGAAGGGCACCCTGTGAGCAGCGGGCACATGCAGATCGGCGAGGTCGCCACACGGACCGAGCTGTCGCTGCGCACGATCCGGCACTACGAGGAGTCGGGCCTGGTGGTCCCCTCGGCCAGGTCCCGGGGCGGGTTCCGCCTCTACACCGAGGCCGATGTCGACCGGCTGATGGTCATCCGCCGGATGAAGCCGCTCGGCTTCACCCTGGAGGAGATGCGGGAGCTGCTGGAAGCGATCGACCATCTCGACCACGGCGGGGAAGCCACGCCGGAGGAGCGCGACGCGCTCCTGGAACGGGTGCGCGCCTACGAACGGGCCGCGTCCGAGCAGGTGCTCAAGCTGCGGACCCAGCTGTCGCGGGCCGAGGAGTTCGCCGGGACGCTCCGCGCCCGCCTGGAGCGGACGGGCCCGTCCGGGGGGTGACCGGCGGAGGTGACCACCAGGGGGTGACCGGCGGGGGAAGGCCCCGGCCCCGCAGGCCGAGCGTACGACGACGCCCAGCGGCCCCGCAGGCACGGACCCGGGAGCCGGCGCGGGTCGCCTGCCCGCACCGGCGGGCGGTCCACGCGCCCACCACGCCGGTCCCTTCTCCGCGTACGCCGGGGGGCTCGCCCTCCGGGAGCCCGGCCGGCCGGGCCGGCCGCCCACCTCGGACACGGCGACCGGACACGGCGACCGGACGCACCGCCGGCCCGCGCACCGCCCCGGCCGTGCCGCCACACTCCGGAGACCTCTCGCTGCCGTACCCCGCGCAATGGCATCCTGACCAGGTGAACGGACCTGAGATCACCCTCGAAGTAGCTCCGGAACTCCGGCTCTTCGTCGCCCACGAGCGCCGTCAGGGACGGACCGCCGTCGCCACCGACGGCTCGTCGACCCTGGGACACGTCGTGGAGTCCCTCGGCGTCCCTCTCACCGAGGCCGGACAGCTGCTCGTCGACGGCACGCCCGTGCCCGTGTCGCACATCCCCGGCGCGGGCGAGCTGGTCGAGGTGCGGGCCGTGCGGCGCCCCCAGCAGGTTCCCGGCGCACCCCTGCGCTTCCTCCTCGACGTCCACCTGGGCACGCTCGCCCGCCGGTTGCGGCTGCTGGGCGTGGACGCGGCGTACGAGAGCGAGGACATCGGGGACCCGGCGCTGGCGGCCCTGTCCGCGGCGCAGCGACGGGTGCTGCTCTCCCGGGACAGAGGGCTGCTCAGGCGCCGGGAGATCTGGGCGGGGGCGTACGTCTACAGCGACCGGCCCGAGGAACAGCTCCGCGACGTCCTGGGACGGTTCGCCCCGGTGCTCGCGCCGTGGACCCGGTGCACCGCGTGCAACGGGGAGCTCGTGGAGGCCGACAAGGATTCCGTGAGCGCCCGGCTGGAGAAGGGCACCCAGCAGTCGTACGACGTGTTCGCCCGGTGCACGGCCTGCGAGCGGGTGTACTGGCGGGGCGCCCACCACGCGGGGCTGGAGGCCGTCGTCGCGGACGCGGTGCGCGAGTTCGGCGGGGCGGGCAGCGGGGCCCCGACCGCCTGACACGGCGGACGTCGGCCCGTCAGAACACGTACGGATCACCGGTGGAGAGGGTCAGCACCTCGTGCGTGTCGTCATGCCGGTCGCGGTCGCTCGCGCCGCCGCTCCACACCGTGTCCACCCGCACGGCCCACGCACCGGCGCGCGGGCACGGCGTGAAACGCTGAACCCATGGTCGTCGCCCGCTCCGTCGCGCTCTTCGTCGTCGCCGCGCTCTTCGAGATCGGGGGCGCCTGGCTCGTCTGGCAGGGCGTGCGTGAGCACCGCGGCTGGATCTGGATCGGCGCGGGCGTCATCGCCCTTGGCGCGTACGGCTTCGTGGCCACGCTCCAGCCGGACGGCGACTTCGGCCGGATCCTCGCCGCGTACGGCGGGGTGTTCGTCGCCGGGTCGATCGCCTGGGGCATGGTCGCCGACGGCTACCGCCCGGACCGCTGGGACGTGACGGGGGCGCTGATCTGCCTGGCCGGCATGGCCGTGATCATGTACGCGCCCCGCGGCCACTGAGCCCCGCACCCGGAGGGCCTGCCTATCCTTGGCCCCTACCCGACCAGTTGTCCGAGGAGTTCGCCATGGCCGCCACCCCCATCGCCGTCATCACCGGTGCGAGCAGCGGCATCGGTGCCGCGACCGCCCGGCAGCTGGCCGCCGCCGGGCACCGTGTGGTGCTCACCGCCCGCCGCAAGGACCGCATCGAGGCCCTCGCGGCCGAGCTCACCGAGGCGGGCCACCAGGCGACGGCCTACGCCCTGGACGTCACCGACCGGGCGGCCGTGGACGAGTTCGCCACCGCGTTCCGCTCCCTGGCCGTCCTCGTCAACAACGCGGGCGGGGCGCTGGGCGCCGACCCCGTCGCGACGGGCGACCCGGCCGACTGGCGCCAGATGTACGAGACGAACGTCATCGGCACCCTCAACGTCACCCAGGCCCTGCTGCCCGCCCTCACCGCGAGCGGCGACGGCACGATCGTGATCCTGTCCTCGACCGCGGCGCTCTCCTCGTACGAGGGGGGCGGCGGTTACGTCGCGGCCAAGCACGGCGAGCACGTCCTGGCCGAGACCCTCCGCCTGGAGATCGTCGGCACCCCGGTCCGGGTCATCGAGGTCGCGCCGGGCATGGTCAAGACCGAGGAGTTCGCCACGACCCGCTTCCGGGGCGACACGGAGAAGGCCGCGAAGGTCTACGCGGGCGTCGACGCCCCGCTCACGGCGGACGACGTGGCCGACACCATCACCTGGGCCGTCACCCGCCCCAGCCACGTCAACATCGACCTCCTGGTGGTCCGCCCCCGCGCCCAGGCCTCCAACTCCAAGGTGCACCGCACGCTGTGACCGGCGACGGAGGAGGAGCCCCGGACCGCGGCCGGTCCGGGGCTCCTCCTCACGCGGGGTGCCGGGCCTCAGCCCTTCACGCACACGACCTGCTTGAGCTTCGCGACGACCTCGACCAGGTCCCGCTGCTGCTCGATGACCTGCTCGATCGGCTTGTACGCGGCCGGGATCTCGTCCACGACGCCGGAGTCCTTACGGCACTCCACGCCCCGCGTCTGGTCCTCCAGGTCCCGCGTCGAGAACTTCCGCTTCGCGGCGTTCCGGCTCATCCGCCGCCCCGCCCCGTGCGAGGCCGAGTTGAACGACTTCTCGTTCCCCAGGCCCTTCACGACGTACGAACCGGTGCCCATCGATCCGGGGATGATCCCGAATTCACCGGAACCGGCCCGGATGGCGCCCTTGCGGGTGACCAGCAGGTCCATGCCCTCGTACCGCTCCTCCGCCACGTAGTTGTGGTGGCAGGAGATGACCGGCTCGAAGGTGATCCTGGCCTTCTTGAACTCCTTCCGGACCACGTCCTGGAAGAGACCCATCATGATCGAGCGGTTGTACTTCGCGTACTCCTGCGCCCAGAACAGGTCGTTGCGGTACGCAGCCATCTGCGGGGTGTCCGCGATGAAGACCGCGAGGTCACGGTCGACGAGTCCCTGGTTGTGCGGGAGCTTCTGGGCCTGCCCGATGTGGAAGTCCGCGAGTTCCTTGCCGATGTTCCGGGAACCGGAGTGCAGCATCAGCCACACCACGCCCGCTTCATCGAGACAGAACTCGATAAAATGATTACCCGATCCGAGCGTTCCCATCTGCTTTGTGGCACGTTCCTGACGGAACTTGACCGCATCGGCGATGCCGTCGAACCGGGACCAGAAGTCGTCCCAGCCCGCCGTGGGGAATCCGTGCAGCTTTCCCGGGTCCGCGATGCTGTCGTGCATCCCGCGGCCCACCGGGATGGCCTGCTCGATCTTCGACCGGAGACGCGACAGGTCGCCCGGCAGGTCGTTGGCCGTCAGCGACGTCTTCACCGCCGACATCCCGCAGCCGATGTCCACGCCCACCGCGGCCGGGCACACCGCCCCGTGCATCGCGATCACCGAACCGACGGTCGCGCCCTTGCCGAAATGGACGTCCGGCATGACGGCCAGACCCTTGATCCAGGGCAGCGTCGACACGTTCCGCAGCTGCTGCATCGCGCCGTCCTCGACCGCAGCCGGGTCTGCCCACATCCGGATCGGGACCTGCGCGCCGGGCACCTCCACATACGACATAACCCCTCTATTCCCCCGAAAAGACCGAAAGCGCAAAACCGGTGCCGAGGTCGGCATATAGGTCTGCCGACCGGCATTCACAGCGGCGCGTGCGATACACATTGTGTCCATCGGCCGCCCGTGAGCGGCAACCTGTTTTCGTACCGAAGGGAGCCTGGGACCGTGCGACACATGGCGTACGTACCCGGCGTCGCGCTCCTCGCAGCGCTCGTCGCCGGCTGCAGCGCCGGCTCCGACGCCGACGACCCCGCCGCCGACAGCAAGCCCGGCAGCCCGATGGTTACGGCCGCACCGCCCGGCAAGTACCGGACGCTGCCCGAATCCTGCCGCGCCGTGCCGCGTTCCACGCTCAAGGACCTGCTGCCGGGAGCCACCGAGCTGCCCGAGAGGCAGCAGGAGAAGGTGTACGAGGGCACGGCCACCGTCACCTACGACACCGACCGCAAGGTCGGCTGCCGCTGGAGCTCGACCGCCCCGGACGCGTCCCGGAACCTCTCCATCGACTTCGAGCGCGTCGTGTCGTACGACACCTCGGTGAGCGACGACGACCGCGCCGACGAGGTGTACGCGAAGAAGGAGGACGCCGCCGGTCTGGCCCCCGGGGGGACCGGCGCGACGCCCAGCAGTACCGTCGCCGGCTCCCCCGGTCCGACGCCCAGCGGCTCCCCCTCCGGGTCTCCGGGCAAGACCGGGTCCGGCTCCCCCTCGGCGAGCCCGTCCGCCGACACCGCCGAGGAGCTCCGGCCCCGACTGCTGGAGGGCCTGGGGGACGCCGCGTATCTGGACGACACCCTCACCCGGGCGGGATCCACCGCCCAGCACCGCACCGTGAGCGTGGTATTCCGCACATCGAACGTCATCGTGACCGTCCAGTACACCGAGCAGCCCGCCCGCGTCACCGAGGTGCCCGACAGCCAGGAACTGCAGGAGAAGGCGCAGGCCCTGGCCCGCAAGCTGGCCGAGACCCTCAGCGAGTAGCCCTCGTCGGCGGGCCTCCGCCGCGGGGCCGCCCCGCACCCCGGGGCCCGCGACCGAGGCGGCATCCGGCCGCCGTCCGTCGTACCGTGGCCCTCCGGGCCGCCCGGCGGGCCGGCCGGTTCAACCGCCCGTCGCACAGCCCGACCCGACGTACAGCACCACCCGCCGCACAGCCCTACCGCCCGCACGACCGAGACCGCCGTGCCGTCCGAGTGAAGGAACCATGCACCGATCAGCCCCGCGACTGTCCCGCATACTCGTCTGCGCCGCCGTTCCGGTGATGCTCGTCGTCGCCGGCTGCTCGTCGGACTCCGGCGACAAGAAGGGCTCGGACTCGTCCGCCGCGCCGAGCGGGAAGAAGACGGAGCCGACCGTCGAGCCCGCGAAGTTCGACGCGCTGCCCGCCGACACCTGCAAGTCGATCGGTAAGAAGACGATCGAGTCCCTGGTCCCCAAGAGCAAGGTCAAGTCCGGCACCGCGGGCAAGTCCAGCAACACGGATACCCGCAGCAGCTGTTCCTGGAACGGCCTGGACGACAACGGCGTCAAGGGTTCCCAGTACCGCTGGCTCGACGTCGGCTTCCTCCGCTTCGACTCCGACCAGGCCCTGGGCAGCGGAGCCGAGCGGGCCACGGACGAGTACACCAAGCAGGTCGCCAAGGCGCAGGCGACCGAGGGTGCCAAGAAGGCCGCGGCCGCACCTGCCGACGGAATCGGTGAGCAGGCCACCACCGTCACCTACGACCTCACCAAGACGAGCGAGGACTTCAAGTACGCGACGGTCGTCGCCCGTACGGGCAACGTCGTCGTCACGCTCACCTACAACGGCGCGGGCTACGCGGGAGCCAAGACCCCCTCCGCGGCCGACATCCTCAAGGGCGCCGAGAAGGCCGCCAAGGAAGCCGTCGCCTCCGTCGACGGCGATACCGCCACCACGGAGAAGCCCTCGGCCAAGCCGTCGGCCAAGGCTTCCGCCACACCGTCCGCGAAGACCTCCGGCAGGACGACGTCCCCCAAGACGACCGCCAAGGCTTCCCGCAAGGCGTAGCGGCACCCCACGACGCGAAGGAGCGCACCCGCCGGGCCGGAATCGGGCCGGCGGGTGCGCTCGTCCGCGTCGGCACCGAAACGAGTGCCGGGGATCCGGGAAACGGCCCGCGAACGGTGCGGGAAAGCCGCACCGGCGCGACGGAGGTCGCCGTGTCGCGTTGGGCGTCGGACGGCCTCCGCCCGTACCGGCCCGCACTCGCTCGTACACGTGTGCCAGGCTGTCGCTCGCAACAGACCGAGCAGGGAGGGGAACGCGGGTGGCCGCAATGCAGCTGACACGCACGCACCGAATACTCATCGGGGTCGTCGTCGCCGGTGCGGTGCTCATCGCCGCGATCGGCTTCGCGGGGTCGTACGCAGCCGTCCGCGAACTCGCGGAGGAGAAGGGATTCGGCCGGTTCTCCCTGGTCTTCCCGATCGGTATCGACGCGGGGATCTGTGTCCTGCTCGCGCTGGACCTGCTGCTGACCTGGATGCGGATCCCGTTCCCGCTGCTGCGTCAGACGGCCTGGCTGCTGACCGCGGCCACCATCGCCTTCAACGGCGCCGCCGCCTGGCCCGACCCGCTGGGCACCGGTATGCACGCGGTGATCCCGATCCTGTTCGTCGTCTCCGTCGAGGCCGCCCGGCACGCCGTCGGCCGGATCGCGGACATCACGGCCGACAAGCACATGGAGGGCGTCCGCCTCACCCGCTGGCTGCTCTCCCCCGTCCCCACGTTCAAGCTGTGGCGCCGGATGAAGCTGTGGGAGCTGCGCAGTTACGAACAGGTCATCAAGCTCGAACAGGACCGGCTGATCTACCAGGCCCGCCTGCAGGCCCGGTTCGGCCGCAACTGGCGCCGCAAAGCACCCATCGAGTCCCTGATGCCGCTGCGCCTGGCGAAGTACGGCGTACCGCTCGCCGAGACCGCCCCGGCCGGCCTCGCCGCCGCGGGCATCGAACCGGCACTGCTGCCGCCCGCCCCCGCGGCCGTCGAGGGAGAGCCGCAGCACCCCCAACTCCCGTACGCCCCGCAGCAGGACGTGCAGAACCCCGCAGGGTCCCAGTACCAGGCACAGCAGGCACAGCAGGCACAGCAGCAACACGGGCACCAGCAGCACCCGTCGGCGGACCAGGACGACTGGCCGCAGGACGGCCCCGGCTCCCACGACAGCCCCTGGTTCGCCGCACCGCAGGTTCCTGAGGACGCGTACGAGAGCGCGTACAACCCGACGTACGTCGAGGGCCTGGAGCCCACTCCGGTGATGATCCCGTCCGGCCCGGGTGGCCGGACCCGCCCGCTCGGGAACGTGGGCACGATCGGCGCGTTCCCGCACCCCCGCAACGGCGAACCGCAGCCCGCCCCGCACCCGGAGCAGCAGGACCCGTCGCGTAAGCAGGAGCAGCAGCCGCAGGCCCCCCAGCAGCAGCCGGACGTGCGGATTCCGCAGGAGCAGACCCCGCAGGCGCCGCAGACCCCGCAGGACCAGGACCAGGACCCGCAGCCGCCTCGTGACGCGCAGAAAGAGGCCGAGTGGGCCGCGGCCGAGGCCGAGTTCGGTGAGATCGCGTACAAGGTGTTCGCCGAGTACACGCAGGAGCACCAGAACTACCCCAGCGTCGCGGTGCTCGACATCCACCTGGCCGACGGCCACAACGTCCGCCATCCCCGCAGCGGTCCGCTCCTGCGGCGACTGCTGCCGGGCTTCAGGCAGCGCTTCGACAACGAGATGTCCGCCGAACACATCGCGTGACCCCCACGCACGGACGACCGGGCGGGCCGCTGAGCGGCCCGCCCGGTCGTTTCGCTGTCGGGACTACGCGCCGAGGAGCCTGCGCACCCGGTCCGCGCCCACGGCGAGCAGCAGCGTGGGCAGCCGCGGCCCGGTGTCCCGGCTGACCAGCAGCCGGTAGAGCAGCGCGAAGAAGGACCGCTGGGAAGCCTTCAGCTCCGGTGTCGGCCGGGCGTCCGGCTCCAGCCCCTCCATCACCTTCGGCACGCCGTAGACGAGCGTGGTCAGCCCGTCCAGCGACCAGTGCGAGTCGAGCCCTTCCAGCAGCAGCCGCAGCGACTCGCGGCCCTTCTCGTCCAGGGAGCCGAGCAGTTCCTTGTCCGGCTCGTCGCGGACGATGGTGCGGGCCTCGGCCGGGACCTGGCTGGTGATCCAGTTCTCGGCGCGGTCGAGCCGGGGCCGTGCCTCGTCGAGCGAGGTCAGAGGGCTCGAAGGGTCGAGCTCGGTCAGGATGCGCAGTGTCTGGTCCTCGGCGCCCGCCGTGATGTCGGCGACCGAGGCGAGCGTGCGGTACGGGAGCGGGCGCGGGGTGCTGGGCAGCTCCCCCGCGGCCGTGCCGACGGCCCGCGCGTAGGCGGCGGCGTCGGCGGGCAGCACCGAACCGTCGGCGACCTTGCGGGCCAGCGAGTCCCACTCGTCGTACAGCCGCTGGATCTCCTGGTCGAAGGCGATCTTGAAGGACTGGTTGGGCTTGCGGCGCGCGTACAGCCAGCGCAGCAGCGGCGCCTCCATGATCTTCAGCGCGTCGGCCGGGGTCGGCACACCGCCCTTGCTGGAGGACATCTTCGCCATGCCGGAGATCCCGACGAACGCGTACATCGGTCCGATCGGCTGGACGCCGTCGAAGACCTCGCGCACGATCTGGCCGCCGACCACGAAGGAGGAGCCGGGCGAGGAGTGGTCCACGCCGCTGGGCTCGAAGATCACGCCCTCGTAGGCCCAGCGCATCGGCCAGTCGACCTTCCAGACGAGCTTGCCGCGGTTGAACTCGCTGAGGCGCACCGTCTCGGCGAAGCCGCAGGCCGAGCAGGTGTAGTTCAGCTCGGTCGAGTCGTCGTCGTAGGACGTGACGACGGTGAGGTCCTTCTCGCAGTTGCCGCAGTAGGGCTTGTACGGGAAGTAGCCGGCGGTGTTGCCGCTGCCGTCGTCCTCGTCCGCCGCGCCGGAGCCCTCGGCGGCCTCCAGCTCGGCCTCCTCGACCTTCTTCTGCTGCGGCTTCTTGCCGCCCTTGACGCCCGCGGCGCCGTCCTTCTTGGTGCGGTAGCGGTCCAGGACGGCGTCGATGTCGGCGCGGTGGCGCATCGCGTGCAGGATCTGCGCGCGGTACGTCCCCGCCAGGTACTGCTCGGTCTGGCTGATCCCGTCGTACTCCACGCCGAGCTCGTCCAGCGCCTGGGTCATCGCGGCCTTGAAGTGCTCCGCCCAGTTCGGGTACGCCGACCCGGCGGGGGCGGGCACCGAGGTCAGCGGCTTGCCGATGTGCTCGGCCCACGACTCGTCGACGCCCGCGACCCCGTTGGGGACCTTGCGGTAGCGGTCGTAGTCGTCCCAGGAGATCAGGTGGCGCACGGTGTGCCCGCGGCGGCGGATCTCGTCGGCGACGAGGTGCGGGGTCATGACCTCGCGGAGGTTGCCCAGGTGGATCGGGCCCGACGGGGAAAGGCCGGACGCGACGACGACCGGTTTGCCAGGCGCACGTCGCTCCGATTCGGCGATGACATCGTCCGCGAAGCGGGAGACCCAGTCGGTCTCGGTGCTGCTCTGACTCGAAGCCACGGTCGGCACGTCCTTCTCTCGTGTAGGACTCATAGGGGCGGGATCCATTCTCCCAGGTACCGACCGCAGCGCGAAAACGGCTTTGCGCCGCGTGGGATACTCGGGCGATCCCTTGTCTCCTACGGAAACGGCAGCCGGCTCATGGCTTCGGTCCCTTCCCTCGCTTCCACGCTCCAGCAGCAGCTGGCGGACGCCCTGACGGCAGCTCTGCCGGATGCCGGCGCCGCGGACCCGCTGCTGCGCCGAAGTGACCGGGCCGACTTCCAGGCCAACGGCATCCTCGCGCTCGCCAAGAAGCTCAAGGGCAACCCGCGCGAGCTGGCGGCCCAGGTCACGGCCGCCCTTCCGACGGGTGGCCTGATCAAGGACGTCGAGGTCTCCGGCCCCGGCTTCCTCAACGTGACGCTCACCGACCGGGCGATCGTCGAGACCCTCGCCGCGCGCGCCGCGGACGGCGACCGGCTCGGCGTCCCGGTGAACGCCGCCGCGGGCACGACGGTCGTCGACTACGCCCAGCCGAACGTGGCGAAGGAGATGCACGTCGGCCACCTGCGGTCGGCGGTCATCGGCGACGCCATGGTGCAGATCCTGGAATTCACCGGCGAGCACGTGATCCGGCGCCACCACATCGGCGACTGGGGCACGCAGTTCGGCATGCTCATCCAGTACCTGATCGAGCACCCGGGCGCCCTGGGCCATCAGGAGGGCGGGGCGGCCGACGGCGAGGCCGCGATGTCGTCCCTGAACCGCGTCTACAAGGCCTCGCGGGTCCTCTTCGACGCCGACGAGGAGTTCAAGGCCCGTGCCCGGGACCGGGTGGTGGCCCTCCAGGCCGGTGACCCGGAGACGCTGGCGCTCTGGCAGGGCTTCGTCGACGAGTCGAAGGTCTACTTCTACTCGGTCTTCGACAAGCTCGACGTGGAGGTCCGCGACGCCGACATCGTCGGCGAGTCGGGCTACAACGACATGCTGGAGGAGACCTGCCGGATCCTGGAGGAGACGGGTGTGGCCGTCCGCTCCGAGGGTGCGCTGTGCGTGTTCTTCGACGACGTGAAGGGCCCGGACGGCAACCCGGTCCCGCTGATCGTCAAGAAGACGAACGGCGGCTACGGCTACGCGGCGACGGACCTCTCCGCGATCCGCGACCGGGTCCAGGACCTCAAGGCCGACTCGCTGGTCTACGTGGTCGACGTCCGGCAGTCCCTGCACTTCAAGATGGTCTTCGAGACGGCCCGCCGGGCGGGCTGGCTCAACGAGGACGTCAAGGCGCACCAGCTGGCGTTCGGCACGATCCTGGGCAAGGACGGCAAGCCGTTCAAGACCCGTGAGGGCGTGACGGTCCGGCTGGAGGACCTGCTGGACGAGGCCGTGGAGCGGGCCACCGCGGTCGTCCGCGAGAAGGCCGCGAAGGTGGGCCTGTCCGAGGACGAGATCGTCGAGAACGGCCGGTACGTCGGCGTGGGCGCCGTGAAGTACGCGGACCTGTCGACCTCGGCGGTCCGGGACTACAAGTTCGACCTGGACCAGATGGTGTCGCTGCACGGCGACACGTCGGTGTACCTCCAGTACGCGTACGCCCGTATCCGCTCCATCCTGCGCAAGGCCGGGGACGCGAAGCCGGCCGCGCACCCGGAGCTGGGGCTGGCTCCGGCCGAGCGTGCGCTGGGCCTGCACCTGGACCAGTTCGGCGAGGTCCTGGCCGAGGTGGCGTCGGCGTACGAGCCGCACAAACTGGCCGCGTACCTCTACCAGCTCGCCTCGCACCTCACCACGTTCTACGACCAGTGCCAGGTGCTCAGCGACGAGAACCCGGCGGAGGTCGTCGAGAACCGGCTGTTCCTCGTCGAGCTCACCGCCCGCACCCTGCACCAGGGCATGGCGCTCCTCGGCATCAGGACGCCCGAGCGCCTCTGACCGCGTCGCGGTGGACGAAAGGCCCGGCACCCCTTCACGGGGTGCCGGGCCTCCGCGTACCTACGCACCACCCCGGTTCACTGCGGCCGTCCCAGCGCCCATCCCGACACGTCGGCCAGCCGGCCCCGCCACAGCGGCAGGTGCAGGGCGCCCGCACCGCCGAGGACGACTGTGACGTCCCTGAGGTGGATCCAGCGCGGCAACTGCCCCCCGCTCTCACCCGCGACCAGCTCCCGGATGCCCTGGTCCACCGTCTCGGGGAACTCCGCGATCAGGTTGGCGCCCTCGCCCTCGACCTGGCGCAGGCTCCTGGCCCAGTCGGCCTTCCACGCCTCGTGACCGATCACGTCCCCGTGCAGCACACCGCCGGTGAGGGTGAGGGTGATCGGCAGGCTCGACCGCAGCTCTCTGTCCAGCAGCTGGATCAGCAACTGCAGCTGCAGATCGGGCACCGGCTCCGTGATGACCGCGGGCGCCTCCAATGATGCCTGGACGGACTCGCTCATGGCGTGCTCCCTTCACCTGACGGACGGCAGGTGAAGGGCCGTATGCCCCCGGCCGGGCCGCCCACACCCGGAACAGGGCCCGTACGTCCCGTCGGCCGTACCGCGCCGCCCGCACGATCGCGTGTCCCGTCCGGTCAGTACTCGGCTTTCACCCACTCCGCCCTGTCCGCCCAGTAGAGGTACTGCGGCCTCCCGGAGATGCTGCTCGTACGGAACGGCTCGCCGTTGTCGTCGATGCGCAGGGTCCCGCTGCGGTCGCCGCTGCTCCACTCCAGCTCCAGGTACCAGGTCACGTCGTGTCCCTCCACGTGCGCGTCGAGGTTGAACACCTCCACGTCGGTGGAGCTCACCTGGTACGGGAAGTCCTTCGCCGGGACGACGGAACCGCCGTCCTGCCCCGCGACCGGCTGCGTGTGGGGCTGGCCGTCGTCCAGGTCGATGTCGAAGGACTGCGGGGTGATACCGCTTCCGCAGCCCTCCCCCATCGAGTACGCGGCCCAGGTGAGCGCCGGTTCGCGCGACACGACCCGCACGTGCAGTCCCTTGAGCACGACCGCTTCCTGTGACTCCCCCTGGAGGGTGAGTTCGAGCATCATGTCGCCCCCGTCCACACCGCCGAGCGCCTTCGCCCAACCGCGGCTTCCCTGCGGGTCGGTCGGCGGCGGCGGCACGGTGCCGGGTTCGCCGTCGAGCAGGTAGTACTGCCCGCACGGCGCCTCCCAGTTGTACGAGCTGATGACGGCACTCACCGGGGTGCCCCGGTCGTCCGCCCCGCCGTTCGGCCGTGCCGGTGCGCCCGCGGCGGCGGGTGGCTCGGCGGTGGCGCTGCCGCCGGCCGACGGGGAGGCCGACCGGCTCGGCTTCGCTGACGGGCTGCCGCTGCTCGGGCGGGGGCTCGGGCTCACGCTCGACGCGGTCGTTCCCGCGGCCGCGTCGGCACGTCCGCCGCCGGACCCGTCGTCGTCCGTGAGGCCACGGACGGCCAGGGCGGCGGGCACGGTGAGCGCGACGACGGCCGCCGCGGCGAGCAGGACGCGCAACCGCCGGGAGGGCCGCCGCGCAGCGACGGGCCCGCCGGCGGGAAGCCCGGCCCCCCCGAGCGGCGTGATGTCCCCGCCTACCGACTCCGACTCCGACTCCGACTCCGGTTCCGGTTCCGGTCGAGGCTCCTGCTGGGGTTCCGGCGCCACGTCCCCCGCCGGAACCGATCGCCCGGGCTCCGCGGCGACGATCGTCTCCGGCTTCCGCGCCCCCCGCCGCTTCGCCTCGTCGGCCAGAATCCACTTCCGGTGCAGCCCGACCAATTCGTCCGCCGACGCCCCGCACACCCGGGCGAAGCGCTCGACGGGCGCGTAGTCGTGCGGCACGGCGTCGCCGTTGCAGTACCGGTGGACGGTGGACGTACTCATGTGCAGCTTCCGGGCAAGCACTCCGTAACTCAGCCCGGAACGCTCCTTGAGCTCACCGAGCTCTGCCGCGAAGTCCTGGATCTCCGTACCCACCCCGACCGTTCCTCCCTCTGATCCATCCCGGGAAGGCGTTCCAGGGAGGTCTTGTTTCCCCAGGTCAGGGGGCATACAAGCGTTCCGGCGTCCCGTGTGCCCCAGCAGCCGTTGCCACCGGAATCCGGCGCCGCACAAGATGTGGACACACCGCCGAACGCAGCCTTCGCCACCTCGGGAGACGCAGTGCGTATCCGCTTCCGACTGAGCCTCACAGACACCGTCGCCACAGGAGTACTGATCGCTTCCACCGCGACCTTCCTCTCCCTCCTGTGGCACCTCTGACCACTCTTCATTGTCCAGTACATCGAGCACCATCCGGCGCGCCAGTGCTGCGGCGCCGAGCACGCCTGATCTTCCGAACACCTTCCGAAGACCTTCTGAACACCTTTCCGAACGGGGAGAACCACCTCATGCGTAACCGTCACTTCCGCCGCGTCGCCCGCACTTCCGTCCTCGGCACCGCCGCGCTGCTCACCGCACTCACCCTGACGGCCTGCCAGGAGGACGGCTCGGCGGCTGTCGGCACCTCCACCCCGGCACCCGCGGCGTCGCCCGAGCAGCCGGCGGACAGCTCGAAGGCGCCCTCGGAGGACCAGGGGAAGGGCACCAACGGCGCCGCCGCGGGCTCGGGTTCGACCGACGCCGAGCCTGCCGCGCAGAAGCCGAAGGAGACCGGCACCGACGCCGACAACGGCGGCGACGACGGCCCCGTCACCCTCGCGTGCGACGGCGGGAACACCAAGGTGACGCTCACGGCCGTGCCCCGGCCCGTCAACCA
This sequence comes from Streptomyces sp. NPDC058637, assembly GCF_042717325.1. NCBI lineage: Bacteria > Bacillati > Actinomycetota > Actinomycetes > Kitasatosporales > Streptomycetaceae > Streptomyces > Streptomyces sp. NPDC058637. The sequence continues at coordinate 21,470 of NZ_JBHXRD010000030.1, read as the reverse complement.
CATGCTGCTCACGGTGACCAACTCCGGTTCCAAGGCCTGCAACGCCTACTCCTACCCGTTCCTGAAGTTCGGCGAGGCGCAGTCGGCCCCCCAGGCCTTCGAGGAGAGCAAGCCGCAGGCCGTCGTCACCCTCAGTCCCGGCCAGTCCGCCTACTCCGCCGTCATGACCTCCTCCGCCGACGGCAGCGGCACGGACGGCTACTCCGCCGAGGACCTGACCGTCAGCTTCCAGGGCCGCGAGGGCTCCGGGTCCAGCGGCCCGTCGGCGACCGTCCCGCTCAGCAAGCCCGTCTACGTGGACAGCACCCTCAAGGTCACCTACTGGCAGACGGACATGGCCGACGCCCTCGCGTACTGAGCCACCGCTGAGTGTGAGGCAAAGGACGGGAATGCGGGCGATGTGCCCGAATTCCCTGTCCCTTGCCTCACATCCGCCATCGGGGACGTGTCCCCCGTGCGAGCTACGCGCGGGTGTCCACCGTGAGGTGACGATTCCGGGGCGCGGGATCCGTAGCGTTCGGAGTGCCGCGGCACCCCGGCCTGCCAGACCCCGAGGTGACACGCCAGCTGGTGGGCCGGTTCGCCGCCCGGATCCGGCCCACGAAGGACACGGCGCCGGACATCCCGCTGACCCCCCGCGAACTGGAGGTCCTGCGCCTCATCACGGACGGCCTCTCCAACAACGGATTTCGCCGCGACCCTCGTGATCAGCCGGGAGACGGCCAAGACCTTCGTCCCCCGCATCCTCACCGAGCCCGGACTCCGCGACCGCGTCCTGGCGGTCGTCCACGCCTACCGCCAGGGCCTGGCGTCCTGAACCGTCAGGTCGCGACGACCGGCCGATTGAGTCCGTGTGAACGCGCACCACACGACCTTGCCGGGATCCCTCTCCCCCACGCCCCACCGGTCGGCGAGCGCGTCCACGAGCAGCAGTCCCCGACCCGACTCCCCGTCGGGCCGCCGCACCGCAGGCACCCCGCCACCACTGTCGTGCACCTCCACGGACAGCACGCACCCCTTCGCCTCCAGCCGCAGCCGGACCAGATACCCGCGCCCCGGCGGCACCCCGTGCAGCAGCGCGTTGGTCGCCAACTCGCTCACACACACCAGCACGTCGTCGAGCCGCACCCCGAACCCCCAGTCGGTCACGGCCACCCGCACGAACTCCCGCACCGCAGCGACCGACCGGCGTTCACGCCGGCAGAAGCGCTCACGGAGCAGCGGGAGTTGCATCGTCTCGTTCATGAGACGAGCGTCACTCTCTGTGCCTATTGTTCAGCAGTAGGTGAGCACGTACAGATCTCTTGTACGGGCCGCCGACGCGTGAAGTACGCACCCAGGCGGGGAGGCCCAACCGTATGCACCCCAGGAAACGGCAGCGCAGGAACGCGTCGGCCATGAAACTCGTCGGCAAACTGGTCGGCCTGTTCCGCGTCGCGGCGGACCTGACCCAGGCCCAGCTCGCGGACCGGGCAGCCGTACAGCTGGAGACGATCGCCTCCATCGAACAGGGCCGCCGCGCCCTCCTCCCCGACCTGGCCCGCCGCCTGGACGCGCTGCTGGACACGAAGGGGGCGCTGGAGACGGCGGTGGACAACATGCCGGAGGTGGACCTGATCCCGGCGTGGGCGGAGCAGTACATGGACCTGGAGCGGGAGGCGTTCGTCCTGTCCTTTTTCGCGAATCAGGTCCTGCCTGGCCTGCTACAAACAGAGGGCTATGCCCGAGCCGTCTTCACGAGCAGGGTGCCCGCCTTCAGCGAGGACGAGATCAGCGGCTTGATCTCGGCCCGGCTGCAACGGCAGGAGCTGCTCCGCCGCAATGTGCCTCCCACCGTCAGCTTCATCCTTTCCGAAGCTGTCGTGGTGGCCCGGCTCGGCGGGCCGGAGGTACATGAGGAGACACTGCGCCATCTCCGTGGTTGCGCTGAACTGCCGGGCATCGCGCTGCAGGTCATCCCACTCAGCCGCCGGTCGCACGCCGCGCTCGACGGTCCATTCATCCTGCTCGAAACACCGGACTACCAGCACCTCGCGTACACGGAGACCCAGCGCGGCAGTCAGCTGATCGCCGACCCTGACGAGGTCAGCATCCTCACGCAGAAGTATGCGATGCTGCGAACGCAGGCTCTCGACACCGAGGACACGAAGAGTCTGCTGGACCGGCTGCTAGGAGAGCGATGAGCACCCAACTTGAGTGGTTCAAGTCGAGCTACAGCGGCAGCGAAGGCGGCGAGTGCCTCGAAGTCGCCTACGACTGGCGCAAGTCGAGCTACAGCAGCGACGAGGGCGGCGCCTGCATCGAGGTCGCCACACACCCCTCCGCCGTCCACGTCCGCGACTCCAAGAACCCCGAAGGCCCCGCCTTCACCGTCGCCCCCACCACCTGGTCGGCCTTCGCCGCGTTCGCAGCCCGGAGCTGACCTGACCGGGCGAGCAGGTGTTCAGGGGGCTTTGAGCAGATCGCGAAGCTCGGCGACGTAGGTACGCACATCCCGTTCCACGGGCAGTACGGCGGGGGCCTCCGGCACACCCTGATCCGGCTGCCGACAGGCGCGGCAGAGACCATCGGGCAGCGCATCGGCGCGGCCGGGCACACCGCACTTGGTGCATTCCATCATCACCCGCCGGACGGTCGCACCGGGCGCGGGCGGCACCGGGGCGGCGGACACCCGGGGCGGGATCTTGTCCGTGAGGCGGCGGCGGACGAGCCCGACCGGCGAGTCGACCCCGGCGGGGAGCCCGGCGACGAGTGCCTGCACGAGGTAGTCGGCGTCCACACCACGGGTGAACCACTCGGCGGCCAGCGGCTCCAGGACCGCGCAGTCGGCGGCGGAGAGCGCCAGACGGGCATCGACACGGCCGAGTCGCGCCAGGGCCGCGTACGCGGGCGAGTCACCCTCCAGCACGGGCGGAACCGGCTCCGGCGTCCGCTGCTGCGGTACTACGTCAGCCACCGGCCGGACGGTGACGGGCTCGGCGACCTTCGGCTGTTCGCGCTCGGCACCGACGAGCGCGCCCCACCACTCGTTGTCGCGGGCGGTTCGGGACCAGAACGTGCGGAAGACCCAGCGCACTTGCCCACCCTCACCGGTCACCAGGCACCGCACACGTCGCAGGTACCCGGCGACGGACAGGGCTTTCAGGGCCGAGCCGACCGCCTGCTGCCCGTAGAGCGGCAACTGCCTGGCCAGGCCCTTGACGTCCATGGCCGCACCGTCGGGCAGCTGGTCGATGAACCCGGCGATGTTCCGCTCGCGTAGAGGCAGCAGCATGAAGTCGGCACCGCAGCGGGCCTGTTGGTCCGGGGCGGATCGCTTGCCGTAGCCGGGATTGGCCATCGGACACGGGCGTGAGGATGCGGGGGCACGCAGGGCAGGGCTAGGGTGCTGGACAGCCACGAGATCGTCTCCTAACGATCTTGGGGTGAGACCCCGGCCTGGTGTTGTCAGCACCGCGTCGGGGTCGTTCTGGTTTCCGCACCGTAAGCAGTCACGACACTCCGCTGCAAGTCGGTCACTATTAGTCATACTTGCTGCTCGTGACGGGGCCGGGAGGTCGGAAAGGTCTACCCGAACCCTCTTCCACCTACCGGGTAAAGAAGGCGCTCGAATCCCGAAGTCCGCGTCTCGTCGCCCGAGTCCCGAAGCTCAAGCGTCGGACCCGACGGCTCCCGGCACCACCCGGAAGAGTGATCCCGCCCCGCCCGAAGCTCGTCCCCCGAACCCCGGCGCCCGAAGCCTGAGCTTCGAGCACCGGTTCACGCCCTCGCCCGCCTCCGCAAGGTCCTCCGGCTGCTTGTCCGGCGGATAACCGTCCTTGCGCCAGGAGCCGAAGCACCCGGGCCATGATCCGGTCCCTGGCCCGCTCCTTCAGCTTCCGGTCGACGGTGACGCCCTTGCGGATCTGCTCGTACAGCTCGTGGGCGATCCGCGCGAGGACCGAGTCCTCCATCTGCTCGACCGCCGAGGGGTCGGCAGCCAGAGCGACGTAGAAGGCCGGCGAGAAGCGGGGTCCCTCATTGGTGAAAAGCGGGCCACGATCTGTCGTGACCCGCTCCAGAACCCCTGCGCAGGGCGTCAGCGGCCCAGCCGCCGCGCGACCTCCGTCGCCCAGTACGTCAGGATGATCTGCGCTCCGGCCCGCCGGACGCCCGTCAGGCTCTCCAGGATCGCCGCGTCCCGGTCGATCCAGCCCTTCTCCGCGGCGGCCTCGATCATCGCGTACTCACCGCTGATCTGGTACGCCGCGACCGGCACGTCCACCGACTCGGCGACCTTGGCCAGGATGTCCAGGTACGGTCCGGCGGGCTTGACCATGACCATGTCGGCGCCCTCCTCCAGGTCGAGCGCCAGTTCACGCATCGACTCGCGGATGTTCGCCGGGTCCTGCTGGTACGTCTTGCGGTCGCCCGTGAGCGAGGAGCCCACCGCCTCACGGAACGGACCGTAGAACGCGGAGGAGTACTTCGCGGTGTACGCGAGGATCGACACGTCCTCGTGCCCGGTCTGGTCCAGCGCGTCGCGGATCACCCCGACCTGGCCGTCCATCATGCCGCTGGGGCCCACCACATGGGCGCCCGCGTCGGCCTGCACCTGGGCCATCTCGGCGTACCGCTCCAGCGTGGCGTCGTTGTCGACGCGGCCGTCCTCGGTCAGCACCCCGCAGTGGCCGTGGTCGGTGTACTCGTCCAGGCACAGGTCGGACATGATCACGAGGTCGTCGCCCACCTCCTCCCGTACCGCCCGCAGGCCGGCCTGGAGGATGCCGTCCGGGTCGGTGCCCGCCGTGCCCCGGGCGTCCTTCTTCTCGTCCGGCGGGACACCGAAGAGCATGATCCCGGAGACCCCGGCCGCGACCGCGTCGACCGCGGCCTTCCGCAGGGTGTCCAGGGTGTGCTGCTGCACGCCGGGCATCGACGAGATGGCGACCGGGGCGTCGATGCCCTCACGCACGAACGCGGGCAGGACCAGATTCGCGGGGTCGAGCCGGGTCTCGGCGACCATGCGCCGCATGACGGGCGTCGTCCGCAGCCGCCGGGGCCGCGAGCCGGGGAAGTTTCCGTACACAGTCATCCTTCGAGACTAGACCCGCACACATCACCGATTTACCGACACCCGGGCCGGAAAAAGGAAGCGGGGCCCGGCCGCTTCACCACGAAGCGACCGGGCCCCACACATCCGTACCGACCGTCAGGTCGTCGACCGGCGGCGTCTCGCACCCGGACGCCGCTCACTCGGCCGGGTCACCGGGTCACCGGCCTCCTTCGCCGCGTCCCGGCGCTGCGCGCCGAAGTCCGCCAGCGCCTGCGCCAGCTTGTGCACCGACGGCTCGGGGGACAGGACGTCGACCCGCAGGCCGTGCTCCTCGGCGGTCTTCGCCGTGGCGGGACCGATACACGCGATCACCGTGACGTTGTGCGGCTTGCCGGCGATACCGACCAGGTTGCGGACGGTCGAGGACGAGGTGAAGAGCACCGCGTCGAAACCGCCGCCCTTGATCGCCTCACGGGTGTCGGCCGGCGGCGGCGAGGCACGGACCGTGCGGTACGCGGTGACGTCGTCGACCTCCCAGCCGAGCTCGATGAGCCCGGCCACCAGGGTCTCCGTGGCGATGTCCGCGCGCGGCAGGAACACCCGGTCGATCGGGTCGAAGACCGGGTCGTACGGCGGCCAGTCCTCCAGCAGACCGGCGGCGGACTGCTCCCCGGACGGCACGAGGTCCGGCTTCACACCGAAGTCGATCAGCGCGGCGGCCGTCTGCTCACCGACGGCCGCGACCTTGATCCCGGCGAAGGCACGGGCGTCGAGCCCGTACTCCTCGAACTTCTCCCGCACGGCCTTGACCGCGTTCACCGAGGTGAAGGCGATCCACTCGTACCGGCCCGTGACCAGACCCTTGACCGCCCGCTCCATCTGCTGGGGCGTCCGCGGCGGCTCGACGGCGATCGTCGGGACCTCGTGCGGCACCGCACCGTAGGAGCGCAGCTGGTCGGAGAGCGACGCCGACTGCTCCTTCGTACGCGGCACGAGCACCTTCCAGCCGAACAGCGGCTTGGACTCGAACCACGACAGCTGGTCACGCTGGGCGGCAGAGCTGCGCTCCCCGACCACGGCTATGACGGACCGGTGCCCGTCCGGCGACGGGAGGACCTTGGCCTGCTTCAGGACCTGGGCGATCGTCCCGAGCGTCGCCGTCCAGGTGCGCTGGCGCGTCGTCGTACCCGCGATCGTCACCGTCAGCGGGGTGTCGGGCTTGCGGCCCGCCGAGACCAGCTCACCGGCGGCCGCGGCCACCGAGTCGAGCGACGTGGACACGACGGCCGTCGCGTCGCTCGCGCCGATCTCCGCCCAGCAGCGGTCCGAGGCGGTACGCGCGTCGACGAAGCGCACATCGGCGCCCTGGGCGTCACGCAGCGGCACACCGGCGTACGCCGGTACACCGACGGCGTTCGCGATGCCGGGGATGACCTCGAAGGGCACACCGGCGGCGGCGCAGGCGAGCATCTCCGCGCCCGTGTCGCCGTCCAGGCCGGGGTCCCCCGTGACGGCACGGACCACCCGCCTGCCACCCTTGACCGCCTCCATGACAAGATTGGCGGCGTCCCTGAGAACGGGTACTCCGGCGGCTGTTGACGACATGTCAACAACCGTCACCTCAGGCGTGCTTACCCCTGCCCGCGCATGGCAGCGGACGACGTCGAGAACGTCGGGCTCGGCCACAAGAACGTCCGCGCTCGCGAGCGCCTCGACGGCGCGCAGAGTCAGCAGTCCCGGGTCGCCGGGACCGGCGCCGAGGAAGGTGACGTGCCCTGAGGACAGGACAGGGAAGTCGGATACGACGGGGCCGGTGGGGCTCAAAGTGCTCGCTCCCCCATAAGACCGGCCGCACCCTTGGCGAGCATCTCGGACGCGAGTTCGCGTCCGAGGGCCACCGCGTCGTCGTGCGACGTGGGAACGGGACCGGTGATGGACAGCTGCACCAGGGAAGTACCGTCGGTGGAACCGACGACACCGCGCAGGCGCAGTTCGTTGACAGTCTGACCGTCGGCCAGGAGGTCGGCCAGCGCACCCACAGGTGCGGAGCAGCCGGCCTCCAGGGCGGCGAGCAGGGCGCGCTCGGCGGTCACGGCGACCCGGGTGTACGGGTCGTCGAGCTCGGCGAGCGCTGCGGCGAGGTCGGCGCTGGTCGCAGCGCACTCGATCGCCAGTGCTCCCTGGCCGGGAGCGGGCAGGACGGTGTCGACCGACAGGAAATCGGTCACTTCACCGGTCCGGCCGAGACGGCTGAGCCCGGCGGCGGCGAGTACCACCGCGTCCAGCTCGCCGCTGCGTACGAAACCGATACGGGTATCGACGTTGCCCCGGATCGGCACGATCTCCGTGTCGAGTCCGTGCGACCGGGCGTACGAGTTGAGCTGCGCCATGCGGCGCGCCGAACCGGTGCCTATGCGGGCGCCGGACGGAAGCTGTTCGAAGGTCAGCCCGTCCCGGGCCACCAGTACGTCGCGCGGGTCCTCGCGCTGCGGTACGGCGGCCAGGACGAGGCCCTCGGGCTGTGCGGTCGGGAGGTCCTTGAGCGAGTGGACCGCGAAGTCCACCTCGCCGCTCAGCAGCGCCTCGCGCAGCGCGGCGACGAACACGCCGGTCCCGCCGATCTGCGAGAGCTGCTCGCGGGATACGTCCCCGTACGTGGTGATCTCGACGAGCTCGACGGCGCGCCCGGTCACCTCGCGGACCGCGTCGGCGACCATGCCGGACTGCGCCATGGCCAGCTTGCTGCGCCGGGTGCCGAGCCGGAGCGGCTTCGTGGTCTCCCCGCCCAGGGGTGAGTTGTCGGTCATGACCGCCCTCTATTCGGGTCGTTCAGGTCTGCCCGGGAGACGGCGGCCACCGTCTGCGGGTCGAGGTCGAAGAGTTCCCGCAGCGCGTCCGCGTACCCGGCGCCGCCGGGCTCGCTGGCGAGCTGCTTGACCCGCACGGTGGGCGCGTGCAGGAGCTTGTCGACGACGCGGCGCACGGTCTGCGTGATCTCGGCGCGCTGTTTCTCGTCCAGGTCGGGGAGGCGTCCGTCGAGCCGCGCGATCTCGCCGGCCACCACATCGGCGGCCATGGTGCGCAGGGCGACGACGGTCGGCGTGATGTGGGCGGCACGCTGCGCGGCGCCGAAGGCGGCGACCTCGTCCGCGACGAGGGTGCGCACCTGGTCCACATCGGCGGCCATCGGGGCGTCCGCGGACGCCTCGGCCAGCGACTCGATGTCGACGAGGCGCACACCGTCGATGCGGTGGGCCGCTCCGTCGATGTCACGGGGCATGGCGAGGTCGAGCAGGTGGAGCCGGGCGGGGCCACCGGAGCGGGCCTGCGCGGGCACGCGCACCACTGCCTGCGAGGCCGCGGTGGCGGAACCGTTCTCCACCCACGCGGCGTGCTGGTCCAGCGGGTCGGACGCGGCGGCGGGAGCCGTGGACGGCTTCTCCGCGATGTCGAAGTCGACGCCGAGCGCCTCGGCGACCGCCTCAGCGGTCAGGACGAGCCCGGTCGCGCCGGTACAGGAGACGACGACGTCTGCACGTGTCAGTTCGTCCGCCACGGCGGCCATCTCCACCGCGCGGGCCGTGACCTGGCCGCCCTGGCCGAGGATCTCGGCGAGCCGGTCGGCACGGGCCCGGGTCCGGTTGGCGACGACGATCTCGGCGACTCCGGCACGGGCCAGGGTGGCGGCGGCGAGCGAGGACATCGAGCCCGCGCCGATCACCAGCGCGCGCTTGCCCCCGGCCCACCGGGTGACCTCGGTGCCGTCCGCGAGCTGCTCCAGACCGAAGGTGACGAGCGACTGCCCGGCCCGGTCGATCCCGGTCTCGCTGTGGGCGCGCTTGCCGACCCGCAGGGACTGCTGGAAGAGGTCGTTCAGCAGGCGTCCGGCGGTGTGCAGGTCCTGCCCCAGCGCGAGCGCGTCCTTGATCTGGCCGAGGATCTGGCCCTCGCCCACAACCATCGAGTCCAGTCCGCAGGCCACCGAGAAGAGGTGGTGGACCGCGCGGTCCTCGTAGTGCACGTAGAGATAAGGGGTGAGCTCGTCCAGGCCGACCCCGCTGTGCTGCGCGAGCAGCGTGGAGAGCTCGGCGACACCCGCGTGGAACTTGTCCACGTCCGCGTACAGCTCGATGCGGTTGCAGGTGGCCAGCACGGCGCCCTCGGTCGCGGGTTCCGCGGCGAGGGTGTCCTGCAGCAGCTTCGTCTGGGCCTCGGGCGCCAGCGACGCCCGCTCCAGCACGGAGACGGGGGCGCTGCGGTGGCTCAGTCCTACGACCAGGAGGCTCATGCCGGCATCACGGCGGGCATGTCCCCGTCGGGTCCCTTCCGGTTCACGGGGGTGGCGCGCATGGGCGGCGCCTGGTCCTCGTCGGGGTCCTCGACCGCCGTGCCGTCGGCCGCGGCTTCCTCGCCGGCCTTGCGCTGCTCGTGGAAGGCGAGGATCTGCAGCTCGATCGAGAGGTCGACCTTGCGCACGTCCACACCGTCGGGCACGGAGAGCACCGTCGGGGCGAAGTTGAGGATGGAGGTCACACCGGCGGCCACGAGTCGGTCGCAGACCTGCTGGGCCGCTCCGGGCGGGGTGGTGATGACGCCGATGGACACACCGTTGTCGCTGATGATCCGGTCCAGGTCGTCGGTGTGCTGGACGGCGATCCCGGCGACGGGCGTACCCGCCATGGCGGGATCCGCGTCGATCAGGGCCGCGACCCGGAAACCGCGGGAGGCGAAGCCGCCGTAGTTGGCGAGCGCGGCGCCGAGGTTACCGATGCCGACGATGGCGACCGGCCAGTCCTGGGTGAGGCCGAGTTCGCGGGAGATCTGGTAGACGAGATACTCGACGTCGTACCCGACACCACGCGTGCCGTAGGAACCCAGGTAGCTGAAGTCCTTGCGCAGCTTGGCGGAGTTGACCCCCGCCGCCGCGGCGAGTTCCTCGGAGGAGACCGTGGGGACCGAGCGCTCGGAGAGCGCCGTCAGTGCGCGTAGATACAGCGGAAGCCGGGCGACGGTGGCCTCGGGAATTCCTCGGCTACGGGTCGCCGGTCGGTGAGTTCGGCCAGTTGCCACGGTGCTCCTGCGGGATGAGCGGGGCTGCAGGCGGCCGTATGTCCAAGGACCGCCCCGTCGACAGCAGGCTATGTCTTTGTGAACGCGTGCACAAAGATAGTGTCCGTTTTGTCCGGTCAAAGTGACCGGGGTCACGCATATTCCATGCGGGATCCCGGAACCCGGGACCGCATAGGCCCGTTGCAGGCCCGAAAGGGGCACAGCGGTACACACTCCTCATGTCCACGCCCCCGAGACCACTCAAAACGCCCACGATGTTAACCGGGTTTCACCGAGTGAGCCCCCTCACGTACCCAGGGCCGTGCGCAGCCTCGCCGGGTCCACCCGCCAGAACGTGTGCTGTTCGTCATCGATCAGGACCACCGGGATCTGCTCCCAGTACTCCTTGTACAGCTCCTCGTCCCGCGTGATGTCCTTCTCCACCCAGGACGCGCCGGTCTCCTCACAGACCGCGCGCACCACCAGTCTGGCGTCGTCGCACAGGTGGCAGCCGGGCTTCCCCACGAGGGTCACGACCCGGTCGGCGGGCTTCTTCTTCGCGCGACGCAGCAAGGCACTCATACCCTCATTCTGCGCCCCTCAGGGCGTCACCCGATTAACACGCCGGCCCCGGAGAGTTCACACCGACGCATCCCGCCGGGTCGGGAACGGCCGAACAGAATCGCTATGGTTACGGCATGGCCGCTCTTGGATGGCTCACACCCCGCAGGCGCCCCGCGACAGCACGGAGCGTGCTGGCAGGCGAGGCCGCCGCCGAGGCCGCGCGGAAGTCGGCGCTTCCCGCCGACGAGTCCTCTCTTCCCGCCGACGCCGTCGAGCTGCTCACCGCCGCCGAGAGCGCGGGTGAGCCCGCGTTCCCCGTGGCGGGGGACGACCGGGCCGCCGCCTTCTTCGACCTCGACAACACCGTGATGCAGGGCGCCGCGATCTTCCACTTCGGCCGGGGCCTGTACAAGCGGAAGTTCTTCCAGCGCCGCGAGCTGACCCGGTTCGCCTGGCAGCAGGCGTGGTTCCGGCTGGCCGGTGTCGAGGATCCCGAACACATGCAGGACGCCCGCGACAGCGCGCTGTCCATCGTCAAGGGCCACCGTGTCGCCGAGCTGATGTCCATCGGCGAGGAGATCTACGACGAGTACATGGCCGACCGCATCTGGCCCGGCACCCGCGCCCTGGCGCAGGCCCACCTCGACGCGGGCCAGAAGGTCTGGCTGGTCACCGCCGCACCGGTGGAGACCGCCACGATCATCGCCCGCCGCCTGGGGCTGACCGGCGCGCTGGGCACGGTCGCCGAATCCGTCGACGGCGTCTACACCGGCCGCCTGGTCGGCGAACCCCTGCACGGCCCGGCGAAGGCCGAGGCGGTACGCGCGCTGGCGGCGGCGGAGGGCCTCGACCTGGAGCGCTGCGCGGCGTACAGCGACTCGCACAACGACATCCCGATGCTGTCGCTGGTCGGCCACCCGTACGCGGTCAACCCGGACACCAAGCTGCGCAAGCACGCCCGCGCCCTGGACTGGCGGCTGCGCGACTACCGCACCGGCCGCAAGGCGGCCAAGGTCGGCATCCCGGCCGCGGCGGGCGTCGGCGCCCTGGCCGGCGGCACCGCCGCTGCGGTCGCCCTCCACCGCCGCCGCCGCTGACCCCGCGGCACCCCCGAACGGCCCGTTCCGGCGCGCCGGGCAGCCGTGTGCCGCGCCGCCCCGCGCGCGTCCACCCGCTACGGCCCGGACGCCCCGCCCCGCCCCGGAGCAGCCGGACACCTCCCGGGCCACGCCCGGGGACGTACCGCCGATCGGGACGGCCCCGGCCGCCCCGCCACCCAGCGCTCCGGCCAGTCGCGTTACGTACCGACGAGCACAACCCGTCGCCTCCGCAGACAGATCCCGAAGTAATTCGATCAATAAGCGGTCACGATGTGCCACTGGAACCGTCACTTAGAGGTTATGAAAGCGACGTAATCGGCGATTTGAGCAACTGGGTGTAGCACGGCCTGTACGAAGCGTTATTCTCCTCAGACGCATCAGGAACCCGTTACCCGCTACCACGAGTGACGGTTTTCGAACTGCACGTGATGGAAGCTCTGCCTCTGGGAGTCCCGTGTACCCACACGTCGGGGTTGACACCTCGGGCCTGGCTACGCTGCGCGCAACGGTCCTCGACCACTTGCGCGGCTTCGTCCCCACCGCGTACGCCGTACCCGCATTTGCCACCCCTGTACCTGCCGGCCCTTGTTATGCGCTGGCCGAACGCAGCGCGGCGGTCGGAAGACGCAGCAGCCGCAGCGCCACGACCACGTCAGCCGTTCGCCGGCCGACAGCCGACAGCGACAGCGCGCGCATGATGGATCTCGTCGAGCGCGCACAAGCCGGTGAGGCCGAGGCCTTCGGCCGCCTGTACGACCAGTACAGCGACACCGTGTACCGGTACATCTACTACCGCGTGGGAGGGAAGGCGACAGCGGAGGACCTCACCAGCGAGACCTTCCTCCGTGCGCTCCGCCGCATCTCCACCTTCACCTGGCAGGGCCGCGACTTCGGCGCCTGGCTGGTCACCATCGCCCGGAATCTGGTCGCCGACCACTTCAAGTCCAGCCGCTTCCGGCTGGAAGTGACCACCGGCGAGATGCTGGACGCCAACGAGGTCGCGCGCAGTCCCGAGGACTCCGTCCTGGAGTCCCTCTCCAACGCCGCGCTCCTCCAGGCCGTGCGCCGGCTCAATCCACAACAGCAGGAGTGCGTCACCCTGAGATTCCTGCAGGGCCTCTCGGTAGCCGAGACCGCCCGCGTCATGGGCAAGAACGAGGGCGCGATCAAGACCTTGCAGTACCGCGCCGTCCGGACGCTCGCCCGGCTCCTGCCCGACGACGCCCGCTGACGCCCGCCACCACCCGCACCGCCCACCGACGTCACCGGTCGTGACGTGTTCGTGACACACTGTCGGATCATCGGTCGTCCGTAACCCAACTGCCGCGCCACTCGTTGTGCCGGATGCAGGCCCCCTGTCGCCCCACCTGACCGCATTCACACTCGCTCGATCGTGTGGAAACGCGTCCGGTGGGCAACCTTCCGGACCCTCAGGGGAGTCGACCGTCATGACGAGAGGAGGTGCCGCCAGTGATCGCAAACGTTTCGGCACACCGGCGGGCGAACGCCTTCGCCCAGGCCCTGGAGGAGCAGTCGCCCCAGGGTGCGGCGGCCGTACAGCCCGAGGAACAGGCCGAACAGGCCGACCACGGAACGCTGTCGGCCTTGGCGAACGGCCTCGGTGAGCTACCGAAGCCGCAATTGGATCCCGAGGTCAAAGTGGTGCAACGAGCGCAGCTCGTCGCGGCCATGGAGACCATGTTCGCCGAAGGCGGTGTGTCCACGGGCCCTACGGTGCCCGAACAACGGAGCAAGGGGGCCCACAGGGCTTCCCCGCTCCGGAAATTGCGCCCACGCTCCCGCTGGGCGAAGGGCCTCACCGCGGGCGGACTCACGGTCGGTGTGGCCGCGGGAGCCTTCGGCGGAGTGGCCGCTGCCAGTTCCGACGCCCTGCCGGGTGATTCCCTGTACGGGCTCAAGCGCGGCATGGAGGACATCAGCCTCGGCATGGCCAACGGCGACGCCGACCGGGGCGAGGTCTACCTCGACCAGGCGTCGACCCGGCTCAGCGAAGCCCGTCGCCTGATGGAGCGGGACCGCGCCGGCGAGCTCGACCACGAGTCGCTCGGCGAGGTCAGGCGCGCGCTCAACGGCATGACACACGACGCCACCGAGGGCCACCGCCTGCTCCACGCCGCCTATCAGCGGGACGGCTCCCTGGCGCCGATCCAGACCCTGGACTCCTTCTCGCGCTCGCACCGCGCGAGCTGGAGCAGCCTGCGTGACCGGCTGCCCGTCCAGCTGACCGACATCGGTGACAAGGTCAGTTCCGTCTTCGACGCCATGGACCAGGAAGTCGCCCCGCTGCAGTCCCTGTTCCCCCGCACCCCGGGCACCGGCGGGGGCGCGAAGCGGTCCGGTTCCGCCCACGAGGGCAACGGCCCTTCCGGCACGGACGAGGCGGCGCCCTCGGCGTCGCAGGCTCCGGGCTCCGGCGCGGACGGCAGCACCGCGCCGAAGCCGTCTTCCTCCAGCAGCACGGCCGACGGCCTCCTCGGCGGCGGTACGGACGGTCTGCTGGACGACCTCCCGACGGACGGCACCACGCCGTCCGCCCCGGGCGGCGGTGCCCCGGGCGCGTCCCCGGCGCCGGACGTGACCCTGCCTCCGCTGCTTCCCGGGCTGCTTCCCGGCCTCGGTATCGACAGCGAGGACGTGGAGCCGTAGCCGAAGCACGTGTGGGGGGGCCGTCGCGTTCGGGCGGCACCCTCCACACGTGCGCCCCTCACGTGCCTGATCAGGCGCGGAGGGTCATCGGAAGGTTCATCGGAGGGTTCAGAAGAAGACCGACCGCCGCTGCACCAGCAGCTTGTACAGCGTGTGCTGGATCTGCTCCCGCACCTGGTCCGTCAGGTTGAACATCAGCATCGGGTCCTCCGCCGCCTCCGGCGGGTACCCGTCCGTCGGGATCGGCTCCCCGAACTGGATGGTCCACTTCGTCGGGAGCGGCACCGCGCCCAGCGGGCCCAGCCACGGGAACGTCGGCGTGATCGGGAAGTACGGGATGCCCAGGACCCGCGCCAATGTCTTCGAGTTGCCGATCATCGGGTAGATCTCCTCGGCGCCCACGATCGAGCACGGCACGATCGGCACCCCGGCCCGCAGCGCCGTCGACACGAACCCGCCCCGTCCGAAGCGCTGCAGCTTGTACCGCTCGCCGAACGGCTTGCCGATGCCCTTGAAGCCCTCCGGCATCACCCCGACGACCTCGCCGCGCTCCAGCAGCCGCTCGGCGTCCTCGGCGCACGCCAGTGTGTGTCCGGCCTTCCTGGCCAGCTCGTTGACCACCGGGAGCATGAAGACCAGATCGGCCGCGAGCAGCCGCAGGTGGCGCTCGGCCGGGTGGTTGTCGTGCACCGCGACCTGGAGCATCAGTCCGTCCAGCGGGAGGGTCCCGGAGTGGTTGGCGACGATGAGCGCCCCGCCGTCGGACGGGATGTTCTCGATGCCCTTCACCTCGACCCGGAAGTACGTGTCCGCGAGCGGGCGCAGCAGCGTCATGAGGACCTGGTCGGTCAGCTCCTTGTCGTAGCCGAACTCGTCGACCTCGTAGTCGCCCGTGACCCGCCGCCGCAGGAACGCCAGCCCGCCCGCGATCCGCCGCTCCCAGCCGCCGCCCCCGGAGTCCTCCTGCGGCTCCTGGGGCTGCGTGGCCCCCTGGGCCGCCTCCAGGGGCACCTGCCCGCCCGGGAGGGCGCTCACGGGCGCCGTACCGGCCGCTGCGGGCCCCTGGCCCCGGCCGCCGCCCGGCAGCAAGCCTCTGCGCCGCGCCGCGCCGGAGCGCGGACGGTCGTCGTCGAACGGGATCACCTTGGCGTCCGCCATCGTCGGTCGCGCTCCTCTACCTGGCGCCGTCAGTCGAATGTGTCGCACCGGTCCGGCCCCGGCCGGGTCCCCCGGCGAGCGGCAGTTCCGCCACGCGGCCGATCGCCCGGCTCACGGTCTCCGGCGGCAGCAGGCCCGGCCCTCTCGCCTTCACGAACTCCTCGAAGGTCTCGGCCGTGGTGAACCGCGGCCGGAAGCCCAGCGTCTCGCGCATCTGCACGGTCGAGACGACCCTGCCGTGGGTGAGGAGCCGGACCTGCTCCGGGGAGAAGTCGGTCATGCCGATCGTACGGAGGGCCGAGCCCACCCAGGTGACGGCGGGCAGCGGCACCGGGACGGTCGGCCGGCCCAGTCTCCGCGAGCACTGCGAGAGCAGCAGGACGCCGTCTCCCGCGATGTTGAAGGTGCCGCTGTTCAGCGTGCCGCGCCGCGGTTCCCCGGCGGCGATCTCCAGGACGTCGACGACGTCGTCCTCGTGGACGAACTGCAGCCTGGGGTCGTAGCCGAAGACCGTCGGCAGGACCGGCAGGGACAGGTATTCGGCGAGCGGCGAATCGGGCTCCGGGCCCAGGATGTTCGCGAACCGCAGCACGCACACGGCCACGTCCGGCCTGCGGCGCGCGAAGCCGCGTACGTACCCCTCGACCTCCACCGCGTCCTTGGCGAAGCCGCCGCTGGGCAGGGACTTGGGCGGGGTCGTCTCGGTGAAGACCGCGGGGTCGCGGGGCGCGGAGCCGTACACGCTCGTACTGGACTTGATCACGAGCCGCTGGACGGTCGGGGACTTCTGGCAGGCCCCGAGCAGTTGCAGCGTGCCGATGACGTTGGTCTCCTTGACCGTCGTCCGGCCGCCGGCGCCGAGCGCCTTGCCGGAGACGTCCAGATGGACGACCGTGTCGACGGAGTGCTCGGCGAGGACCCTGGCGATCGCGGGCTGCCGGATGTCCGTCGGCACGAAGACGGCGTCCCCCAGCTGATGGGTGGGCGCGACCGCGTCGACGGCGATGACCCGGTCGACACCGGGGTCGCGCTGGACGCGGCGCACGAAGCGACCGCCGAGCTGCCGGGCCGCGCCTGTGACGAGCACGATCTTCCCCAAGATCAGCGCCTTCCGTCGTTCGTCGAGCGGGGTCTTCCCCTGGCCGTCACCGTAGTCCCTGGACGTCGCCCTGTGACGACCCCATGGCGTGCTTTACCGAACCGATGGCCGGAAAGGGCGAAGCCGGACACACCGAAGCCCTCCCGCCAGGTCTGGCGGGAGGGCTTCGGATGCACGAACCGCGTTCGCCTACTTCTTGTTGCGACGCTGAACGCGCGTGCGCTTGAGCAGCTTGCGGTGCTTCTTCTTGGCCATCCGCTTGCGCCGCTTCTTAATGACAGAGCCCACGACTACCCTCGCTCACTTCTTCTTCACTGGTGCGGGGCGTCTGGGCCCACACGACCTACGTCGGCCTAGCCTACCCGCCACTGGGTGAGGGGCGTAATCCGAGGGCAACGTCAGGCCGACTCCACCCCCACGAAGGACTCGCGGAGATACTCGTGAACCGCTTGCTCCGGGACCCGGAAGGACCTTCCCACCCGGATCGCCGGCAGATGACCACTGTGCACCAATCGGTACACGGTCATCTTCGACACCCTCATGACCGAGGCGACTTCCGCCACGGTCAGAAACTTGACCTCGTTGAGAGGCCTCTCGCTGCCAGCAGCCATGACCCACCTGTACCTTCCGCACGAGACGCGCACCGGCTTCCCCTCCGGTGACTCTTCGTCGTTGTGCGCTCACTCCCCAGATTAGGGGCGGGTGATGCGAGTGGGGAAGAGGTGAGACGATCGGCCGCCTACTGTGACAGACACGCCCGATTGAGTACATAGCGAGTGAGCGGCCGGTAGTGATCTGACCGCACGGCGTCATCAAGCGGAACGGCGACGGACACCAGCCCCTCGGCCTCGCCCACGAACAGCGCGGGATCGTCCGTGTCGGCCAGACCGATGGCCTCGATGCCCAGCTGACCTGCACCGCAGACCCATCCGTGGTCCCCGATCACCAGCTCCGGCAGCACCCCTCCGGCCTCCGCCGCCTCCTCCAGAACAGCCCGGACCGGCAGCGGCGAATGGCAGTGCGCGCCGGGCTCACTCCCGGAACCCCGCACGCCCGGTTCGCGCACCAGCGCGACCCGTTGTACGTAGTCGAGGTGGTACGTGCGTACGCCGAACCGGGTCGTTATGTCGACACAGCGGCCCCGCGCGGGGGTGAGCACCGCGCACCCGGCCGCCGACATGGCGTCTGCCAGCCCGGCGTAGAACCCGAGCAGCCGATGCGGATGACCGGTCCCGAACAGAACCGGAGCCCTTCTCTCGGCGGCACCCGCGAGCCGTTCCGCGAAGGCGCACAGACCTGCCAGGGTTCGCTCAGGATCGATCGCATCCTGACCTGACACGTAATCAGGATCGGCCGAGACCCCGCATTTGTCGGCCATCAGGCGCAGCAGATCACGCTCGCCCCAGCTCTGTTCGGGATCGAGGCCCAGCAGCACGCGCGGGTCTCTCGCGGCGAAGAGCCGGTAACTCCGCAGGCTGGTCTCCCGCGCCGTGGCCACGGGTCCGGCCAGCCGGGCCGCCAGCAGATGAGCGCGCAGCGCTCCGGTGCTCAACACCCTCCCGATGCTCCCGCACCGGGACCGTCCTGGGACCGGAACCCGCATACCGCCCCACCGTTGGCGTAACCCTCGCTCAGGCCAGCAGCCCGCGCAACGGGAACGCCGCACGCCTGGCCGCCACCACCGCCTGGTCCAGCCGGTCCGCCGGGTCGTACCCGTCCTCCCACGACTTCCACGACGGCGTACGACCGTCCGTCATCCGGGCCGGCCCCAACTGCCGTGTCCGGGCGTAGACCTCGTCCCGCCACGACGACGGGACGACCGACTCCGGGTCCACCGGCGCGTGGGCCGCGATCCCCACCAGATGGGTCCAGGAGCGCGGCACCACGTCGACCACCGCGTAACCGCCGCCGCCCAGCGCCACCCAGCGCCCGCCCTCCACGTACTCGTGGGCGAGCTCGTGACACGACGCCATGACCGCCCGCTGCGCGTCCAGGGACACGGCGAGATGGGCCAGCGGGTCCTCGAAGTGCGTATCGGCCCCGTGCTGCGTGACCAGCACCTGCGGCCGGAAGTCGGCCAGGAGCTCCGGGACCACGGCGTGGAACGCCCGCAGCCAACCCGCGTCACCCGTACCGGCCGGCAGTGCCACGTTCACCGCACTGCCCTCGCCCGCACCGGAACCGGTCTCCTCGGGCCATCCGGTCTGCGGGAACAGGGTGCGCGGATGCTCGTGCACCGACACGGTCAGCACCCGTGGGTCCTCCCAGAACGCCGTCTGCACCCCGTCCCCGTGGTGCACGTCCACATCGACGTACGCGACGCGCTCGGCCCCCAGTTCCAGCAGCCGGGCGATGGCGAGCGCCGGGTCGTTGTAGACGCAGAAGCCGGCGGCACCTCCGGGCATCGCGTGGTGCAGCCCGCCAGTGAAATTCACGGCGTGCGCGGTCTCCCCGCGCCACACGGCCTCGGCGGCCCCCACGGACAGCCCCGCGATGAGCGCGGACGCCTCGTGCATGCCGGGGAACGCGGGGTCGTCGACGGTCCCGATGCCGTACGCCTGGTCGGCGGCCCGGGGATCCGCCGACGCGGCCCGTACGGCGGCCACGTAGTCCTCCCGGTGCACCAGCCGCAGCGTGGACTGCCCCGCGGCCTTCGCCGACCGTACGTCCACCGCCCCGTCGAGCCCGAAGGCCCGCACCAGCCCCATCGTCAGGGCAAGCCTGACCGGGTCCATGGGATGACTGGCTCCGAAGTCGTATCCCGTTACTGCGTCATCCCACATCAGCCGCGCGCGCCCGCTCATGCCCGACACCGTATCGGGCGGGCTCCGGGTCGAACGACCGGGCGTACACCAGCGTCGCGAGAACCAGCATCATGGGGACGAGCATCGCGCCCCGGTAGCTCCAGGCGTCCCCGAGCGCCCCCACGAGCGGCGACCCGACGAGGAACCCCACGTAGTTGAAGACGTTCAGCCGGGCCACGGCCACATCGCTCGCCCCGGGGAACATCCGGCCGGCGGCGGCGAACGTCTGCGGCACGATCACGCAGAGCCCCAGCCCCAGCAGGGTGAACCCGAGCATCCCCCACCAGGCCCCGGGCGCCATGGCCACCACCCCGAAGCCCGCCGCGGCCAGCACGCTCCCGCCCCGCACTACGGCCACCGCCCCGAACCGCCGCACCCCGAGGTCCCCGACGGCCCGCCCCAGCAGGGTCGTCACCATGTAGACGTTGTACGGAACGGTCGCCAGCTGCTCCGAACCGCCCAGCACGTCCTGCAGGTACTTCGCACTCCAGTTCGAGACCGTCGAGTCCCCGATATAGGCGAACGCCATCACCAGGCAGAGCGGCATCAGCAGCTTGAACGGCACGGACGCGCCGGTGCCCGGCACCGCGCCCTCCCCACCGGTCTTCGTCGTGACCGCTGCCCCGGCCCTCCCGTCCGCGTACCACCGGCTCCCGAGGAGAGCCACGGGCAGCAGGAGGGCCACGACCGGCAGATAGGACACGAACAGCGACAGGTCCCAGTGCGCTCCCGCCCAGGCCAGTGACGCCCCGGCGATACCGCCCAGGCTGAACGCGGCGTGGAACCCGAGCATGATGCTGCGGCCGTACGCCCGCTGCAGGCTGACGCCCATCATGTTCATGGAGGCGTCCAGCGCGCCGACGCCCAGGCCGAAGGCGCCGAGCGCGAGGGCGACCTGCCACACCTCGTTGCCCGCGCCCACGCCGAGCAGCGCCAGCAGCACGACGGGCTGCGCCCACCGGAGCACGGTCGCGGGCCGTACCCGTGCGACCACCTTCTCGGTGGCCACACTGGCGACCCCCGCCAGGACAGGCACGGCGGCCAGGAAGGCGGGCAGCAGCCCGTCGGATATCCCGTACCGGTCCTGAATGGCGGGGATGCGCGTCACGAGCAGGGCGAAGGTCACCCCTTGCACCAGGAAGCTGAGGGCCAGTGAGGCTCTGCCGTACCGCAACCGCGCATCCGTCATGGCCGCGAGCGTAGAGCCAGGAGCTACCCCTGGGTAGATCGATCAGGCCAGCAGTTTGGGGAGCTGCGACATGTCGGAGAAGTGCCCGGTGACGCCGGTGAGCCGGTCCGCCGGCATCATCGAGGTGAATCCGTACACGTCCATCCCGGCGGCGCGGGCCGCTTCGACGCCGAGCGGGCTGTCCTCGATGACGACACACCGTTCGGGGGCGACGCCCATCCGTTCGGCGGCGTGGAGGAACAGGTCCGGTGCCGGCTTCCCCCGCCCGACGTCCTCGGAGCTGAAGATCCACTCCTCCTCGAACCACTGGTCGAGCCCGGTGTTCCGGTGCCCGGCCGCGATCTTCTGGTGGCTTCCGGACGAGGCCACGCAGTACGCGATCCCGTCGGCGACGAGCCCGCCCAGCAGCTCGTCCACGCCTTCCACCGCGGCCAGTCGCTCCCGCTGGAACGCGGTGAGGGTCCGCCGGTGGAGCTCCTCGTCGAAGTCCACGGGGAGTTTCTGGCCGGTCCGCTCCTCGACGAGGTCGTGGATGCGGTGGACGGCGGCCCCCATGTAGTCGCGGAGGGACTCCTCGTACGAGGTGGGGTGGCCGAGCTCGGTGAGGTAGCCGGCGAGGACGGTGTTGGAGATCGGCTCACTGTCGACGAGCACACCATCGTTGTCGAAGATGACCAGTTCGTAGCGCATGGTCCGACCCTAGACGCTCAGAACGCAGAAAAGCCCCGTGCCACAAGGGCACGGGGCTTTCCCGGAATAATTGTTCGGCGGCGTCCTACTCTCCCACAGGGTCCCCCCTGCAGTA
>NZ_JBHXRD010000029.1:71556-99659 GCF_042717325.1 Streptomyces sp. NPDC058637 | reverse complement strand
CCGGGCGCGCCGACGCCGTCGCGGCGGTGGGTTCCGCGGCGACGGCGTCGGTGTCTGCCGTATGAGGTTGTCCGCGTGACGCCGTCTCCCCGAGTCGGACGGCGGCCCGCAGCTCTCGGGCTGGCTCAGCTCTCGGCCAGGATGTGTGAGAGCTCCGTATCGAGGTCGAAGTGACGATGCTCGGTGCCGGGCGGGACAGCGGCGTCGGTCCTCTTCAGGAACGACTCCAGGGCCCTGGCCGGGGCTTCCAGCAGGGCTTCGCCCTCCGGGGAGCTCAGTGCGATACAGACGACGCCCTGGCCGTGACTTCGAGATGGCCAGACGCGGACGTCTCCGGTGCCGGTGGGCCGGTGCAGCCCCTCGGCAAGGAGGTCACGGGCGAAAACCCACTCGACCGTCTCCTCCGCTCCGGTGTGGAAGGTGGCGTGCACGGCATAGGGGTCGGCCGTGTCATACCGCAGGCCCGCGGGTACAGGCAGTGAGGACTCGCTCGACACAACGAGGCGCAGGTGCAGCTCGCAGCTGACCGTGGTGTTCATAAGCGCCAGGGCCTTTCGCTCAGTGTGCGCTCGGGGATTCGCACGTCGGCGAAATCGACATGCCACCTACGGTGGCGTTGTAAACCCCTCTGACCTATTTGTGATGCTTCGGGTCGCTCGTGCGGCGGTGTGTAACTTTGGGTCATGCGTCCATTCCGGTGACGATCGCCGGTCGGGTAGGTTGGGTTTCATGAACGCGGAGAGTGACGAGCGGGAAGAGGTCGCCGCGACGGTGGCCGATGGTTCCGCTGCGGGGGACGAAGAGACGACGGGGCGCGAGCTGGGCTCGCGCGCGCCCGGGTTCATCCGGAAATCGAGGCTGCTTCACCTGGGCTGGCAGGTCGGGATCTTCGTCGTCGGTTTCGCGGTGGTCGGGGCGGGCGTCGCGATGCTGGCGCTGCCGGGCCCCGGGTGGCTGGTGATCTTCGGTGGCATGGCGATCTGGGCCACCGAATTCGTCTGGGCGCAGATCGTCCTGCGCTGGACCAGGCGCAAGGTCACCGAGGCCGCCCAGCGGGCCCTCGATCCCAAGGTCCGGCGGCGCAACATCATCCTCACCGCGGTGGGGCTCGTGATCGTCGCGGTGCTGGTCGGGATCTACGTCTGGAAGTTCGGGATCACGATGCCGTGGAAGATCCACGAGTGACCCGGGGGCGGTCCGGACGCACCGCTGACATGGGGTAATGTTTGCGGTGCGCCGGGGCGATTAGCTCAGTGGGAGAGCGCTTCGTTCACACCGAAGAGGTCACTGGTTCGAACCCAGTATCGCCCACCCCGGACCGATGGCCCGGAAGCCTCACTGAAGCTTCCGGGCCATCGGCGTTCCCACATGCCACCGGCCGCTCCTTGCGCCGCCGCCCCGCCGCCGTCCTTGCGGAAGCCGCCCCGTCGCCCCGCCGTGCCTCGAAGCCCCGTCGTGCCTCGCAGCCCAGCCTCGTCGCCACGCCTGACGACGCGGCCCCGCCGCCTGTGGCGCCACCCCGCCGCGACCTCCTGCGACGCCGCCTCGCCGCGAAATTTCGTCCGAACCGTTGACGTGCCCGGTGCGGCTCCTTACTTTTGCCCAGCAAGCGCTTTCTAAAACGATTCAATCGCGAATGGTGGGGGCGAGCTATGTCTCGGAACAGCGGCATCGACCGGCGGCAGATGCTGAAGCTGGCAGGATTCTCGGCGGCCGGCCTCGGGCTGACCGCAGCCGGCTGCGGCACCGGCGGCAGCGGTTCCGGAGGGCCGGTCACGATCCGGCACTCCTGGTGGGGTGCCGACGACCGGGCGAAGAAGATCCAGGAGTGCGTCACCCTCTTCGAGAAGAAGCACCCGAAGATCAAGGTGAAGACGGACTTCCAGCAGTACCCGGACTTCTGGAAGAAGTTCAACACCCAGGCGGCCGGCGGCAACCCGCCCGACGTCATACAGAACGCCGTGACCTTCCTGCGCAAGTACGAGGCGAAGAACGTCCTTCTCGACCTCAGCCCCCAGGTCGAGAAGGGCAACCTCAGCCTCGACGGCTTCCGTGCCGGGCTGGAGAAGTTCGCGGACATCGACGGCAAGCTGCTCGGTGTGCCGGTCGGCAGCAACTCGATGGCCCTGGTCATCGACCAGGCGGTCTACGAGAAGGCGGGGATCACCCCGGAGATCGGCTGGACCTGGGACGACTGGTACGCCGGCATGGAGAAGATCCGGGACGGCCAGAAGATCGCGGGCGACGTCGGCCCGCACGGCGTGATGTACCTCTACGACCTGATCCTCCGCCAGAACGGCAAGGCCTTCTTCACCGAGGACGGCATGGGCTTCGGCGAGGCCGAGCTGCTGCCGTACTGGACCGAGGCCCTCGCCCGGGTGAAGTCCGGCATCTACGCCGACCCCAAGAAGGTCGAGCAGATCAAGCCGGCCTCCGCACTCGCCCGGGGCATGGCCGCGGGGGAGTTCACCTGGGACAACTTCTCCATCCGCTACAGCGCGGAGGGCAAGAGCCGCTACGGGCTCGCCCCCATCCCCAGCACCGACGGGAAGCGCACCGGCCAGTACCTCGGCTCGCTGATGCTGAGCGGTTCCGCCCGCACCAAGCACCCCGCCGAGGTGGCGACCTTCATCGGCTTCATGACACACGAGCCCGAGGTCGCCCGGATCATGGGCTACGACCGCGGGGTCCCCGCCACCACCGCCCAGTTCGAGGCGTACCGGCCCACCGACGCGCCGAGCAAGGCCATCGAGGCGTACGAGACCGAGATCGCCGACGCGGGCGTCCTGGAGCCCATCACCCCGCACCCCGCCGGCGCCGACGTCATCGAGGCGGCCTTCCTGCGCATCGCCGGTGACCTGTCCCTGGGCAAGGCCTCGCCGAAGGACTCCGTGAAGCAGTTCTTCTCCGAGGCGAAGACCGCCCTCGCCTCGAACTGAGAGGAACGCGGTGACTCACATCCAGACCTCCCCGGGCGCCCTCGCCCCCGGGAGCGACCGCCCCGCCGAGTGGCGGAACGGTCCCGGAGAAGGCGCGCCACCCGTCGGCCCGAAGCGGCCCGGCCGCAGCGACAACCTGGCCGGCTATCTGTTCATGTCGCCCTGGATCGCGGGCTTCCTGTTCCTGATAGCCGGGCCCATGGTGTTCTCGCTCTACCTCTCGTTCACCGAGTACAACCTGTTCGACGCACCACGCTGGATCGGCCTGCAGAACTTCACCGACATGTTCGCCGACCCCCGGTGGCGCCAGTCGGTCAAGGTCACCTCCTGGTACGTACTGATCGGCACCCCGGTCAAACTGGCCGCGGCACTCGCCGTCGCCATGCTGCTCGCGCAGAAGCGGTGGGGCCAGTCCTTCTACCGGGCGGCCTTCTACGCCCCCTCGCTGATCGGCGCGAGCGTGTCGGCCGCCATCGTCTGGCGCGCGCTGTTCTCGGACGACGCCGTCGTCGACCGCACGCAGAAGCTGTTCGGCGTCGAGACCGGTGGCTGGATCGGCGACCCCGAGATGATCATCTACGCGCTGGTCGCCCTCACCGTCTGGCAGTTCGGCGCCCCGATGGTCATCTTCCTGGCCGGCCTCAAGCAGGTCCCCCGGGAGCTGTACGAGGCCGCCGAGGTGGACGGAGCCGGCCGCTGGCGCAGGTTCTTCCACATCACCCTGCCGATGATCTCGCCGGTGCTGTTCTTCAACGTCCTGCTGGAGACCATCCACTCGTTCCAGATCTTCGGCTCGGCCTACATCGTCAGCAACGGCTCCTGCGGGCCGGCCGACGCGACGCTCGTCTACACCTGTTACCTGTACGACCAGGGCTTCGTGAACAGCCGCATGGGCTTCGCCTCCGCCATGGGATGGCTGCTGCTCGTCGCGGTGGGCCTGGTCACCGCCGTGCTGTTCTGGTCCCAGAGGCGCTGGGTGCACTACGAGGAGGGCGGCCGATGAGTCTCCTGACAGCTGCTGTACGACGCCGGGGTCCCGGCGCACTGGCCTGGCACCTCGGGGCCCTGGTCCTCCTCGTGGTGGTCCTCTACCCGGTCGTGTGGACGTTCGGGGCCTCGTTCAAGCCGAGCTCGGACATCGTCGGCGCCCTAAACCTGTTCCCGGCCGACCCGGTGACCGACAACTACACCCGGCTCACCGAGGGCATCGCCGACATCCCGATCTCCACGTTCTTCCTGAACTCGACGTACATCGCCGTCGGTTCGGTGATCGGGGTGGTGCTGTCCTGCTCGCTGACGGCCTACGCCTTCGCGAAGGTCCGCTTCGCCGGCCGCAACGCCATGTTCGCCATCATGATCGGCACCCTGCTCCTGCCATACCACGTCCTGATCATCCCGCAGTACGTGCTGTTCCAGAAGCTGGAGCTGATCAACACCTTCACCCCGCTGCTGATCGGCAAGTACCTCGCCACCGACGCGTTCTTCGTCTTCCTGATGGTGCAGTTCATGCGGGGCCTGCCCAAGGAGCTCGACGAGGCGGCACGGCTCGACGGCTGCGGACACCTGAGGATCTACTGGTCGATCGTCATGCCGCTCTGCCGGCCGGCGCTCATCACCAGCGCGATCTTCACCTTCATCAACGCGTGGAACGACTTCATGGGCCCGCTGCTATACCTGAACGAGCCCGACAAGTACACCGTCTCCATGGGCCTGAAGATGTTCATCGACCAGGACGCCGTCGCCGACTACGGCGGCATGATCGCCATGTCGCTGGTGGCCCTCCTGCCCGTGCTGGCCTTCTTCCTTGCCTTCCAGCGCTACCTGATCGACGGCATGGCCACCTCCGGCCTGAAGGGCTGAGGCGCGCCGTGACGACGAAGACCCGCACCGCGACCCGGCGTTCGCACGTCATGGACCGTTTCGGCCTGTTCTCCGAATGCCTGCTCACCGGCGTATGGATCGCCGTCGCGGCCCTGCCGCTCCTCACGTTCCCCGCCGCGTTCGCCGCGGGGACACGACACCTGCGCCGCCATCTGGCCGGTGAGCGCGGCGGCCTGCGCGAGTTCGCCGCCGACGTCCTCGCCGCGGCCCGCGGCGGCTGGCTCGTCGGCCTGTCCGTGTGGGCCGCCGGAGCCCTGCTCCTGCTGGACCTGGCAGCCGTACGGGCCGGGCTGCCCGGCGGTCCGCTCGTGGGTGCCGTCGGCATCCTCGCCCTGATCGGCTTCCTGGTCGCCGTGGTACGCGCCGCCGCGTGCTGGGAACCCGGCACCGCCTGGCGCCCGCTGCTGGCCGACGCCGGCCGCCGCACGGTCCGCGACCCGGCCGGCTCCCTCCTGCTGGTCTGCGGGATGGCCGTCGTCGTGCTCTCCGGAGCCCTGGTGCTGCCGCTGGCCGTGCCCGTCGTCGGGGCCGTCGCGGCCGCCGCCACCGCCGTGGAGGCGCGGCTCACCCGCTGAGCCCTCCCAGCACCACCTTCTCGCTGTCCCCGATCCGCACGGAGAGAGGCACAACCATGTCCAGGATGCCCCGCAGAACACTCCTGAAGGCCGCAGCGGCGGCCGGCGCGGCCGCGCAGCTCAGCTGGTCCCTCGGCTCCGGCACCGCCACCGCGGCCCGGAGCGCCGACGGCACCGCCGGCCCCGTCGCCCTCACCTGGCTGGAGTCCGGCGGCCTCGGGGCCGCCCCCGGATCCACCCTCGGCGTGCCCTGGCCCAAGGGGCGGTACGCCAAGGACCAGACCTTCGCGCTGACCACCGAGGACGGTGAGGACGTCCCCGTGCAGACCTGGCCGATCGGCTACTGGCCGGACGGCTCGCTCAAGTGGACCGCGCACGCCGTCGGCCCCGAGGCCACCGCCGAGAAGTTCGTCCTCACCACCGGAACCCCCGCCGCACCGAAGAACAAGGTCACCGCCACCCGTTCGGGCGGCACCATCACCGTCTCCACCGGCGTGATCACCGCGAAGCTCGGCACGAACGGCTCCGCCCTCGTCAAGACCGTCACCCGGGGCTCCACCGAGATCGCCGGCGACGGCCGGCTCGTCCTGCTCCGCCAGAACGAGATCGAGGACGGTGACCAGGGCAACGAGAAGTACGAGCGCTTCGAGAGCGTCATCGAGGAGGCCGCGATAGAACAGGACGGCCCCGTCCGCGCCGTCGTGCGCATCGACGGCAAGCACCGCAAGGGCTCCCGCTCCTGGATGCCCTTCTCCGTACGCTTCTACTTCTACGCCGGCGCCGACTCCTTCCGGATGATGCACACCATCACCTACGACGGCACCCAGGAACCCGGCGAGCCGAGCGGCGACTTCATCCGCGGCCTCGGCGTCCGCTTCAGCGTCCCGATGCGCGACGCAGCCCACGACCGCCACATCCGCATCGGCGGCGACGGCACCGGACTCCTGCGCGAAGCGGTGAAGGGCATCACCGGACTGCGCCGCGACCCAGGCGCCGCCGTCCGCGAGGCCCAGTTCGCCGGACAGAAGCTCCCCGACCCCGCCACCTGGGACCAGCGGGTCACCAGCCGCCTGCAGTACATCCCCCAATGGGGCGACTACACCCTCTCCCAGCTCTCCGCCGACGGCTTCGGACTGCGCAAGCGCACCAAGAAGGGCCACGGCTGGATCCCGGCGGGAGGCGGCAGGCGGGCCTCCGGCTTCGGATACGTCGGAGGACCCACCGGCGGATTCTCCTTCGGGCTCCGCGACTTCTGGGAGAAGCACCCCGCCCAGCTCGACATCCGCGACGCCCACACCGACAGGGCCGAGGTCACCCTCTGGCTCTGGTCACCCGAAGCACAGCCCATGGACCTGCGCTTCTACCACGACGGCATGGACCAGGACACCTACGCCGAACAGCTCGAAGGCCTCAACATCACCTACGAGGACTACGAACCCGGCTTCGGCACCCCGTACGGCATCGCCCGGACCAGCGAACTCCTCTTCTGGGCCAACGAGTCCACCCCCGCCGCCGAGAACCTCGCCCAGCAGGTCGACGCCGTCCGCACCCCGCCCCAGCTCGCCGCCCCGCCCAGGCAGCTCGTCCAGGCCAAGGTCTTCGGCGGACTCTTCGCCGAACCCGACCGGTCCACCGCCGCCAAGTCGAAGATCGAGGACCACCTGGACTTCCTCTTCACGTACTACAAGGACCAGGTGGAGATGCGCCGCTGGTACGGCTTCTGGGACTACGGCGACATCATGCACACCTACGACCCCACCCGGCACCAGTGGTGCTACGACGTCGGCGGTTACGCCTGGGACAACTCCGAGCTCTCGCCCGACCTCTGGCTCTGGTACGCGTACATGCGCTCCGGCCGCGCCGACATCTACCGCTTCGCCGAGGCCATGACCCGGCACACCGGCGAGGTCGACGTCTACCACCTCGGCAAATGGGCCGGACTCGGCACCCGCCACGGTGTCCAGCACTACGCCGACAGCGCCAAGCAGCAGCGCATCGCCAACACCACCTACCGCCGGATGTTCTACTTCCTCACCGCCGACGAGCGCGTCGGCGACCTCATGCACGCCAACGTCGACTCCGACGAGACCTTCCTGGCCCTCGACCCCATCCGCAAGATCCGGACCGAGCCTTACACCCCCGACCGCCGCGCCCTGTCCATCGGCTTCGGCACGGACTGGAGCGGTCTCGTCTCCGCCTGGCTCACCGAGTGGGAACGGCGCGGACCCAAGTGGGAGAAGGCCAGGGACCGAGTGCTCTCCACCATGGAGACCATCGCCGCGCAGCCCAACGGCTTCGTCCAGGGCGTCGGCCTCTACGACCTCGACACGGGCAGGTTCGCCGTCGCGGACAAGCCCGCGGTCGGAGTCTCGCACCTGTCGGCCATGTTCGGCCTCGTCGAACTCAACGCCGAACTCATCGACATGATCGACATGCCCGCCTTCAAGGCCGCCTGGATCGACTACTGCCGCTACTTCAACGCCACCAAGGCCGAACAGGCAGCACGCTACGGAAGCAACTTCGGCACCCTGCTGCTGTTCCAGGGCCACTCACGGCAGGACGCCTACGCCGCCGCCCAGACCGGCGACGTCACCCTCGCCACCCGGGCGTGGAAGCACTTCTACAGCAGTAACGACGCCTGGGACTACAAGGAGAGCACCGACTGGAGCACCAAGAGGATCGAGGGCCCGACCGGACTCGTCGAGGGCGGTGAAGCGGCCTGGGTGAGCACCAACTCCACCGCCCTGTACGGACTCGCCGCGATCCAGAACCTCGCGCTCGTCGGCGACAGGATGCCCTAACGCATCCGCCCCAGGCTCTCCCGCACCCGGCGCGCGTCGCGCAGCCGCTGCTCGTACGTCGCACCGACCGCGAGCAGCAGCAGCCCGGCGAGCGCCGGGAACGCCCACCGGGGGAGCGTGTCGAAGACCTGGACCACATGCGGCGCCAGCTCGTGCAGCGCGTCCAGCGCCAGGACCGAACCGCCCAGCACCAACGGCGCCTGCAGCCTGAGCCGGGCGCCCGCCAGCGTCACCACCAGCGCCGCCACACCCAGCAGCAGCGGGCGCGGCCAGCCCGGATCGGACCACGCCACCACGAGGCTCGGCACCATCGTCATCGACAGGGCCGGGCCGTACGCCACCCAGGAGGACGCGCCCGGGTCCCCGCGACGGCGCAGATACCCCACCGCGAACGCGGCCACCGACACCGGCAGCGTGTACGCCTCCGGGTCCGACACCCCCGAAGCCACCAGACGCACCCACGCGGCCAGCACGAACAGCACCGCGGCCACGTACCCCGCGGCCGGCCGGCGCTCGGGCCGCACCGCGGTCCCCGCGGCCAGCACCCCGCACAACGCCAGCACCAGCGCGAGGAACGGCGCGTCCGTCACCGCGAGCCCCACGGCCACCAGCGCCCCGAACGCCCCCGCGGCCTCCAGCGACAACGCCACCGCCGCCACCCGCAGCCGGGCCCCGAGCAACACCGTCACCGCGGGCACGGCCAGCACCACCGGAGCCGCCTGCGGCGCACTCCACCCCAGCGACGCCCCCGCCGCGCAGGCCACCACGATCGCGCAGAGCACCGAGCCGACGGCGAGCACCGACTGGACCACGACCGCCTTCGACCGGACCGCCGCACCCGCGAACAGCACCAGCAGGCCCCCGAACACGGCGTACGTGGCCGGCTCGGCGGCCAGCGCCAGCAGTCCCGCACCCACCGCACCCACCAGCCCGCACACCAGAGCGGTCAGTGACAGGGCACCGGACCCGCGCCGCACGGCGAGCTCCAGCAGCCCCGCGACCAGCAGCAGTTCCACGCCCACCGCCACCGCGTACGGCACATCCGCCACCGCGAGCAGGGCGAGCACCGCACCCCAGCCCAGGACCGGCGCCCCGGCCCCCGCGGCCACCGGCCACCCCGGACGGGGCGCCCCGAACGCCCCCCGCGCCCACCCGAGACGCAGCGCGCCCAGCACACCCGCCACCAGGACCAGCACCACCGGGGACGCGGCCGACGCAGGCCACGACATCGACGGCCCCAACGCACCCCGGAACCCCTCCGGCGCACCGGACCACACATCCGCCAGCACCGAAACAGGCCCCAGCAGCACCGCCACCACCACCGGCAACGCCCACACCAGCGCACCCGCCGTGACAGCGGCGGACGCACCCAGCACACCCCGGCCCACCGGCCGGGGGACGCGCAGCCGCAGGACCGGCGACAACGCGATGCCGCACAGCAGATACACCACGACCGACCAGTTCCACGGCAGTCCGGTACGCAGCACACCGCCCACCGCGGCCACCGAGGCCAGACCCGCCACCGCACCCGCGGCCACGGCCCACTCCTTCGGCGCGCGCCACCCCCCGGCCAGCGCCACCCCCGCACCCGCCAGCAGCAACGCTCCCGGGCCCACGGCCGACAGCGGACCTCCGGCCGACACGGACAGGGACAGACCGATCAGCAGCGCGACCGCCCCCGTCATCGACGCCCCGACGGCCGCCGTGACCCGCACCGCGAGCCCCCGGCCGTACAGCGCCACCGCCACACCCGCCGCAGCCGTCACCAGCAGCGCCCACCCGAAGACCACCGCGGGCGCGCCCGCGGCCCACGCCCACAGCAGCAGCGGCAACTGGCCCGCCACCACGGCCACGGGCAGCGGCAGCCGCAGCCGCCCGAGCCACAGGCCGTACGCCGTCCACACCGAAGCGAGCACGGCGGACGCGAGGGCCGCGAACGCCGGCCCGTCCGTGTCCGGCACCGCCACCGCGTGCAGCGCGTACGCGTCCAGCACCGTCAGCACCAGCGCCAGCGCGGCCAGCGCCTCGGCCGTCGACGTCAGGCCCCGGCGCAGCAGCGGCGCGGGCGCCACGAGCGCGCCGGCCGTCACCGCCGCGAGGACCGCCGAACGGCCCGCGATGCCCATCTCGCCCCAGCTGAACAGGGTGAAGGCGATCGCCGCGATCGTCAGCAGGAGACCACCGAGGACCAGCAGCACGTTCTGCACGGAGGACGAAGCGGCCACCGGGGCAGCCGGCACCGCACCGCCCCGCGGCCCCCAGGCGGACGGCCCGGCGCCGGGCCGGGCGGAGGGCGCCGTGAACGGCGGGGGAGCGACCGGCGGCCGCAGCACACTCAGCAGCCAGGCACGACGGTTGAGCAGCTGGAGCCTGCGGGCGTCCAGCTGGACCAGTTCTCGGTCGAGGAGCGCCAGTTCCTCTGCGGGTGGCGGCACATGTTCCATGTACCGGAGTGTGGCGGCGGCCACACGTTCGTACATGCGCTCGGATACTCAGTTCCGGCACTGAGTAGGTCCCGTACGCGCAGACTGGACCCATGGACCGCAACCACCACCGCTTCACCAGCGTCTGGAACCTGTCCGCCACGCCCGACTCCGTGTACGCGGCCCTCGAACGCGCCGAGGACTACCCCCGGTGGTGGCCGCAGGTCCGCGCGGTCACCCCCGTCGACGACACCACCGCCACGGCGCGCTTCCGCTCGCTGCTCCCGTACGACCTCGTCATCACCCTCCGCCGGAGCCGCCACGACCCCCGCGCCCGCGTCCTCGAAGCCGCCATGAGCGGCGATCTCGACGGCTGGGCCCGCTGGACCGTCACCCCGCACGACGGCGGCAGCCGCGTCCTGTACGAGCAGGAGGCAGACGTCCGCAAAGCGCTCCTGCGCCGCCTAGCCGTGCCCGGACGCCTCTTCTTCCGCGCCAATCACACACTGATGATGCGTTCCGGACGCCGCGGACTGACGGCATGGCTCCAAGCGGTTTGAACGTACCCCGCCGGGCCCTGTATGGTTCAACCCGTTCCCGGGCGATTAGCTCAGCGGGAGAGCGCTTCGTTCACACCGAAGAGGTCACTGGTTCGAAACCAGTATCGCCCACCCGGAAAAAGCCGGTCCGTCAGCACAACGACGGACCGGCTTTCGCGTACCCGGCCCCGGATCAGGCCGCGGCGGGCAGCTCGGGACGCAGCGGCCACGCCGGATCCACCGCCTCCGGAGCACCGCTCTTCTCGAACCACGCCTGCAGCCCGCGCGCCTGCGCCGCGTGCCACACCGCCTGCCGTGTGTGCAGCTCCGCCGGACTCAGCCGCTCCAGCCGGGTGGAGAACCGCCGCCCCACCGCGCGCACCAGCTCCAGCGAGGCCGCCGCGTCGGCCGCCGCGTCGTGCGCCCCGTCCAGCACCACCTCGTACAGCTCGCACAGGTCCGTCAGCGTGCGGCGGCCCTTGCGGTAGCGGTCCAGATGCTTGTCCAGGACCCGCGGATCCAGCACGCACAGCGGCGTGTTCCCCAGGTACCCGGCCAGTGACGAGGCCCGGTGGCGCCTCAGCTCCCGGTCCAGCAGCGTCAGATCGAACGGCGCGTTCATCACGACGAGCGGCCGCCCCGTCGCGCACTGCTCGGCCAGCGCCCGTGCTATCTCCTCGACGACCGGCGCGGGCCACCGGCCGTTGCGCTGCAGATGGTCGTCGGTCAGACCGTGGATCTCGGTGGCCCCGACGGGCACCGGAATCCCCGGATTGACCAGCCAGCGGGTGACGCGGAGCCGTCCGCCCGCCGTGTCCTGGACGACGAGGGCGGCCGAAACGATCCGGTCCTCCTCGACATCCACGCCTGTTGTCTCGGTGTCAAAAGCGGCCAACGGCCCCTCGAACCAGTGCATCATCCCTGAACTCCTCGCACCTGCACGGCAGATGGCGGGATTCCTCTGCCCGATTCGGTGATACCCGCGCCCTTTGCCTGATACGCCGTTTGGGGCGCCCCTCCTGCGGTGACAACACAGGGGACGGGAACGGAAGTTGGCCCTCCCGTCAGCGGAGACCGGGCAACCGGTCGGCACAGCCCGGAAGGCACACGGAGCCATGGCGCTCGCGCAGCCGAACCCAGGGGGCCCCGCCCGAGCCGGGAAGCACGGGGGAGGACCGCCACCGCAGCGGACCGCACCACCACCGCTGCGCGGCACCCTCGCCACCACCGCCTGCATGGAGACCCTCCAGGTGGGCTACCTGCACGCCGTGGCGGCCGCGGCGGGATGCTCCCTCTCGCAGCCCTTTCCCGACAACGGCATCGACTGGCACGTCAGCCACGGCGCCCCCGACCACACCGTCGACGACGAAGTGACCGTCAAGGTGCAGCTCAAGTGCACCTACCAGATCCCCCCGCACCCACCGGGCGCCTCGTTCGCCTTCACCCTCGACAACGCCCACCTGGTGAAGCTCGCGCGGACCCCCGTGTCGGTGCACAAGATCCTTGTCGTGATGCTCGTGCCCCGCAGCCAGGACGACTGGCTGCGGGCCGGGCACGAACGGCTCGACCTGCGGCACTGCTGCTACTGGACCAACCTCGCCGGCCACGCGGTGACGGGCCGGCACAGGACCACTGTGCGGATCCCGACCTCGCGGATCTTCGACGACCGAGCACTCTGCGAGATCATGGCCCGGGTCGGGGCGGGAGGGAGACCCTGATGCACCGATCGATGGACGAGCCCGCCGGCCGAACGGCACCGGCGGGCCCACGCGCACACCCGTACGCCGAGGACCCGGATCCGCACCAGGGGCCCGGCCCCGCCCTCGTCGACCCCGCCGTACTCGGCACCCTCCTGGGCCGGCACGGCTGGCGCCGGCGCAAAGGAGCCGCCGGGCACTACAGCCGCTGGACCCCGCCCGGCCCCGCCGCCTCCGGCACCAGCCTGCTCGTGCCGGACACCACCGCCTACCCCGACAGCGAGGACCTGCTCGCCGAAGCCCTCACCGCCCTCGCCCGCAGCGCCGCCCCGTCCGCACGCGACGTCCTCGTCGCCCTCGCCCTCCCCAGCGACGAGATCCGATGGTGGCGCGACGTCCCCGAGGAGACGGCCGGGGCCGTCGGCTGGACCGAGGCCGAACAACTGCGCACGGCCGCCCGGCAGACCCTCCTCGCCGGGGCACTCGCCGTACGCGGCACGGCCGGCTACCACGGCGCACGCAACCGCGGGAAGGCCCGCGCCACCCTGGACGGCACCCTCGTCGGACCCGCGCCGGGCGGCCGCCGCCTCACCGTTTTCGTCCCCGTCGCCGCCGGACGGGCCGTCGCCGTACAGCTCTACCAGGCCCTGCACGCCACCCGGGAGGCCGTCGACTACCAGCGGGCCACCGGAGGAATGGAGGCCTTCGACAGCGCCGTCGCGGCCGGGGTCAGCCGCGAGCTGACCGAAGCGGTCGTCGCCCTGGTCCGGGGCTCGGAGGGCGCCAGGATCACGCTGGAATGGGCACCCGCCGCCGGAACCCCCGAAGGCTGCCCCGCACGGCCCGAACCCGTCGAGTTCTCCCCGGGCGACCTGCCCGCCCTGCGCCTCGCCGGGGTGCGCTACCTCCAGGCCGAGCCGGCCGTCCCCGTACGGATCACCGGAGCCGTCGTACGGCTGCGCCGCTCCGGACCCCGCGGCCCCGGCGTCGTACGGCTGCGGGTGCTGGCGGGCGCGGAGGTCGCGCACGTACGGATCGAGCTCGACGAGGAGGCGTACCGGATCGCGGGCCACGCCCACCTCGTCGGACTGCCGCTCCGGGTGGAGGGCCGACTGGAGAACAGGGGCGGCTTCCGGCGGCTCACCGGCGCCTCCCAGGTGGCGCCCGTCCAGGTCGACGAGGCGGAGCGGGACCGGCTGATGAAGTCGCTCCAGGAGAACGTCGACTTCTTCGAGGAGGCCTGCACGGGGGACGAGGGATAGCCCCCTGGGCGCCCCCGCGGTATCCCTTTCGCGTCCGGGGCCTCCGGCTCGGTACGATTCCTCCTGCGCGCAGAGGAATGCGACGCACCCCCTCAGTCAGGAGAGACCGGTGTCAGACGTCCGTGTGATCATCCAACGCGATTCCGAGCGGGAAGAGCATGTGGTGACGACGGGGACGACGGCCGCCGAGCTCTTCCCCGGGCAGCGCACCGTCGTCGCCGCCCGGGTCGAGGGCGAGCTGCGCGACCTCGCCTACGAGCTCAAGGACGGCGAGGTCGTCGAGCCCGTCGAGATCTCCTCCGAGGACGGCCTGAACATCCTGCGGCACTCCACCGCGCACGTGATGGCGCAGGCCGTGCAGGAGCTGCACCCCGAGGCCAAGCTGGGCATCGGCCCGCCGGTCAAGGACGGCTTCTACTACGACTTCGACGTCGAGACGCCGTTCACGCCCGAGGACCTCAAGGCCATCGAGAAGAAGATGCAGGAGATCCAGAAGCGCGGGCAGAAGTTTTCCCGCCGGGTCGTCACCGACGAGGCGGCCCGCGAGGAGCTCGCCGACGAGCCGTACAAGCTGGAGCTCATCGGCATCAAGGGCTCCGACTCCGTCGAGAACGCCGGCGACGGCGCGGACGTCGAGGTGGGCGGCGGCGAGCTGACCATCTACGACAACCTGGACGCCAAGACCGGCGAGCTGTGCTGGAAGGACCTCTGCCGGGGCCCGCACCTGCCCACCACCCGCTTCATCCCCGCGTTCAAGCTGATGCGGAACGCGGCGGCGTACTGGCGGGGCAGCGAGAAGAACCCGATGCTCCAGCGCATCTACGGCACCGCCTGGCCCACCAAGGACGAGCTCAAGGCGCACCTGGAGTTCCTGGAGGAGGCGGCCAAGCGCGACCACCGCAAGCTCGGCAACGAGCTGGACCTCTTCTCCTTCCCCGACGAGATCGGCCCCGGCCTCGCCGTCTTCCACCCCAAGGGCGGCGTCATCCGCCGGGCCATGGAGGACTACTCGCGGCGCCGCCACGAGGAGGAGGGCTACGAGTTCGTCTACAGCCCGCACGCCACCAAGGGCAAGCTCTTCGAGAAGTCCGGCCACCTGGACTGGTACGCCGACGGCATGTACCCGCCCATGCAGCTCGACGACGGGGTGGACTACTACCTCAAGCCGATGAACTGCCCGATGCACAACCTGATCTTCGACGCGCGCGGCCGCTCCTACCGCGAACTGCCGCTGCGCCTCTTCGAGTTCGGCACGGTGTACCGCTACGAGAAGTCGGGCGTCGTCCACGGGCTGACCCGCTCCCGCGGCTTCACGCAGGACGACGCGCACATCTACTGCACCAAGGAGCAGATGGCCGAGGAGCTCGACAGGACGCTCACCTTCGTCCTGAACCTCCTCCGCGACTACGGCCTGACCGACTTCTACCTGGAGCTCTCCACCAAGGACCCGGAGAAGTTCGTCGGCTCCGACGAGGTCTGGGAGGAGGCCACCGAGACGCTGCGCCAGGTCGCCGAGAAGCAGGGCCTCCCGCTGGTCCCCGACCCGGGCGGCGCCGCGTTCTACGGCCCGAAGATCTCGGTGCAGTGCAAGGACGCCATCGGCCGTACCTGGCAGATGTCGACCGTGCAGCTCGACTTCAACCTCCCGGAGCGTTTCGACCTGGAGTACACCGGCCCGGACGGCACCAAGCAGCGCCCGGTCATGATCCACCGCGCGCTGTTCGGCTCCATCGAGCGCTTCTTCGCGGTGCTGCTGGAGCACTACGCGGGCGCGTTCCCGGTGTGGCTGGCCCCGGTCCAGGCGGTCGGCATCCCGATCGGCGACACCCACATCCCGTACCTCCAGGAGTTCGCCGCCGAGGCGCGGAAGAAGGGGCTGCGGGTCGAGGTGGACGCCTCCTCGGACCGGATGCAGAAGAAGATCCGTAACCACCAGAAGGCCAAGGTGCCGTTCATGATCATCGTCGGCGACGACGACATGAACGCGGGCACGGTGTCCTTCCGCCACCGCGACGGCTCGCAGGAGAACGGCATCGCCCGTGACGAAGCGATCGCCAAGCTCGTCGACGTGGTGGAGCGTCGCGTACAGGTGTGAGGTGTTCCCCGCGCAAGCGGGGGTGATCCGACGCGCTCGGCCGGACCTGGCCCATGTCGACCTGCTCCCCGCGCAAGCGGGGCCCGGCCCCCGGGGAGAGCTATCCGCTCCCCGGGGGCCTCTTCTCGTCCTCCCTGGCGAACACCTGCAGCAGCCACGAGGAGAACGAACCCGTCACCGCGCCCAGCAGAGCGAGGCCGCAGGCCATCAGCACCGCCGCGATCACCCGCCCCGCCGGCGTCACCGGCACGGCGTCCCCGTACCCCACCGTCGTGAGCGTCGCGCACGCCCACCACGCCGCGTCCCCGAACGTACGGATCGAGGCGCCCGGCGCCCCGTACTCCTGGTGGTACACGGCGAGCGCGGCGGAGAAGCCCAGGAGCAGGGCCGTGAGGCCCGCGTACGACATCACCCGGGCGTACAGGCTCAGCCTCGGCCGCTCACGGCGTTTCTGGAGCGCCGTGTAGATGCGGACCACGCGCAGCGGGCGCAGCAGGGGCAGCACGAGGACGACCGTGTCCAGCCAGTGGGTGCGCACGAAGCGCCGGCCCTGGCCGCTCAGGTGGAGCCGTACGCCGTAGTCCACCAAGAAGACCGACCAGGTGGCCGCGACGAGCGCGAGGGCGATGTCCCGCCAGGGTTCCGCGTCGTGAGGGGCCAGTACGCGGACCGCGTAGCCGACGAGGAAGAGGAGCGACGCGGCGAGGAGCGGTACCTCCGCGCGCTGCTCCCAATGTGCGAGCCGACGGGGGACGGGATCGGTGGGGCGGTCGCTCATGGCGTCAGCATCGCGGTGCGCCGTCGGGTGAGGACCCGGCGACACGCGCGGCTGGAGCGAAGCAATATGCTGACGGGCATGACGAGTGAGCCGGAGCAGCAGATCGGAGTGGGGACGCCCGACGCGTTCCAGCGCCTGTGGACGCCCCACCGGATGGCCTACATCCAGGGTGAGAACAAGCCGAGCGGCCCGGGGTCCGAGGACGGCTGTCCGTTCTGTGTGATTCCCGCGAAGTCGGATGAGGACGGGCTCGTCGTCGCGCGCGGCGCGAAGGTCTACGCGGTGCTGAATCTGTACCCGTACAACGGCGGGCACCTGATGGTGGTGCCGTACCGGCACGTCGCCGACTACACGGAGCTGGACGGTCCGGAGACGGCCGAGCTCGCCGACTTCACGAAGCGGGCCATGGTCGCGCTGCGGGCGGCGTCCGGAGCCCACGGATTCAACATCGGGATGAACCAGGGCGCCGAAGCGGGCGCGGGTATCGCCGCCCACCTGCACCAGCACGTGGTGCCGCGCTGGGGCGGTGACACGAACTTCATGCCGGTGGTCGGGCACACCAAGGTGCTGCCGCAACTGCTGGGGGACACCCGGACGATGCTGGCCGACGCGTGGCCGGCGGAGCTGCCGGCCGTCTGAGCCCCGGCCGTCCGAGCCTTGGGCTGTCCGGGCTTCCGGCCGTCCGGGCCTCTGCCGGCCCGAGCGGATCACGACAGCGGGTGGGCCGCCCCGCGGGGCGGCCCACCCGCTGTGTCATGCGTCGTAGACGTCGGCCTTCTTCGGCGCGGCGTCCTGGACCATGCCGCTGAGTGCCATGGAGCGGTTGTTGAAGCGTTCGGTGTCGACGCCGTGCTCCTCCAGGACCCGCATGGCCGCGGAGTGCACGGCGCGCAGGACGGGGGTGGCCGCCCGCATGGCGTCGTCGGCCATGAATCGGTGGCCCCAGGGCTGGGCCGCCCAGGCGTGACGCAGTCCGAAGGGCTCCGGCAGGACGATCTTGCCGCCGAAGTAGTCGAGCAGCGGCGGGTACCAGGTGAGGGGCGCGCGCAGTGCGAGCCTCACGACCTCGTTGGCCTTGACGAGAGGGAGCGTGATCGTGCGGGTCTCCCAGAAGCGGACGGACTTCTTGACGGTCTTCGTCTCGGCGGCGGGCTTGGACAGGAAGAGCGAGTGGACGGGACCGAGCGCGTGCCCGGTGACCTCGATGCGCAGGGTCTCGTGCAACACGGTGACGGTGATCAGCATGGTGATGACCAGCTGGCCGTCCCAGAGGGTGAACTGCACGCCGAGGTAGTGCCGGTCACCGCTGCTGAACTGCTGGTGGTTGCAGATGCGCTGTATCTCGTGGGGCTTGACCTGGAAGGTGGCCACGTCCTCGCCCTCGGGGCGGGAGACGGAGTCCGCGTTCTCCCCGACGGGTGAGACGACCCAGTGCTTGACGGACGGGGTGGGGAATCCGCCGGTGTTCAGAGGGCCGCGTTCCAGCATCTTCAGCTTGTCGTGGATGGCCCGCACCACGTCCCAGCTGCGGAACTGGTGGATCTCCCTGGTGGGGTCCTTGGGCACCAGTTCCTCGGCGAGCTGCCAGCTGCCCCAGCGGGTGCCCATGCCGAGGACGCCCTTGGCGCCGGCGTAGAAGACCGAGTTCGACTGCTGTTCGGCGGAGAGCTTCTCCAGTCCCTGGCGCAGTGCCTCGCGGGCGGTCTCGTTGGGGTTCTTCGGGACGGCCTCGGGGATCTTCGCGCTGACACCGGTGCCGGAGAGGAGCCCCGACCAGCGGGCCCGCATGTCCTTGGCGGAGGCTTCCGCGACCCGTTTGGCGAGCACCCATCCGATCAGCGGGGCGATGACCATGGCGCGCAGGTAGAGGGCCAGGAGCCCGGTGAGCGGCATGGTGATCAGGAAGAAGGCGGCGACACCGCCGACCGCCACGAGCAGGACGCCGCCCAGGGACCGGAACAGAGTGTCCTTGGACTTGTTGAGCGAGTCGCGCAGCCGGAAGGCCAGGACCCAGAGGACGAGTCCGGGCAGGAAGACGATGCCGAAGACGGCCGTGATCACGGTGAGTCTGGTGTCGCGCGCCTTGCG
This sequence comes from Streptomyces sp. NPDC058637, assembly GCF_042717325.1. Lineage (NCBI taxonomy): Bacteria > Bacillati > Actinomycetota > Actinomycetes > Kitasatosporales > Streptomycetaceae > Streptomyces > Streptomyces sp. NPDC058637. The sequence goes on along the minus strand of NZ_JBHXRD010000029.1, from coordinate 80,581 downwards.
GAGCCGGGTCGCGGAGAGACAGTGCTCGACGACGGTCTGCGGGTCGCTGCCGAAGGACTGGATGAGGGCGCCGCGGCCGCCGCCGAGCGTGCGTTCCTGGACGGCACGGGAGAAGGCCTCACCGAGATTCGGCTTGAAATAGTCGGACTTGAAGAGCTTGGAGCTGCCCGGTTTCACTTCCGACTTGTGCCACTCGTTGTTGGCCTTGAGGATCTCCGCCACATCGCTGTCACGGTACGCGGCGGAGGCGAGGGCGTTGGTCGCCACCGCCTGCCCGCCGGAACCCTGGAGCGGGATCTGCGCTCCGGGAGAGAAATCGAATCCGTCGTTGGCCACTGTCGCCCCCACTCGCCCGCACGGTCTGCTCCTGCGGCTGTTCCCAACTACCGTACGTCGCACACCTTCTGAGCTGGGACCACAGCCTATCGTCCGGGGCGCGGCGCCGCCCGCCGTTGGGCTCCCGGGCGGGCGACGGGCGTCAGATCCGGACAACTAGGTCCCTTTCATCCGACTTTCCTCCGTTTCGCTCAGGCGGTCGGCGAGCTGGGGCGGCATCGGTTCGTGCCGGGCGTACGCCCGGTCGAACCGCCCGGTGCCGTGCGTCAGGGAGCGCAGATCGACGGCGTACCTGCCGATCTCGATCTCGGGCACCTCGGCGCGGACACGGGTGCGCTCGCCGGATTCCTGCTCGGTGCCGACCACCCGACCCCGGCGCCCCGCGAGGTCGCCCATCACGGCGCCCACGTAGTCGTCGGGGACCAGCACCCGGATCTCGGCCACCGGTTCGAGCAACTGGACGCGGGTGTCGGCGGCGGCCTCGCGCAGGGCGAGGGCGCCGGCGGTCTGGAACGCGGCGTCGGAGGAGTCCACCGAGTGGGACTTCCCGTCGAGCAGGGTGACGCGCACGTCGACGAGCGGGTGCCCGGCCGCGACGCCACGGGCGGCCTGGGCGCGGACGCCCTTCTCGACCGAGGGGACGAACTGCCGGGGCACGGAACCGCCGACCACCTTGTCGACGAATTCGATGCCCGTGCCGGGCGGCAGCGGCTCCACCTCGATCTCGCAGACGGCGTACTGCCCGTGGCCGCCGGACTGCTTGACGTGGCGGCCGCGCCCGACGGTCCGGGAGGCGAACGTCTCGCGGAGGGGGACGAGGTGGGGTACGGCGTCGACCCTGACGCCGTACCGGCTGCGCAGCCGCTCCAGGGCGACATCGGCGTGGGCCTCGCCCATGCACCACAGGACGACCTGACGGGTGTCCGGGTTCTGTTCCAGCCGCATGGTCGGGTCCTCGGCGACCAGCCCGGCCAGGCCGTGCGAGAGCTTGTCCTCGTCGGCCTTGCCGTGGGCGCGTACCGCCAGGGGCAGCAGCGGGTCGGGCATGGCCCAGGGCTCCATCAGCAGCGGATCCCCGGCGGCGGAGAGCGTGTCCCCGGTCTCGGCCCCGCCCAGCCTGGACACACAGGCCAGGTCCCCGGCGACACACGTGTCCAGGGGACGCCGCTGCCCGCCGAAGGGGGAGGAGAGCGCCCCGACGCGTACGTCGGCGTCATGGAAGGGGCGGGCGGGATGCCCGGGGTCGTCGAGGCCGTGGCCGCGTACGTGCACGGTGTCCTCGGCGCGCAGGGTGCCGGAGAAGACGCGGACCAGGCAGACCCGCCCGACGTAGGGGTCCGACGACGTCTTCACGACCTCGGCGACCAGGGGCGCCCGCGGGTCGTGGACCGGGGCGGGGCGCGGGGTGCCGTCGGGGGTGGTGACGGCCGGGAGGGCGCGTTCGAGCGGGGAGGGGAAGCCGCGCGTGACGAAATCCAGGAGTTCGACGGTGCCGACGCCCTGGCGGGCACCGTCGGGGGCCGGCGCGGCCGTGAGCACGGGATGGAAGGAGCCGCGCGCGACGGCACGCTCCAGGTCCTCCACAAGGGTCCCGACGGCGATGTCGCCACCGCCGAGGTAGCGGTCCATCAGGCTCTCGTCCTCGCTCTGGGCGATGATCCCCTCGATGAGCCGGTTGCGGGCTTCGAGGAGCGGGGCCCGCTGGTCACCGGCGGGCGGGTGCCCGGTCCGCTCCCCGGACGAGTAGTCGAAGACCCGCTGGGTGAGGAGCCCGGTGAGACCGGTGAGCCGGGCGTGCCCGTCGGGGCCCTCGGGACCCTGCACCGGCAGGTGGAGGGGGAGCACGGCGTCCGGGTCGTCGCCCCCGAAGACCCGGCCGCAGACCCGGGTCATCTCGTCGAAGGAGGTGCGCGCGGTGTCCAGGTGCGTGACGACGATCGCGCGCGGCATCCCGACGGCCGCGCACTCCTCCCACACGGCGCGGGTGCTGTCCGCCACCGCGTCGGCCTCCTGGGCGGCCGAGACGACGAAGAGGGCCGCGTCCGCCGCCCGCAGACCGGCCCTGAGTTCCCCGACGAAGTCGGCGTAGCCGGGCGTGTCCAGCAGATTGACCTTGTAGCCGTCCCATTCGACGGGGACCAGCGAGAGCTGAACGGAGCGCTGCCGGCGCCGTTCGGTCTCGTCGTGGTCGGAGACGGTCCCGCCGTCCTCGACCCGGCCGGCCCGGTTGAGTGCCCCGGCCGTCAGCGCGAGGGCCTCGACCAGGGTGGTCTTGCCGGAGCCGCTGTGGCCGACCAGCACCACGTTCCGTACGGAAGCGGGCCCGTCGGCCGTCGTCGCCCTGCCGGCGGCTCCGGTGTGCGCATGTGTCCTGTCGCCCATGATGCGTGCCTCCCGATGGGTGGCGCGGCGCCCGGGTGGGCACCGGCGCGGTGGGGGAGAAAGGTGCACGGGCGACGGGGAGCCGCCACGGCGGCTTCGGCGACGCCCGCGGTCATTCGAGCCTTCCACTCCCGTGCGGTGCCGTCCATACGTCGTGCACGGCCGGGCAGGACTTCCGGGACACCGGCCGGACGGGGTGCCCCGCCATGGGAGCACCCGGCTGGTGACTACGATGGGCCAGCCGGTGACCGACGGGGTCGCGCGGCCCACCGAACCTCGGGAAGGCCATGCTGAACAAGTACGCGCGTGCATTCTTCACGCGTGTCCTCACACCGCTCGCCGCTCTGCTGCTCCGGCTCGGGGTCAGTCCCGACGCGGTCACACTCGTCGGCACGGCGGGGGTGATGGCAGGTGCGCTGGTCTTCTTCCCGATGGGGGAGTTCTTCTGGGGCACGATCGTGATCACGGTCTTCGTATTCTCCGACCTGGTCGACGGGAACATGGCCCGGCAGGCGGGGATCTCCAGCCGGTGGGGCGCGTTCCTGGACTCCACGCTCGACCGGGTCGCGGACGGGGCGATCTTCGCCGGGTTCGCGCTCTGGTACGCGGGGAGCGGCGACGACAACACGCTCTGCGCGGTGGCGATCTTCTGTCTGGCCAGCGGCCAGGTGGTCTCGTACACGAAGGCGCGCGGTGAGTCGATCGGCCTGCCGGTCGCGGTGAACGGACTCGTGGAACGCGCCGAGCGACTGGTGATCTCGCTGGTCGCCGCGGGGCTGGCCGGGCTGCACGGCTTCGGCGTGCCCGGGATCCAGGTCCTGCTGCCGATCGCGCTGTGGATCGTGGCCGCGGGCAGCCTCGTCACGCTGGTCCAGCGGGTGGTGACCGTACGCCGGGAGTCCGCCGAGGCCGACGCGGTCGCTGCCGCCGCCGAACAGGGGAGCGAGGCCGCGCAGTGAGCGGCACCGATCTGAAGGGGCGGCTGACCGACGGGCTCTACGGGCTCGGCTGGGGCGCGGTCAAGAAGCTGCCCGAACCGGCGGCCCGCGCGCTGTTCCGCACCCTGGCCGACCAGGTGTGGAGGCGGCGTGGCAAGGCCGTGCTGCGGCTGGAGTCCAATCTGGCCCGTGTGGTGCCGGACGCGAGCCCGGCCCGCCTCGCCGAGCTGTCGAAGGCCGGCATGCGCTCCTACATGCGCTACTGGATGGAGTCCTTCCGGCTGCCGACCTGGACCCCGGAACGGATCAAGGCCGGCATCGAGGTCCAGGGCGTCCACCGGCTCATGGAGGGCATGGACGCCGGGCGCGGCGTCATCGTCGCGCTGCCGCACCTGGCGAACTGGGACCTGGCGGGCGCCTGGGTCACCACCGACCTGAAGGTGCCCTTCACCACCGTCGCCGAGCGGCTCAAGCCGGAGACCCTGTACGACCGGTTCGTGGCCTACCGCCGGAGTCTGGGCATGGAGGTCCTGCCGCACAGCGGCGGGGCAGCCTTCGGGACCCTGGCACGGAGGCTGCGCGCGGGCGGCCTGATCTGCCTGGTCGCCGACCGGGACCTGTCGGCCTCCGGCGTCGAGGTGACGTTCTTCGGCGACACCGCGCGGATGCCCGCCGGCCCGGCGCTGCTGGCCCAGCAGACCGGCGCGCTACTGCTGCCCGTCACCCTCGGGTACGACGACACCCCCGTGATGCGGGCCCGGATCCACCCGTCGGTCCCCGTCCCGGAGACAGGCACCCGCGCCGAGATCACGTCCTCCATGACACAGGCGCTGGCCGATGCCTTCGCCACCGGGATCGTCGAACATCCGGAGGACTGGCACATGCTGCAGCGGCTCTGGACCTCCGATCTGGAACCCCAGGGGGAAGCGCCGTGAAGATCGGCATCGTCTGTCCCTACTCCTGGGACGTACCGGGCGGCGTGCAGTTCCACATCCGGGACCTGGCCGAGCACCTGATCCGGCTCGGCCACCACGTCTCGGTCCTGGCGCCCGCCGACGACGAGACGCCCCTGCCGCCTTACGTGGTGTCCGCGGGGCGGGCCGTGCCCGTCCCGTACAACGGCTCGGTGGCCCGGCTGAACTTCGGGTTCCTGTCCGGCGCGCGGGTGCGCCGCTGGCTCCACGACGGCACCTTCGACGTCATCCACATCCACGAGCCGACCGCGCCCTCGCTCGGCCTGCTCACCTGCTGGGCCGCGCAGGGGCCGATCGTCGCCACGTTCCACACGTCCAACCCGCGCTCCCGCGCGATGATCGCCGCGTACCCGATCCTCCAGCCCGCGCTGGAGAAGATCAGCGCGCGCATCGCGGTGAGCGAGTACGCGCGGCGGACGCTGGTCGAACACCTCGGCGGGGACGCCGTGGTCATCCCCAACGGCGTGGACGTGGGTTTCTTCGCCGGCGCGGAGCCGAAGGCGGAGTGGCAGGGCGGCACACTCGGCTTCATAGGGCGCATCGACGAGCCCCGCAAGGGACTGCCCGTCCTCATGAAGGCGCTCCCCGCCATCCTCGCCGCCCGCCCGGACACCCGGCTGCTGGTCGCGGGCCGCGGCGACGAGGAGGAAGCGGTCGCCTCGCTGCCGAAAAAGCTCCGCGACCGTGTCGAATTCCTCGGCATGGTGAGCGACGAGGACAAGGCACGGCTGCTGTGCAGCGTCGACGTGTACGTCGCGCCGAACACCGGCGGCGAGAGCTTCGGCATCATCCTGGTCGAGGCCCTGTCGGCGGGCGCACCCGTGCTGGCCAGTGACCTCGACGCGTTCGCACAGGTGCTGGACCAGGGCGCGGCGGGCGACCTCTTCGCCAACGAGGACGCGGACGCGCTGGCCGCGGCGGCGATCCGGCTGCTCGGCGACCCGCAGCGGCGCGCGGGCCTGAGCGAGCGGGGCAGCGCCCACGTACGGCGCTTCGACTGGGTGACGGTCGGCGCGGACATCCTCGGGGTGTACGAGACGGTGACGGAGGGGGCCGCGTCCGTCGACACGGACGAACGCACCGGCCTGCGCGCCCGCTTCGGCCTCGCCAAGGACTGAGCCGGGCTCCCCGGACCGTCGGCGGCGGCCCGGGGACCGGCGGCGCCCCCGCCGACGGTAGCGTTGCCGCCCGTGATCGAAACCCTCATCTGGATCGCCGTCGCGCTCCTCGCGATCGGCCTGTACCTCAGCTGGACCGCCGGGCGGCTCGACCGGCTCCACGCCCGTATCGACGCGTCCCGCGCGGCCCTGGACGCGCAGCTGCTGCGCCGCGCCTCGGTCACCCAGGAACTCGCCACGGCCGGCGTCCTGGACCCCGCCGCCTCCCTCGTGCTGTACGAGGCGGCGCACGCCGCCCGGCAGGCCGAGGAGGAGCAGCGGGAGGTCGCCGAGAGCGAGCTGAGCACCGCGCTGCGGGCCGTGTTCGGCGAGACGGCGCAGGTCGAGGCGGTGAAGCAGTTCCCCGGCGGTGAGGACGCGGCCGGGGAGCTCGCCGCCGCCGTACGGCGCGTGCCGATGGCGCGCCGCTTCCACAACGACTCGGTGCGGGCCGCCCGGGCGCTGCGCAGGCACCGCACGGTGCGGCTGTTCCGGCTCGCAGGGCACGCGCCGTTCCCGCTCGCGTTCGAGATGGACGACGAGGCGCCGGTGGCCCTGGCGGACCGGCCCGGTACCTGAGGGGGCCGCCTGAAAGGGCGTCCGGCGGAGGCGGGCGGGGTCTCCCGGCGGAGGGGGAGGCGGGACGTGGCGTGCGGGGGGCGTGCCGGGTGCGGGGCAAAACGATCCACGGGGTGCTTATTGGCCCTTGCTGTGGACTGGTTCCGGAGCGTTTGCTCAGGGCTGCAGAGTCCACGCCTTTTCACCCCAGTGAGGTCGATCCGTGTCCACGCTTCCCAGCACCCAGTCCACCGAGTCCCCGGCCACCGGCACCGCCCGAGTGAAGCGCGGCATGGCCGAGCAGCTCAAGGGCGGCGTGATCATGGACGTCGTCGACGCCGAGCAGGCGAAGATCGCCGAGGACGCGGGCGCCGTGGCCGTCATGGCCCTGGAGCGGGTCCCGGCCGACATCCGCAAGGACGGCGGCGTGGCCCGGATGTCCGACCCCAACATGATCGAAGAGATCATCGAGGCCGTCTCCATCCCCGTCATGGCCAAGTCCCGCATCGGCCACTTCGTCGAGGCGCAGGTCCTGCAGTCCCTCGGCGTCGACTACATCGACGAGTCCGAGGTCCTCACCCCGGCCGACGAGGTCAACCACAGCGACAAGTTCGCCTTCACCACCCCCTTCGTCTGTGGCGCCACCAACCTGGGCGAGGCCCTGCGCCGCATCGCCGAGGGCGCCGCGATGATCCGCTCGAAGGGCGAGGCCGGCACCGGCAACGTCGTCGAGGCCGTCCGGCACCTGCGCCAGATCAAGAACGAGATCGCCCGGCTGCGCGGCTACGACAACAACGAGCTGTACGCCGCCGCCAAGGACCTCCGCGCCCCGTACGAGCTGGTCAAGGAGGTCGCCGAGCTCGGCAAGCTGCCCGTCGTCCTGTTCTCCGCCGGTGGTGTCGCCACCCCCGCGGACGCGGCCCTGATGCGTCAGCTCGGCGCCGAGGGCGTCTTCGTGGGCTCCGGCATCTTCAAGTCCGGCGACCCGGCCAAGCGCGCCGCCGCCATCGTGAAGGCCACCACCTTCTACGACGACCCGAAGGTCATCGCGGACGCCTCCCGCAACCTGGGCGAGGCCATGGTCGGCATCAACTGCGACACCCTGCCCGAGGCAGAGCGCTACGCCAACCGCGGCTGGTAGCCACTGATGACCGACACCCCTGTCATCGGAGTCCTGGCCCTCCAGGGCGACGTACGGGAACACCTGATCGCCCTGGCCTCGGCGGACGCCGTGGCCAGGCCGGTCCGGCGGCCCGAGGAGCTCGCCGAGGTCGACGGGCTCGTCATACCCGGTGGTGAGTCCACCACGATGTCCAAGCTGGCCGTGCTGTTCGGCATGCTGGAGCCGCTGCGCGAGCGGGTCGCCGCCGGCATGCCGGTCTACGGCACCTGCGCCGGGATGATCCTGCTCGCCGACAAGATCCTGGACCCCCGCTCGGGCCAGGAGACCGTCGGCGGCATCGACATGATCGTGCGCCGTAACGCTTTCGGGCGGCAGAACGAGTCCTTCGAAGCCGCCGTCGAGGTCGACGGAGTGCCCGGCGGACCCGTCGAGGGCGTCTTCATCCGGGCTCCCTGGGTGGAGTCGGTGGGCGCCGGGGCGGATGTCGTCGCGGTGCACGGCAACCACATCGTGGCCGTACGCCAGGGAAACGCCCTCGCCACCTCGTTCCACCCCGAACTGACCGGGGACCACCGGGTGCACGCACTCTTCGTCGACATGGTGCGCGCCGTGGGCTGACTCGATCCCGGTAGGATCTCTCGGGTTCGGATCGTTTTTGGTGACGCGAAGGAGAAGGCAGATGTCCGGCCACTCTAAATGGGCTACGACGAAGCACAAGAAGGCCGTGATTGACGCCAAGCGCGGCAAGCTCTTCGCGAAGCTGATCAAGAACATCGAGGTCGCGGCCCGCACCGGAGGTGTGGACCCCGAGGGGAACCCGACCCTCGTCGATGCCATTCAGAAGGCGAAGAAGAGCTCCGTCCCGAACAAGAACATCGACTCCGCGGTCAAGCGCGGCGGCGGTCTCGAAGCGGGCGGCGTCGACTACCAGACGATCATGTACGAGGGTTACGGCCCGAACGGTGTCGCGGTGCTCATCGAGTGCCTCACCGACAACCGCAACCGTGCCGCGTCCGACGTGCGCGTCGCGATGACCCGCAACGGCGGTTCGATGGCCGACCCGGGTTCGGTCTCGTACCTCTTCAACCGCAAGGGCGTCGTCATCGTCCCCAAGGGCGAGCTGTCCGAGGACGCCGTCCTCGACGCGGTCCTCGACGCGGGTGCCGAGGAGGTCAACGACCTCGGTGAGAACTACCAGGTCGTCAGCGAGGCCACCGACATGGTCGCGGTCCGCACCGCGCTCCAGCAGGCCGGCATCGACTACGACTCGGCCGAGGCCGACTTCCTGCCCACCATGCAGGTGGACCTCGACGAAGAGGGCGCGCGCAAGATCTTCAAGCTGATCGACGCGCTGGAGGACAGCGACGACGTGCAGAACGTCTTCGCCAACTTCGACGTCTCCGACGAGGTCATGGAGAAGGTCGACGCCTGAGGCGGACAGCACGGCCGCGGGGGGGGGGGGGGCGGGGGGAGCCCCCCGCCCCCGCCCGGCCGGCGCGCGCGGGGGGTTCTGGGAGGGTGCGAGTGGGGGCGAAGGGCGCGGGGGGGGCGCCGGGC
>NZ_JBHXRD010000029.1:0-71546 GCF_042717325.1 Streptomyces sp. NPDC058637 | reverse complement strand
CTTTCGCCCCCACCTGCGCGCGCCCCATGGAGTATTTTGCCACCGCCCCCGCGGGCGGCCACGCCCGCCCCGCGGGGGGCCGGCGGGCAACCCCCCCGGGGCCCCCGCCGCATTGTCAGCGGTAGCCGATAGCCTGCGGGAACAGATGACCGAGCGGCGGAGGGGGGCCCATTCATGCGGGTGTTGGGTGTGGACCCGGGGCTGACCCGGTGCGGTGTCGGAGTCGTCGAGGGAGTCGCGGGCCGGCCGCTGACCATGGTCGGCGTCGGCGTCGTGCGCACCCCGTCCGACGCGGAGCTCGGCCACCGGCTCGTCGCCATCGAGCGGGGCATCGAGGAGTGGCTCGACGAGCACCGTCCCGAATTCGTCGCCGTGGAAAGGGTGTTCGCCCAGCACAACGTCCGTACGGTGATGGGCACCGCCCAGGCCAGCGCGGTCGCCATGCTCTGCGCGTCCCGTCGCGGTATCCCGGTCGCCCTGCACACCCCCAGCGAGGTCAAGGCCGCCGTCACCGGCTCGGGGCGCGCCGACAAGGCACAGGTCGGCGCCATGGTGACCCGGCTCCTGCGGCTCGACGCGCCGCCCCGACCGGCCGACGCCGCCGACGCCCTCGCCCTCGCCATCTGCCACATCTGGCGCGCACCCGCGCAGAACCGTCTGCAGCAGGCCGTCGCCGCCCACCGCACGCTGAAAGGCCGTACCGCATGATCGCCTTCGTCTCCGGCCCGGTGGCCGCCCTCGCTCCGACCGCGGCCGTGATCGAGGTCGGCGGGATCGGGATGGCCGTCCAGTGCGCCCCCGGCACACTGGCGGGCCTGCGGATCGGCCAGGAGGCCAAGCTGGCCACCTCCCTCGTCGTCCGGGAGGACTCGCTCACCCTCTACGGCTTCGCCGACGACGACGAGCGGCAGGTCTTCGAGCTCCTCCAGACCGCCAGCGGCGTCGGGCCCCGGCTCGCCCAGGCGATGCTCGCCACCCACAGCCCGGACGCCCTGCGCATCGCCGTCGCCACCGGCGACGAGAAGGCACTCATGGCCGTCTCCGGCATCGGCAAGAAGGGCGCCCAGAAGCTCCTCCTGGAGCTCAGGGACCGGCTCGGCGAGCCGGTCGGGGCGCACATCGGGCAGCAGGGCATCGGCACCGCGGTCAGCTCCTCCTGGCGCGACCAGCTGCAGGCCGCCCTGATCGGCCTCGGCTACGCGACACGCGAGGCCGACGAGGCGGTGACCGCCGTGGCACCGCAGGCCGAGGCCGCGATCGCCGGCGGCGCACAGCCGCCCGTGCCGCAGCTGCTGCGCGCCGCCCTGCAGACCCTCAACCGCGCACGCTGACCGCAGGGGCACGACGCCCCGTACGCCGGCCGGAGCACCGCACGGCCCGGCACCGAAACACCCGAGGCGGGACTGACGAGATGAACTGGGACGACACCGGAGCCGACACGGGCGACCTCGCTGACGAGCTGCTGGAGGACCGGCTGGTCGCCGCCGGCGCCGACGGCGAGGACACGGCCGTCGAGGCCGCCCTGCGCCCGAAGGACCTCCACGAGTTCGTCGGCCAGGAGAAGGTGCGCGAACAGCTCGACCTGGTGCTCAAGGCGGCGCGGGCCCGTGGCGCCACGGCCGACCACGTCCTGCTCTCCGGCGCCCCCGGCCTCGGCAAGACCACCCTCTCCATGATCATCGCGGCCGAGATGAACGCGCCGATCAGGATCACCTCCGGCCCGGCCATCCAGCACGCCGGAGACCTCGCCGCGATCCTCTCCTCCCTCCAGGAGGGCGAGGTCCTCTTCCTCGACGAGATCCACCGCATGTCACGGCCCGCCGAGGAAATGCTCTACATGGCCATGGAGGACTTCCGCGTCGACGTGATCGTCGGCAAGGGTCCCGGCGCCACGGCCATCCCGCTGGAACTGCCGCCGTTCACCCTGGTCGGCGCCACCACCAGGGCCGGGCTCCTGCCGCCCCCGCTGCGCGACCGCTTCGGCTTCACCGGACACATGGAGTTCTACGCCCCCACCGAGCTGGAGCGTGTCATCCACCGCTCCGCCGGCCTCCTGGACGTGGCCATAGACACCGAGGGTGCCGCCGAGATCGCCGGGCGTTCCCGCGGCACGCCCCGTATCGCCAACCGGCTGCTGCGCCGCGTCCGGGACTACGCCCAGGTCAAGGCCGAGGGACGGATCGACCGGGACATCGCCGCCGCCGCCCTGCGGGTGTACGAGGTCGACGCCCGCGGGCTGGACCGCCTGGACCGCGCGGTGCTGGGCGCCCTGCTGAAGCTCTTCGGCGGCGGCCCCGTCGGCCTGTCCACCCTCGCGGTGGCGGTGGGGGAGGAGCGCGAGACGGTCGAGGAGGTCGCCGAGCCCTTCCTCGTACGGGAAGGACTGCTCGCCAGGACACCGCGCGGCCGGGTCGCCACACCCGCGGCCTGGGCGCACCTCGGCCTCGTACCGCCGCAGCACGGCGCAAAGGGACAACAGGGCCTGTTCGGGGCGTGACGCGTCACAGGTTGGCGTCGAGGGGAACCACGGTGCCATGCTGGGCGTTGTTCCAATGATGCGGACTCGCTTAGACTCCGCCGATGCCGCCCGTACAGGTCGGTGTACCCACCCCCGTAGACCAGGCCGCATGTCAGCGCGGTCGTGCGAAGGAAGTTCCGTCCCGTGAGTCTCGTGACCCTCCTCCCCTTCATCGTGCTCATCGGGGCCATGTTCCTGATGACCCGGTCCGCCAAGAAGAAGCAGCAGGCGGCTGCGCAGATGCGCAACGACATGCAGCCGGGCACCGGCGTCCGCACGATCGGGGGCATGTACGCCACCGTCAAGGAGATTCAGGAAGACACGGTTCTCCTCGAGATCGCGCCCGGCGTCCACGCCGTCTATGCCAAGAACTCCATCGGCGCCGTCCTGGACGACGCGGAGTACAACCGCATCGTCCACGGTGACGACGAGGACCTGAAGGTCGACGGCGCGCTCGTGCCCGACGACGCCTCCTCGCTCACCGCCGGCGAGGCCGCGGACAAGGACGACGACACGGCCGTCGCGAAGATCGACCTGGGCAAGAAGGCCGAGGGCGACGCCGAGCCGAAGGACGCCGAGGCCAAGGACGCCAAGGCCGACGGCGAGAGCGACGCCAAGTAGTTCCACGATCCATGAGACGCCGGACACCCGTAGGGGTCCGGCGTCTCATGGGCCGTGAGGTCCTCTGCGGGGGCGGGTCCCCACTACACTTCATGGCCGCTCGGGCGTGTACCCGGCGCGGGGCGGTTGGACAGGGAGAAGCAAAAAGGTGGCAGCACCGAAGAAGGGCCGGGGATCTTCCGGTGGACAGAGCAAGCCGGGCCGTGCCCTGGCTCTGATCCTCATTGCCATGGTCGCGCTCACCGGCGGGATGTTCCTGTCCGGTCACACCACGCCCCGGCTTGGTATCGACCTGGCCGGCGGCACGTCGATCACCCTCAAGGCGAAGAGCCAGCCCGGCAAGCCCGAGGCGATCAACGAGACCAACATGAACACCGCGGTCAGCATCATCGAACGCCGTGTCAATGGTCTGGGTGTCTCCGAGGCCGAGGTTCAGACCCAGGGCACGTCCAACATCATCGTCAACATCCCCAAGGGGACGAACTCGAAGCAGGCGCGGGAACAGGTCGGTACGACCGCTCAGCTCTACTTCCGGCCCGTCCTCACCGTCACCGGCGGCACGCCCACGCCCACCGGTTCCGCGAGTCCCTCCGCGAGCGGTTCCGGGGAGCCGAGCGCCACGCCCAGCGCGAAGGCGAGCAGCCCGGACACCGCGTCCGACGGGGACGGCACGCCTTCGGCGAGCGCCACCACCCAGGGCCGCGCGGTCACCGGCGCCCTGAAGAAGGACGCGACGCCCACCCCCAGCGGTTCCGGAGCGGCGGAAACCCCCGCGGCAACCGCGACGCCCGACGCGGCCACCGCCGCGCTGGAGAAGAAGTTCACCGCGCTGGACTGCACCGACCCGGCCGCCCGTGCCAAGGCCGGCGACGGCGTCAAGCCCGAGGACCCCACGGTCGCGTGCAGCTCCGAAGGTGACGCCAAGTACCTCCTCGGCCCGGCCGAGGTCTCCGGTACGGACGTCGACGACGCCAAGGCGCAGTTCGACCAGCAGCGCGGCATCTGGCTCGTCTCGATGGAGTTCACCGACAAGGGCTCCAAGAAGTTCCAGACGATCACCAAGAAGCTGTCCGCGCAGCAGTCCCCGCAGAACCAGTTCGCGATCTCCCTCGACGGCGAGGTCGTCTCGGCGCCCCAGGTGAACGAGACCCTCAGCGGCAGCGCCGAGATCTCCGGCAGCTTCACGCAGCAGTCCGCCGAGGACCTGGCCAACGTCCTCTCCTACGGTGCGCTCCCGCTGTCCTTCAGCGAGGACACGGTCACCACCGTCACCGCCGCCCTCGGTGGCGAGCAGCTGGAGGCCGGCCTCATCGCCGGTGCCATCGGACTGGCCCTGGTCGTCATCTACCTGGTGGCCTACTACCGCGGCCTGGCGTTCATCGCGCTCCTGAGCCTCCTGGCCTCCGGCATCCTGACCTACACGATCATGGCGCTCCTCGGCCCGGCCATCGGCTTCGCGCTGAACCTGCCGGCCGTCTGCGGTGCCATCGTGGCGATCGGAATCACGGCGGACTCGTTCATCGTGTACTTCGAACGCATCCGGGACGAGATCCGCGAAGGCCGTACGCTCCGTCCGGCCGTCGAGCGCGCCTGGCCCAGGGCCCGGCGCACCATCCTCGTCTCCGACTTCGTGTCCTTCCTCGCCGCGGCCGTGCTCTTCCTCGTCACGGTCGGCAAGGTCCAGGGCTTCGCCTTCACGCTGGGTCTCACGACCCTGCTCGACGTGGTCGTGGTGTTCCTCTTCACCAAGCCCGTCATGACGCTGATGGCCCGTACGAAGTTCTTCGCGAGCGGCAACGCGTGGTCCGGTCTGGACCCCAAGCGGCTCGGTGCCAAGCCGCCGCTGCGCCGCACGCGCCGTGTCAACGCCCCCACCGACCACCCGAAGGAGGCGTGAGATGTCGCGACTCGGCAATCTCGGCGCCCGGCTCTACCGAGGCGAGGTCGGCTACGACTTCATCGGCAAGCGCAAGATCTGGTACGGCGTCTCGATCCTGATCACGATCACCGCCATCCTCGGCGTGGTGGTCAGCGGCCTGAACATGGGCATCGAGTTCAAGGGCGGCGCGGTCTTCACGACCGACACCAAGGCCAAGATCTCGGTCTCGCAGGCCCACGAGGTGGCGGCCGAGGCCTCCGGCCACGAGGCGATCGTCCAGGAGCTCGGCAACGGCGGGCTCCGGATCCAGATCACCGAGGTCGACACGGCCAAGGCGGACCAGATCAAGACCGAGCTCTCCGACGAGCTCGGCATCCCCGAGGCGAAGATCAACGCGGACCTGGTCGGCCCCAGCTGGGGTGAGCAGATCGCCAACAAGGCCTGGACGGGCCTCGGTATCTTCATGATCCTCGTGGTGATCTACCTGGCCATCGCCTTCGAATGGCGCATGGCCGTCGCGGCCCTCATCGCGCTGATCCACGACATCACCATCACGGTCGGTGTCTACGCGCTCGTCGGCTTCGAGGTCACCCCGGGTACCGTGATCGGTCTGCTGACGATCCTCGGTTACTCCCTCTACGACACGGTCGTCGTCTTCGACAGCCTCAAGGAGGGCTCGAAGGGGATCACCAAGCAGACCCGTTGGACGTACAGCGAGATCGCCAACCGCTCCATCAACAGCACGCTGGTGCGCTCCATCAACACCACCGTCGTGGCGCTGCTGCCGGTCGCGGGTCTGCTCTTCATCGGTGGCGGTGTGCTCGGTGCGGGCATGCTCAACGACATCTCGCTGTCGCTCTTCGTCGGCCTCGCGGCCGGCGCGTACTCCTCGATCTTCATCGCCACGCCGCTGGTCGCCGACCTCAAGGAACGCGAGCCGCAGATAAAGGCACTGAAGAAGCGGATCCTCGCCAAGCGGGCCGCCGCGGCCGCCAAGGGCGAGCCCGTCGAGGACGAACGCGACGACCGTGCGCGGGACTTCACCGAGGACGCCGAGACCGCCGGGGCCGTCGTCGGTCAGCCCCGGCAGCCCAGGGGCCACGGCCGGACTCCGGGGAACCGCCGATGACCAGCACCACCGAATCCACCCGGGAGCTCCTGCTCAGCCGCATCCGCGACGTGCCGGACTACCCGAAGCCCGGGGTGCTGTTCAAGGACATCACCCCGCTCCTCGCGGACCCGGTGGCCTTCACCGCGCTCACGGACTCCCTCGCGGAGCTGTGCGTGCGGCACGGAGCCACCAAGATCGTCGGTCTCGAGGCCCGCGGCTTCATCCTGGCGGCGCCCGTCGCCGTCCGGGCCGGGCTCGGCTTCGTACCCGTCCGCAAGGCCGGGAAGCTGCCCGGGGCGACGCTCGGTCAGGCCTACGAGCTGGAGTACGGCACGGCGGAGATCGAGATCCACGCCGAGGACCTGTCCGCCGACGACCGGATCATGGTCATCGACGACGTCCTGGCCACCGGCGGGACCGCGGAGGCCTCGCTGGAGCTGATCCGGCGGGCCGGTGCCCAGGTCGCGGGGGTATCGGTCCTCATGGAGCTCGGCTTCCTCGCGGGCCGCGCCAGGCTCGAGGCAGCGCTGCGGGGCGCCCCGCTGGAGGCTCTGATCACCCTCTGACCTGCGCCGCGCCGTACCAGCGGCAGCGTAAGGACACACAGGACGGGCACCCGGGAACATCCGGGTGCCCGTCCCGTGTTGTCGGGGGTTCACCCGTCCCCGGGCGAGGACCGACCGGGGGATCGATACCATGGGCTTTCCGGGTAGCCCGGATCCGTACGAGGAGCGCACTTGCCAGACGAGGCCCAGCCAGTCGCCGCCCCGCAGCCCGACAAGCCCGCTGCGGACCCCGTCACGCCCGAGAAGGCGCAGCCCGCACGGGCGGGCGGGACCGGGGCCCACGAGCCCGGGGACGGCCCGGCCCAGGCTCCGGCCTCCGCCTCCGAGTCACCGGCCGCGTCCGGGCCCGCGAAGCCCACGCCCCCTCCAGGGGCCACCCCGACGCCCCCTCCCGGGGCCACCCCCGCGCCCGGGTCCGCGCCCGCTCCTGATCCGGCTCCCGCCGAGCCGACCCCGCCTCCCGGGACGAAGCCGGCATCCGGCACCGCGGTGAGCCCCGCGCCGCCCACACCGCCCGAGGCCGCGAAGCCCCCGGTGCCCGCCGTGAAGCCCCCGGCCAGGCCCGCCGCCACCCCGCCGGCCCCGCCCACCCGTACCGGCGGCTCCTCCAACCGCGTCCGGGCCCGCCTCGCCCGGCTCGGCGTGCAGCGCTCCAGCCCCTACAACCCGGTCCTCGAACCCCTCCTGCGTACGGTCCGCAGCAACGACCCCAAGATCGAGACCGCCACACTGCGGCAGATCGAGAGGGCCTACCAGGTCGCGGAGCGCTGGCACCGCGGGCAGAAGCGCAAGAGCGGCGACCCCTACATCACCCATCCGCTCGCCGTCACGACGATCCTCGCCGAGCTCGGCATGGACCCCGCGACGCTGATGGCCGGACTGCTGCACGACACGGTCGAGGACACCGAGTACGGCCTGGACACGCTCCGCAAGGACTTCGGCGACCAGGTGGCGCTGTTGGTCGACGGGGTCACCAAGCTCGACAAGGTCAAGTTCGGCGAGGCCGCCCAGGCCGAGACCGTCCGCAAGATGGTCGTCGCCATGGCCAAGGACCCCCGGGTCCTGGTCATCAAGCTCGCCGACCGGCTGCACAACATGCGCACCATGCGCTACCTCAAGCGGGAGAAGCAGGAGAAGAAGGCCCGCGAGACCCTGGAGATCTACGCGCCCCTGGCCCACCGCCTGGGCATGAACACCATCAAGTGGGAGCTGGAGGACCTCGCCTTCGCGATCCTCTACCCCAAGATGTACGACGAGATCGTCCGCCTCGTCGCCGAGCGTGCGCCCAAGCGCGACGAATACCTCGCCATAGTGACCGACGAGGTCCAGTCCGACCTGCGCGCCGCCCGCATCAAGGCCACCGTCACCGGCCGGCCGAAGCACTACTACAGCGTGTACCAGAAGATGATCGTGCGGGGCCGGGACTTCGCCGAGATCTACGACCTGGTGGGCATCCGGGTCCTCGTCGACACCGTCCGCGACTGCTACGCGGCGCTCGGGACCGTGCACGCCCGGTGGAACCCGGTGCCGGGGCGGTTCAAGGACTACATCGCGATGCCCAAGTTCAACATGTACCAGTCCCTGCACACCACGGTGATCGGCCCCAGCGGCAAGCCCGTCGAACTACAGATCCGTACGTTCGACATGCACCGCCGCGCCGAGTACGGCATCGCCGCGCACTGGAAGTACAAGCAGGAGCCCTCCGCCGGTGCCTCCAAGGTGCGCACCGACGTACCCAAGAACACCGGCCGCGGCCAGGACACCGTCAACGACATGGCGTGGCTGCGCCAGCTCCTGGACTGGCAGAAGGAGACCGAGGACCCCAGCGAGTTCCTGGAGTCCCTGCGCTTCGACCTCTCGCGCAACGAGGTCTTCGTCTTCACACCCAAGGGCGACGTGATAGCGCTGCCCGCCGGTGCGACGCCGGTCGACTTCGCGTACGCCGTCCACACGGAGGTCGGCCACCGGACGATAGGAGCGCGGGTCAACGGGCGGCTCGTACCGCTGGAGTCGACGCTCGACAACGGTGACCTGGTGGAGGTCTTCACCTCGAAGGCGGCCGGTGCCGGGCCCTCCCGGGACTGGCTCCAGTTCGTCAAGTCGCCCCGGGCGCGCAACAAGATCCGGGCCTGGTTCTCCAAGGAACGCCGCGACGAGGCGATCGAGCAGGGCAAGGACGCCATCGCGCGTGCCATGCGCAAGCAGAACCTGCCGATCCAGCGGATCCTCACCGGCGACTCCCTGGTCACCCTCGCCCACGAGATGCGCTACCCCGACATCTCGTCGCTGTACGCGGCGATCGGCGAGGGGCACGTCGCCGCGGCGGGCGTCGTCCAGAAGCTCGTCCAGGCACTCGGTGGCGAGGACGCGGCCAACGAGGACCTGGCGGAGAGCTCGCCGCCCTCGCACGGACGCAACAAGCGCCGCGCCAAGGCGGATCCGGGTGTGGTCGTCAAGGGCGTCGAGGACGTGTGGGTCAAACTGGCCCGCTGCTGCACGCCCGTCCCCGGCGACCCGATCATCGGATTCGTCACCCGGGGCAGCGGCGTCTCCGTCCACCGCGCGGACTGCGTCAACGTCGACTCGCTCTCGCAGCAGCCGGAGCGGATCCTCGATGTCGAGTGGGCGCCCACCCAGTCGTCGGTCTTCCTCGTCGCCATCCAGGTCGAGGCACTCGACCGCTCGCGGCTGCTCTCCGACGTCACCCGGGTCCTGTCCGACCAGCACGTGAACATCCTGTCGGCGGCCGTGCAGACGTCCCGCGACCGGGTGGCCACCTCGCGCTTCACCTTCGAGATGGGGGACCCCAAGCACCTGGGGCACGTCCTGAAGGCCGTACGCGGCGTGGAGGGCGTCTACGACGTCTACCGGGTCACCTCGGCCCGCCGGCCGTAGGACGGTCCGGCAGCCGCCGACGACGGGAATCCTGTCGGTCACGGAGATCCCGTCGGCCACGACCCCGGCGGATCCGGCGGTCCTCACGCCTCATCGCCGCCGTCCGCACGGCAACGGCGCGGCGCGGACACGGGAGAGGGGCTTCCCCGCGAGGTACGCGGGAAAGCCCCTCGGGGGAGTCGGCACGCGCGTCAGCCGCCGAACTCCTCCAGGCCCTTCAGCGCCTGGTCCAGCAGCGCCTGGCGGCCCTCCAGCTCACGCGACAGCTTGTCGGCCCTGGAGTTGTTGCCCGACGCGCGTGCCGTGTCGATCTGCTTGCGCAGCTTGTCCACGGCCGCCTGGAGCTGGCCGGTCAGACCCTCGGCGCGGGCCCGCGCCTCCGGGTTCGTCCGGCGCCACTCGGACTCCTCGGCCTCCTGGAGCGCCCGCTCCACCGCCTGCATCCGGCCCTCGACCTTCGGGCGGGCGTCACGCGGCACGTGGCCGATGGCCTCCCAGCGCTCGTTGACGGCGCGGAACGCGGCCCGGGCCGCCTTCAGATCCGTCACCGGAACCAGCTTCTCGGCCTCGACCGCGAGCTCCTCCTTCAGTTTGAGGTTCTCGCCCTGCTCGGCGTCACGCTCGGCGAAGACACCGCTGCGGGCCGCGAAGAACACGTCCTGGGCGCCGCGGAAGCGGTTCCACAGGTCGTCCTCGGACTCGCGCTGGGCCCGGCCCGCCGCCTTCCACTCGGTCATCAGGTCGCGGTAACGGGCAGCGGTCGTACCCCAGTCCGTCGACCCGGAGAGGGACTCGGCCTCGGCGACCAGCTTCTCCTTGACCTTGCGGGCGTCCTCGCGCTGCGCGTCCAGCGAGGCGAAGTGGGCCTTGCGGCGCTTGGAGAAGGCGGAACGGGCGTGCGAGAAGCGGTGCCACAGCTCGTCGTCCGACTTACGGTCGAGGCGCGGCAGCCCCTTCCACGTGTCGACGAGCGCCCGCAGACGCTCACCCGCGGAACGCCACTGCTCGCTCTGCGCCAGCTCCTCCGCCTCGACGACGAGCGCCTCCTTGGCCTGACGGGCCTCGTCGGTCTGCTTCGCCTTCTGGGCCTTGCGCTCCTCGCGACGGGAGTCGACCGTCGCGACGAGCGCGTCCAGCCGCCTGCCGAGCGCGGCGAGGTCGCCGACGGCGTGGTGCTCGTCGACCTGCTGACGGAGGTGCTCGATCGCCGCCGTCGCGTCCTTGGCGGACAGATCGGTGGTCTTCACCCGCCGTTCGAGGAGGCCGATCTCGACCACCAGGCCCTCGTACTTGCGCTCGAAATAGGCCAGAGCCTCATCGGGCGAACCGGCCTGCCACGATCCGACGACCTGCTCACCCTCGGCCGTACGCACGTACACGGTGCCCGTCTCATCGACACGGCCCCACGGGTCGCTGCTCACAGCGCCTCCTCCACCTGATGCCGGAGGGGTTCACCCCCCGTGCATCGTCCACAGTTTCCTGGGGCGGGCAGCGCCCGCCCTGCACAACGCCAATCTAGGCGACCGGCCACCCGGCTGTCCGCACTCCGCGCGGCCGAAATTCTCCGGTCCGCGCCGGGTGCCCGGGGCGGACCGGCCGCCCGGCCGGTCAGGCCTTGTCGACCGTCGCCTTCTCGACCGTGACGGCCTTCTTCGGAGCGCCGTCGGCCGCCCCACCGGTGACGCCCGCCGCGGCGATCTTCTCGACGGCCTTCAGACCGGCGTCGTCCATGGTGCCGAACGGCGTGTAGCTGGGCGGCAGTTTGGTGTCCTTGTAGACCAGGAAGAACTGGCTGCCGCCCGTTCCCGGCTGGCCGGTGTTCGCCATCGCGACCGTGCCCGCCTTGTACGTCACCGCGCCGTCGTCGCCCGCCTTGCCCAGCGACGTCAGGTTCTCGTCCGGGATCGTGTAGCCCGGACCGCCCGTGCCGTCACCCTTGGGGTCACCGCACTGCAGGACGAAGATCCCCTCCGTGGTCAGGCGGTGACACTTCGTACCGTCGAAGTACCCCTTGTCCGCGAGGGCCTTGAACGAATTCGTGGTGTGCGGGGTCTTCGCCGCATCCATCGCGATCGCTATGGCGCCCTGGTCGGTCTTCATCGACAGCGAGTACTTCGCCTTCTTGTCGATCTTCATCGCGGGCTCGGGCACCGCGCTCTCGCTGGCGGACGGGGACGCCGACGGGCTCGCCGCGGCGTCCGCCTTCTCCTTCGTGTCGTCGCCGTCGAGGGAGACGAACGCGCCCGCGCCGATGACCGCCACCACGGCCACCGAGGACGCGATGATCACCGTGAGGCGCCTGGTCTTGCGGCGCCCCTCCTCCCGACGCTGCTGCTGCCGCTCGAACTTCTCCCGGGCGAGCTGCCGCCGCCGCTGATCGCTGCTGACCACCGGTTGGTCTCCTTGTACGTCGTGTGATCGGGCCTGGGTTGCCCCGTACGGTATATGGGTTAGCTGTGGAATGAGGAGCGCCGGTAGGCTCTGATCTGCCGCAACCGTCTCCGCGGCCCTCCCCGTCGGACGAACACTAAGGACGATCGTGCTCATTGCCGGGTTCCCCGCCGGGGCCTGGGGGACCAATTGCTACCTGGTCGCCCCCGCCGCAGGCGAGGAGTGCGTGATCATCGACCCGGGCCACCAGGCCGCCCAGGGCGTCGAGGAAACGCTGAAGAAGCATCGGCTCAAGCCCGTCGCCGTCGTGCTCACCCACGGCCACATCGACCATGTCGCCTCGGTCGTCCCCGTGTGCGGCGCCCATGACGTCCCCGCCTGGATCCACCCCCGGGACCGGTACATGATGAGCGACCCGGAGAGGGCCCTCGGCCGTTCCATCGGGATGCCGCTCATGGGGGAACTCACCGTGGGCGAGCCGGCCGACGTCGAGGAGCTGACCGACGGCGCCCTGCTGAAGCTGGCGGGCCTGGAGTTCGGCGTCTCGCACGCACCCGGCCATACCAAGGGGTCGGTGACGTTCAGGATGCCCGAGGCCGCGGATGTTCCGCAGGTTCTCTTCTCGGGCGATCTGCTCTTCGCCGGCTCCGTCGGACGCACCGACCTGCCCGGCGGCGACCACGCCGAGCTGCTCGAGTCGCTGGCCCGCGTGTGCCTGCCGCTCGACGACTCGACCGTGGTGCTGTCCGGCCACGGCCCCCAGACGACCATCGGCCGCGAGCGCGCCTCCAACCCGTATCTGCACGGCATGGACGCGCCCCGCCGAGGAATGTGACGAGAGAAACTCCTGTGAGTACCTTCCAGGCCCCCAAGGGCACGTACGACCTGATCCCGCCGCGCTCCGCGAAGTTCCTCGCGGTCCGCGCCGCGATCTCCGAACCCCTGAAGAACTCCGGCTACGGCTACATCGAGACGCCCGGCTTCGAGGACGTCGCCCTGTTCGCACGCGGCGTCGGTGAGTCCACCGACATCGTGTCCAAGGAGATGTACGCCTTCGAGACCAAGGGCGGCGACAAGCTCGCGCTGCGCCCGGAGGGCACCGCCTCCGTACTGCGCGCGGCGCTGGAGGCCAACCTGCACAAGGCCGGCAACCTCCCGGTCAAGCTCTGGTACTCCGGCTCGTACTACCGCTACGAGCGTCCGCAGGCGGGCCGTTACCGCCACTTCTCGCAGGTCGGCGCCGAGGCCATCGGCACCGAGGACCCGGCACTGGACGCCGAGCTGATCATCCTGGCCGACCAGGCGTACCGCTCGCTCGGCCTCACGCAGTTCCGCATCCTGCTGAACTCGCTGGGCGACAAGGAGTGCCGTCCCGTCTACCGGGAGGCGCTCCAAACCTTCCTGCGCGACCTCGAACTGGACGAGGAGACCCGCCGTCGCGTCGAGATCAACCCGCTCCGGGTGCTCGACGACAAGCGGGCCGACGTCCGGAAGCAGCTCGTCGGGGCACCCCTGCTGCGCGACTACCTCTGCGACGCCTGCAAGGCGTACCACGAGGAGGTCCGCGACCTGCTGACGGCGGCGGGCGTGGTGTACGAGGACGACGAGAAGCTGGTCCGCGGCCTCGACTACTACACGCGCACGACCTTCGAGTTCGTGCACGACGGCCTCGGCTCCCAGTCCGCGGTGGGCGGCGGCGGCCGCTACGACGGACTGTCCGAGATGATCGGCGGCCCCGCGCTGCCGTCCGTCGGCTGGGCACTCGGCGTGGACCGCACGGTGCTCGCGCTGGAGGCGGAGGGCGTCGAGCTCGACATCCCCGCCACCACCAGCGTGTACGCGGTCCCGCTCGGCGACGAGGCGCGACGCGTGCTCTTCGGCCTGGTCACCGAGCTGCGCAGGGCCGGCGTCGCCACCGACTTCGCCTTCGGCGGCCGTGGCCTCAAGGGTGCGATGAAGAGCGCGAACCGCTCCGGTGCCCGCTTCACGATCGTGGCCGGCGAGCGTGACCTCGCCGAGGGCACGGTCCAGCTCAAGGACATGGAGTCCGGTGAGCAGCAGGCGGTCGCGCTCGACGAGCTCGTGGCCGTGGTACGGGCCAGGACGGCCTGACCCCGCGCCCGTTCCGCATGGTGCCCGCCCGGTCCGCCCGGGCGGGCACCACGCGTTCCGCGCCCGGCGACCGGCCGCGGGACCCCGCCCGGCGGGCCCTGCGACCTGCCCGTTCATGGCGACGCGCGCGGTTCCGGGCCGACGCGCGTGGCTGCTCCTGGTCACCATGACGGCGGTTCCCGGTCAACGTGACGGCAGCGCATTCATCCTGCCGGACGACCCCGATACGGGAACGCCGCCGGCGGCCCGCGCCGGCGGGGCCCACCCCGGGCGCCGGTCGCATGGCCCCGCCGCGGCCGGAGCGGCTCCACCGCTCTCCGCGACGCCCCTCCACCCGGGGCGGCCCCTACCAGGTGCCGCGAGCACCCGCACAGGCCGGAACCGCAGGTCGGGGCCGTCCGGCGCGGGCCGTGTCGCCGCACCGCGCACACGCGGACCGGCCCCCACCGCACCTTCCGCACCGGCTGTGCGCCTCCCGCCTACCCCCGCGCGACGGGCCTTCCTCCTGCACACATTTATGTTCATCGAACGGCTGACCGAGCTGGCTGTGCGGCACAATGACCCTGCCCGGCTGGCCACTCAGTGATGGAACGGCGATATGACGACTGCAGCGGTAGATCACCCCTCCTCCGACCAGGACGAGGACGGCGGGAAGAGGACCATCGGCGGCAGTCGCGCGTTCGCACTGCTGCTGGTGATCACCGGAGCGGCCGGACTGCTCGCCGCCTGGGTGATCACGATCGACAAGTTCAAGCTGCTCGAGGACCCGAGCTTCACCCCGGGCTGCAGCCTGAACCCGGTGGTCGCGTGCGGCAACATCATGAAGAGCGAGCAGGCGTCCGCCTTCGGCTTCCCCAACCCGATGCTCGGCATCGCCACCTACTCGGTGGTCATCGGCATCGGCACGGCCCTCCTCGCGGGTGCCCGCTTCCGCACCTGGTACTGGATCGGTCTCAACGCGGGCACCCTGTTCGGAGTCGGCTTCTGCACCTGGCTCCAGTACCAGTCGCTGTACAACATCAACTCGCTCTGCCTGTGGTGCTGCCTGGCCTGGGTCGCCACGATCTTCATGTTCTGCTACGTCACCACGCACAACATCAAGCACCGCGTCCTGCCCGCGCCCGCCTGGCTGCGGAACGGGCTCACCGAATTCCACTGGGTGCCGCCCGTCCTGTGGATCGGCATCATCGGCATGCTGATCCTGACCCGCTGGTGGGACTTCTGGACCAGCTGACCGCTCCGTGGTCCCCGGCGCTCCCGGCGGCGTTGTCGGCGGGGTGGCATAGGCTTCCAGCGTGGAGCCCGACCTCTTTACCGCAGCAGCCGAAGACCGCCAGGAGAAGGATCCGTCCAGCAGCCCCCTCGCTGTCCGGATGCGCCCCCGTACGCTGGACGAGGTCGTCGGCCAGCAGCATCTGCTGAAGCCGGGCTCGCCCCTGCGACGACTCGTCGGCGAGGGGAGCGGCGGCCCCGCGGGCCCCTCCTCGGTGATCCTCTGGGGGCCGCCGGGCACCGGGAAGACGACCCTGGCGTACGTGGTCAGCAAGGCCACCAACAAGCGCTTCGTCGAGCTCTCCGCGATCACCGCCGGCGTCAAGGAGGTCCGGGCCGTCATCGAGGGCGCGCGCCGCGCCACCGGCGGCTTCGGCAAGGAGACCGTCCTCTTCCTCGACGAGATCCACCGCTTCTCCAAGGCCCAGCAGGACTCCCTGCTCCCCGCCGTCGAGAACCGCTGGGTGACCCTGATCGCGGCCACCACGGAGAATCCGTACTTCTCGATCATCTCCCCGCTGCTGTCCCGCTCCCTGCTCCTCACCCTGGAACCCCTCACCGACGAGGACCTGCGCGCACTGCTGCGCCGGGCGCTGACCGACGAGCGGGGACTGGGCGGCGCCGTGACCCTGTCCGAGGACGCCGAGGCGCATCTACTGCGGATCGCGGGCGGCGACGCCCGGCGCGCGCTGACGGCGCTGGAGGCGGCGGCCGGAGCGGCGCTGGCCAAGCACGACGCGGAGATCACGCTCACGACGGTCGAGGAGACCGTCGACCGCGCGGCGGTGAAGTACGACCGTGACGGCGACCAGCACTACGACGTGGCGAGTGCCCTGATCAAGTCCATCCGCGGGTCGGACGTGGACGCGGCCCTGCACTACCTGGCCCGGATGATCGAGGCGGGGGAGGACCCGCGCTTCATCGCCCGGCGGCTGATGATCTCCGCCAGCGAGGACATCGGTCTCGCCGATCCGACGGCGCTGCCCACCGCGGTGGCAGCGGCCCAGGCCGTCGCGATGATCGGCTTCCCGGAGGCGGCCCTCACGCTCAGCCACGCCACCATCGCGCTGGCCCTCGCCCCCAAGTCCAACGCGGCGACACTGGCGATCTCCGCCGCGCAGGACGACGTGCGCAGGGGTCTCGCGGGCCCGGTCCCGGCCCACCTGCGCGACGGCCACTACAAGGGCGCCGCCAAGCTGGGCCACGCCCAGGGCTACATCTACCCGCACGACGTGCCCGGCGGGATCGCCGCCCAGGAGTACGCCCCGGACGCCGTCCGCGGCCGGCGCTACTACGAACCCACGCGGTACGGGGCGGAGGCGCGGTACGCGGACGTGGCGGACCGGGTCCGCGAGCGCCTCGGCCGTGGCGGACCGGGCGGTACGACACCGTCGTGACCGGCGGTGCTCAGCAGGACGCCGCTTCGAAGAGCGTGTGCACGGCGCGCCGCAGCCCGCCGATGTCGCGTACGGGACCGGGGAACTCGAAGCGGGCGTCGAAGCAGTCCCCGCCGCTCTCCACGAACCGCACCCGCAGCCCGAAGCGGTCGAGCGCGACCGGTACGGCGGCGGGCCGGTGCGCGCCACAGGTGCACCCGTCCTCCTAGGACCGGTCCCCGAGCAGGGCGGACAGCGTCGCCATCTCCTCGCTGTGGGCGGCGTGCAGATGCTGGAGCAGTTCCGCCTCATGGACGACGAGCGGATCGGCGGCGGCGTCCCGGAAGGCCTCCGGCCCGACCTCCTCCGACCCCCACAGGTCGTCGACCGACGCCTCCCCGATCTCCAGCCTGAGCACCGCCCGGCCCGGCTCCGCCCGGCCCGGCTCCGCCCGGCCGGGGACGGAGGTCAGCCGGCCGGCGATCCGCGCACGGCCCCGGATCCGGTGCGGGACGGAGACCGGTGCCACATCGGTGAGGTCCAGCACAGCGGTCGGTCCGTCGCCCCGGCCGTGCGTCGCGGCCCGCACGACCGGCGAACCGGCGGGGAATTCGAGGAGGAGATCCCCCTCGGGGGTGACGCTCCGGCTGTCGGGCATCAGCTGGTCCGGGTGGATCACTACCAGCCCCGGTACGAGCAGCACGGCGGAGCAGGTACTCTGTACGAGAGTTCGTGTGCGCTCGGCTGCTGACGGCAACCGAGTGTTTTCAAGCCCGCTGGGACGCGGCTGACCACGATCAGATCGGCCTTCCGTCGTAGCAGCACCTTCAGGTGTGCTGCCGCTGTCTGTGCTGTCCGTGACGTGAGTGGTGTTCCCAGGGCGAGACATGCGATCTCCTTGAGTAAGGTAAGCCTAACCTAACCCACAACGGAGGTCTGGAGAACGTGCCTAACCAGTCGCGTCCCAAGGTCAAGAAGTCGCGTGCCCTCGGCATCGCCCTGACGCCGAAGGCTGTCAAGTACTTCGAAGCCCGTCCGTACCCGCCGGGCGAGCACGGCCGCGGCCGCAAGCAGAACTCGGACTACAAGGTCCGTCTGCTGGAGAAGCAGCGTCTGCGTGCGCAGTACGACATCAGCGAGCGCCAGATGGCGCGCGCCTACGACCGCGCCAAGAAGGCCGAAGGCAAGACGGGCGAGGCGCTCGTCGTCGAGCTCGAGCGCCGTCTCGACGCCCTGGTCCTGCGTTCGGGCATCGCCCGCACCATCTACCAGGCCCGCCAGATGGTCGTCCACGGCCACATCGAGGTCAACGGTGGCAAGGTCGACAAGCCGTCCTTCCGCGTGCGCCCCGACGACGTCGTGCAGGTCCGCGAGCGCAGCCGCACCAAGGTCCCCTTCCAGGTGGCCCGCGAGGGTGGTTACGACACCGACGGTGAGACCCCGCGCTACCTCCAGGTGAACCTGAAGGCCCTGGCCTTCCGCCTGGACCGTGACCCGAACCGCAAGGAAATCCCGGTCATCTGCGACGAGCAGCTCGTCGTCGAGTACTACGCCCGCTGATCCAGGCGTAGCTACTGTCCGAGCTCGGGCCCGCCCCTCTCTGTTGTCCGGGAGGCGGCGGGCCTTCGCGTGTCCCCAGGAGCGTCCCCCCGGGGCGCCGCGCCCGGCGCGCGCAGGGCCCGTGCCACCGCGCCCTTCATGTCCAGCCGGCCGCCGGTTCGCCGCTCCGCCTCGTACCGCACGTCGCCGAGTTCCGCCCGGGCCCGCTCCTCGCACCGGGCCCGCGGCCTGCCGTAATGGGCCGAACCGAACAGCGGCAGCCCCACCGAGGGCCAGATCCGCTCCGCGGCCCCCTGCAGCACCGCGGCCTCCGCCGCGTCGCCGTCGGTCACGGTGACCAGGGCCAGCAGCTCCAGCGAGAGCACCGTGCCGAGCAGATCGTGGAAGGTGTGCGCGATCGAAAGGCTCTCGCCGAGCATCTGCCGCGCCCGCCCGCCCTCCCCGCGCTCCAGCGCCGCGTAGGCCAGGACGTACAACGCGTAGGCCAGGGCCCACCGTTCACCGTGGTCCTCGCAGATCTCACGGACCTCTTCGCAGATCTCCGCCGCCCCGTCCACATCCCCCCGGAACGCCACGGCCATCGCCAGCTCGACCTGGGCCATCAGCACATTGCTGTTCAGCTCGCCGATCTCCCGGTAGCGCCCCAGGGCCTCGCGCAGCAACTCCTCGGCGCGGGCCGGATCGTCCGTGACGATGGCGAGACAGCCCCTGCGGTGCACCGCGTACGCCACGGCCGCCGCGTCCCCCGAACGCTCGCCCTCCTCCCGGCACTCCTGAAGGGCGGACACCGCGGCGACCGGATCCCCCTGCAGCACGGCGACGTAGCCGAGCACCCACAGGGCCTTCAGCCGCGACGGATCGTACGGGGACTCCTCCTCCAGGACGAGGTCGAGCCAGTGACGGCCTTCCGCGAGCCGGCCGCAGCCCGCCCAGTAGAACCAGAGCGTGCCCGCCAGGTACTGCGCGAGATGCACCTCGTCGGGACTCTCCATCGAGCACTCCATCGCCTGGCGCAGATTGGGCAGCTCGCAGTCGACACGGGCCGCCGCCTCGGCCTGCCTCGGGCTGAACCAGTCCAGCTCGCACCAGGTCGCCAGCCCCAGGAACCAGTCCCGGTGCCTGCGGCGCAGCCGTTCGGTGTCCCCGGTCGCCCCCAGCCACTCGGCGCCGTACTCCCGCACGGTGTCCAGCAGGCGGTAGCGGCTGCCGGCGAGGGAGTCCTCCCGCAGCACGACGGACTGCGCGAGCAGTTCGTCGAGCACGTCGAGCACCGAGTCGGCGGGAAGACCGGCGCCGCCGCAGACGTACTCCACGGCCTCCAGGTCGAACTGGCCGGCGAACACCGAGAGCCGTGCCCAGAGCAGCCGTTGCTCAGGGGCGCACAGCTCGTGGCTCCAGCCGATGGCCGTACGCAGGGTCTGGTGGCGGGGCAGCGCACTGCGGCTGCCCCCGGTCAGCAGCCGGAACCGGTCGTCGAGACGGTGCAGCACCTGGTCCATGGACAGGGCCCGCAGCCGCCCGGCGGCCAGTTCCAGGGCGAGCGGGATGCCGTCGAGGCGCCGGCACAGCTCCGCGGCGGTCTCCCTGTTGGCGTCCGTCAGCCGGAACCCGGGCTGCACGGCGCGGGCCCGCAGGGCGAAGAGCTCCAAGGCGTCGCCGTCCGCCATCGGCCTCAGCGCAAAGGTGAGTTCCCCGTCGACCTTCAGCGGACGACGCCCGGCGGTGAGCACGCGCACCCGCGGGGCCCGGCGCAGCAACTCCCGTACGAGCTCGGCGCACGCGTCGGTCAGATGCTCGAATCCATCGATCACGAACAGGAGCCGGCGGGGGCCGCAGTGCTCCAGCAGTGTGGCGCGGGTCGGCCTGCTGGTGTGGTCGGTGAGCCCCAGCGCGTCGACCAACGCGTGTTCGAGGAGGCCGGGATCGTGGAGGGACGACAGCTCGGCGAGCCACACCCCGTCGCAGTACCGTTTCTCCATGAGTGCCGCGATCCTGGTGGCGAAACGGGTCTTGCCGACGCCCGCCACCCCGGCCACCGTGACCAGCCTGGACTCGCCCAGAAGCCGCTCGACCTCGGCGAGTTCGTCCTCGCGGCCCACGAAGGTGTTCAGCTCGGCCGGGAGGTTCCCGTGGACGGGGGAGGGCGCGTCCTTCGCCACGGAGGGCACGTCCCTCCCGTCGCCCGGCGCGTGCTCGGCGTCCCCCGCCGCGGGCTCCACGTTGGCGCGCGGGGGCTCCGCGTCGTCGGGGGTGGGGGAGGGGCGCTGAGGGCGTCGCATGAAACACGCAGAGTACTGGCACATAAGCTCTCCGTACAATCTCCCCGCCTCCGGGGTCGCCCCGTCCGCCCGTAATGCGGTACGGGGCCTGACGCCCGGCGCGATAGGGTCGAGGGACGACGATCGGCTGTGGTGGCAGCGCACCGGCCGGTCCGAGAAGGCAGAGACCGAGCCCCGGCAGGGGCGAGCGACGAGCAGAGAGCGGTGCACTGTGTCCGGTGGAGAGGTGGCCGGCATCCTGGTGGCGGTCTTCTGGGCGATCCTGGTTTCCTTCCTCGCCGTGGTGCTGGTGAGGCTGGCCCAGACGCTCAGGGCGACCACCGCGCTGGTGGCGGACGTGACCGAGCAGGCCGTACCACTGCTCGCCGACGCCTCCGCGACCCTGCGCTCCGCGCAGACCCAGCTCGACAAGGTCGACGCCATCGCGAGCGACGTCCAGGAGGTCACCTCCAACGCCTCCGCGCTCTCCACCACCGTCGCGTCGACGTTCGGCGGGCCGCTGGTGAAGGTCGCCGCGTTCGGTTACGGCGTACGCCAGGCGCTCGGCCGCCGGACCGCTCCCGAACCGGAGCCGGCCCCCCGTACCTCCCGCCGTACCGTGATCGTCGGCCGTACCGTGCCGTCCGCCCGCAGGAAGCGGAACGGCCGAAGTTCCCGCGGACAGAAGGACTGACGCAGCGATGTTCCGCCGTACGTTCTGGTTCACCGCCGGCGCAGCCGCCGGTGTCTGGGCCACCACCAAGGTCAACCGCAAGATCAAGCAGCTGACTCCCGAGAGCCTCGCGGCGCAGGCCGCGGACAAAGCGATCGAGGCGGGTCACCGGTTGAAGGACTTCGCCCTCGACGTGCGTGAGGGCATGGTCCGGCGCGAGGCCGAACTGGGCGGGGCGCTGGGCCTCCAGGCGCCCGTCGACCCCGAACTCCCGGTCACCGGCCACATCGCCGTCGACCCGGCCAGGCCCGCCCCCACGCATCGAA
This sequence comes from Streptomyces sp. NPDC058637, assembly GCF_042717325.1. Taxonomy (NCBI): domain Bacteria; kingdom Bacillati; phylum Actinomycetota; class Actinomycetes; order Kitasatosporales; family Streptomycetaceae; genus Streptomyces; species Streptomyces sp. NPDC058637. The sequence continues at coordinate 49,988 of NZ_JBHXRD010000029.1, read as the reverse complement.
CACTCCCCTGCAACTCGAACAACCGGAATGAGGACCACTAATGGAGTCGGCTGAAATTCGCCGCCGCTGGCTGAGCTTCTTCGAGGAGCGCGGTCACACCGTCGTCCCTTCGGCGTCGCTCATCGCGGACGACCCGACTCTGCTGCTGGTCCCCGCGGGCATGGTCCCCTTCAAGCCGTACTTCCTCGGCGAGGTCAAGCCGCCCGCCCCGCGCGTCACCAGCGTGCAGAAGTGCGTCCGTACGCCGGACATCGAAGAGGTCGGCAAGACCACCCGGCACGGCACGTTCTTCCAGATGTGCGGGAACTTCTCCTTCGGGGACTACTTCAAGGAAGGCGCCATCCAGTTCGCCTGGGAGGCCCTGACCAACTCCGTCGAGGACGGCGGCTACGGCCTCGACCCCGAGCGTCTGTGGATCACCGTCTACCTGGACGACGACGAGGCCGAGCAGATCTGGCGCGAGAAGATCGGCGTCCCGGCCGAGCGCATCCAGCGCCTGGGCAAGAAGGACAACTTCTGGTCCATGGGCGTCCCCGGTCCCTGCGGCCCGTGCTCCGAGATCAACTACGACCGCGGCCCGGAGTTCGGCGTCGAGGGCGGCCCGGCCGTCAACGACGAGCGCTACGTGGAGATCTGGAACCTGGTCTTCATGCAGTACGAGCGGGGTGCCGGCGACGGCAAGGAGGACTTCCCGATCCTCGGCGACCTGCCGTCGCAGAACATCGACACCGGTCTCGGCCTCGAACGCCTCGCCATGATCCTTCAGGGCGTACAGAACATGTACGAGACCGACACCCTGCGCGTCGTCATGGACAAGGCCACCGAGCTCACCGGTGTGCGCTACGGCGCCGAGCAGGGCTCCGACGTGTCCCTCCGCGTCGTCGCCGACCACATCCGCACCTCGGTGATGCTCATCGGCGACGGCGTCACCCCCGGCAACGAGGGCCGCGGCTACGTCCTGCGCCGCATCATGCGCCGCGCCATCCGCAACATGCGGCTCATGGGCGCCACGGGCCCGGTGGTCGAGGCGCTGGTGGACGTCGTGATCAGCACCATGGGTGAGCAGTACCCGGAGCTCATCACCGACCGCAAGCGCATCGAGACCGTCGCCCTCGCCGAGGAGGCCGCCTTCCTCAAGGCCCTCAAGGGCGGCACGAACATCCTCGAGACCGCGGTCACCGAGACCAAGCAGGCCGGCGGCAAGGTCCTGGCCGGCGACAAGGCGTTCCTGCTCCACGACACCTGGGGCTTCCCGATCGACCTCACCCTGGAGATGGCCGCCGAACAGGGCCTCTCGGTCGACGAAGAGGGCTTCCGCCGGCTGATGCAGGAGCAGCGGGACAAGGCCAAGGCCGACGCCAAGGCCAAGAAGACCGGTCACGCCGACCTGTCCGCCTACCGCGAGGTCGCCGACAACTCCGGCACCACCGAGTTCACCGGCTACGCCTCCACCGAGGGCGAGTCGACGATCGTCGGCCTCCTCGTCGACGGCGTCCCCTCACCGGCCGCCACCGAGGGCGACGAGGTCGAAGTCGTCCTGGACCGCACCCCGTTCTACGCGGAGGGAGGCGGCCAGCTCGCCGACCAGGGGCGCATCCGGCTCGACACCGGCGCCGTCATCCAGATCCGCGACGTGCAGCAGCCCGTCCCGGGCGTCTCGGTCCACAAGGGCTCCGTCCAGGTCGGCGAGGTGACGGTCGGCGCCTCCGCCTACGCCGCCATCGACAACACGCGACGCCGCGCCATCGCCCGCGCCCACAGCGCCACACACCTCACGCACCAGGCGCTGCGTGACGCGCTCGGCCCGACGGCCGCCCAGGCCGGTTCGGAGAACTCACCCGGCCGCTTCCGCTTCGACTTCGGCTCGCCCGCCGCCGTACCCGGCACGGTCCTCACCGACGTCGAGCAGAAGATCAACGAGGTCCTCTCGCGGGAGCTCGACGTCCAGGCCGAGGTCATGTCGATCGACGAGGCCAAGAAGCAGGGCGCCATCGCCGAGTTCGGCGAGAAGTACGGCGAGCGGGTCCGGGTCGTCACCATCGGCGACTTCTCCAAGGAGCTGTGCGGCGGTACGCACGTCAACAACACCTCTCAGCTGGGCCTGGTGAAGCTGCTCGGCGAGTCCTCCATCGGTTCCGGTGTGCGCCGCATCGAGGCCCTGGTCGGCGTGGACGCGTACAACTTCCTCGCCAAGGAGCACACGGTCGTCGCCCAGCTCCAGGAGCTGGTCAAGGGCCGCGCCGAGGAGCTTCCGGAGAAGATCGCCGGAATGCTCGGCAAGCTGAAGGACGCCGAGAAGGAGATCGAGAAGTTCCGCGCGGAGAAGGTCCTGGCCGCCGCCGCCGGGCTGGTCGACTCCGCCAAGGACGTACGGGGCGTCGCCCTGGTCACCGGACAGGTGCCGGACGGCACCTCCACCGACGACCTGCGCAGGCTCGTCCTCGACGTGCGCGGACGCATCCAGGGCGGCCGGCCGGCCGTCGTGGCCCTGTTCACCACGGCCAACGGCCGCCCGCTGACCGTCATCGCCACCAACGAGGCGGCCCGCGAGCGCGGTCTCAAGGCCGGTGACCTGGTCCGTACCGCCGCCAAGACCCTCGGCGGCGGCGGTGGCGGGAAGCCGGACGTCGCCCAGGGCGGCGGCCAGAACCCGGACGCCATCGGCGACGCCGTCGCCGCTGTCGAGCGCCTCGTCACCGAGACGGCGTGACGCCGCAGATGGCACAGATGCGCCGCGGACGCCGACTCGCCGTCGACGTCGGGGACGCCCGTATCGGGGTCGCCTCGTGCGACCCCGACGGGATCCTCGCCACGCCGGTGGAGACCGTGCCGGGACGCGACGTCCCGGCCGCCCACCGGCGGCTCGGCCAGATCGTCCAGGAGTACGAGCCGATCGAGGTCATCGTCGGGCTGCCCCGCTCACTGGGCGGCGGCGAGGGCCCGGCGGCGGCCAAGGTCCGGGCCTTCGCCCAGGTGTTCGCCCGCTCGGTCGCACCCGTTCCGGTGCGGCTGGTGGACGAGAGGATGACCACGGTGACGGCCAGCCAAGGGCTCCGCGCCTCGGGCGTGAAGTCGAAGAAGGGCCGGTCGGTCATCGACCAGGCTGCCGCCGTGGTGATCCTTCAGAACGCCCTGGAGTCCGAACGGGCGTCAGGACGGCCCCCGGGCGAGGGCGTCGAAGTGGTTGTCTGATCGCGATACGGTAACGTTCCGCGCGATGCGTCGGTGTTCGAACAAACACCGCACAGCCAAGCGAAGAGACGGAACGTCGTCTCGCGGCTCTAGGGGATCGATGACTGAGTATGGCCGGGGCCCCGGCTCCGAACCGTGGCATCCCGAGGATCCCCTGTACGGGGACCAGGGATGGGAAGGCCGGCAGGCCGCCCGCGGCCAGGGCCCGCACGAAGGCCAGCAGCAGCCCTACCCGCAGGACCCGTACGCCCAGCAGCAACCGCAGCAGGGCTACCCGCAGGATCCCTATACCCAGCAGCAGGACCCGTACGCGCAACAGCAGCAACAACAGCATCAGCACGACCCGTACGCCCAGCAGTATCAGCAGGATCCTTACGGGCAGCAGCAGCATCAGCAGGATCCGTACGCGCAGCAGCCTCAGTACGGCGCGCCGCAGGACCCGTACGCCCAGCAGCAGCAGCCGACGCAGCAGCAGTACAACGGCGGCTGGGACACCGGCCAGCAGGCCGCGATGCCGTACGAGCCGCAGCCCCAGCCCCCGTACGGCAACGCCCAGGGCGGCTACGGCGAGCAGCCCGACTACTACGGCACGCCCGAGGCCTACCCTCCGCCGCAGCCCCCCGGCCACCGTGAGCAGGCGCCGGAGCCGCAGCAGCACGCCCAGCCCCGGGAACCCCAGCAGCAGAACCCGGACTGGGACCCGGACGTGCCGCAGGAGGAGACGCATCCTTTCTTCACCGGCACGGACGAACCGGCCGGCGACCGGGACTCCCGCGACGGCCGGGACCTCCGGGACGACGAATACGACGACGACCCGCGCGAGTCCCGCCGGGGCGGCGAGCGCCGCGGCAAGGCAAAGAAGAAGAGCCGCAACGGCTGCGCCTGCCTCGGCGTCGCGGTGGTCCTCGTCGGAGGCCTCGGGGGAGTGGGCTACCTCGGCTACTCGTACTACCAGAGCCAGTTCGGCGAAGCGCCCGACTACGCGGGCGGCGGCAGCGGCTCGGTCGAGGTGGAGATCCCGAAGGGCGCGCTCGGGAACGAGATCGCGAGCATTCTGAAGAAGGCCGGTGTCGTGAAATCGGCCGACGCCTTCATCTCTGCGCAGAACGGAAACCCCAAAGGGAAGTCCATCCAGGCCGGTGTGTATCTCCTGAAGGAGGAGATGTCGGCGGACAGTGCCTTGACGATGATGCTCGATCCGAAGAGTCAGAATCCGCTGGTCATTCCTGAGGGAACGAGCACCCTTGGCATCTACGCGCTCATCGACATGCGGCTCGATCTGAAGAAGGGCACCACCGCCGGCGTTGCGAAGACGAAGGCGGAGAGTCTCGGTCTGCCGGAATGGGCCGATGGTGATCCGAAGATCAAGGATCCCCTGGAGGGTTTCCTTTTCCCCGCCGCATATCCCGTCGCCAAGGGCGGGAAGCCCGAAGACACCCTGAAGAGGATGGTGTCCAGGGCGAATGAGGAATACGGCAAGCTCGATCTCGAGAAGAACGCCGAGCGGCTCAAACTCAAGTCGCCTCTCGAGCTGATCACCGTGGCGAGCCTCGTCCAGAAAGAGGGCAAGTACAAGCACGACTTCGACAAGGTCGCGAGGGTTGTGTACAACCGGCTCGAGCCGGACAACCTGGAGACGGTGGGCAGGCTCGAATTCGATTCGACGATCAATTACATTCGGGCGGAGAGCACGTTGGACCTCGGTCCCGTGGACAAGCTCCGGAAGATCGACGATCCGTACAACACGTACAGCATCAAGGGGCTGCCCCTCGGCCCGATCTCCAATCCCGGTACGGACGCACTGAACTCCGCGATCAATCCGGCGTCCGGTCCCTGGTACTACTTCGTCTCCGTGACCGAGGACAAGACGGTGTTCGCGGTGACGAACGAGGAGCACGAGCGCAACCGGCGCGAGTACGAAGCGCAGCAGGCGAGCCAGTGATGCGTCGCGCGGCCGTCCTCGGCTCCCCCATCGCCCACTCCCTGTCCCCGGTCCTCCACCGGGCCGCCTACGCGGACCTAGGCCTCGACCACTGGTCGTACGACCGGTTCGACGTGGACGAGGCGGCGCTCCCCGGTTTCATCGAGGGCCTGGACGCCTCGTGGGCCGGGTTGTCCCTGACCATGCCGCTCAAGCGGGCGATCATCCCGCTGCTCGACGGGGTCAGCGACACGGCCGCGTCGGTCGAGGCCGTCAACACCGTCGTCCTCGCCGAGGACGGCCGCAGGACGGGCGACAACACCGACATCCCCGGAATGATCGCGGCACTGCGCGAGCGCGGCGTCGAGAAGGTGGAGTCCGCCGCGATCCTCGGCGCGGGCGCCACGGCCTCCTCCGCGCTGGCGGCCCTGGCGGAGATCTGCACCGGGCCGGTGACGGCCTTCGTACGCAGCTCCGCACGGGCCGGCGAGATGCGGGCGTGGGGCGAACGCCTCGGCGTCGACGTCCGGATCGCGGACTGGGCGGACGCCGCAGAGGCACTGCACGCGCCGCTGGTCATCGCCACGACACCGGCCGGCACGACGGACGCCCTGGCGGCTGCCGTACCGGACCGGCCGGGCACGCTGTTCGACGTGCTGTACGAGCCGTGGCCCACCGTCCTCGCCACCCGCTGGTCGGCCGTCGGCGGCCCCTTGGTGGGCGGCCTCGACCTCCTGGTCCACCAAGCCGTTCTGCAGGTCGAACAGATGACCGGGTGTGCCGCCGCGCCGCTCGCCGTGATGCGGGCGGCCGGCGAGCGGGCCCTGGCAGGACGACCGGAGTACTAGCCGCGCTGCTCCCCGCCGGCGTCCCGTGCGCGGACAGCGGTCGGCCGCGTCCGCCGTAACCCCGTCCACCCCGGCGCACAGGCCCGGCGCAGGTGGTCCGCCGTCCGTCTGCTGGACCTGCGGCGGATCGGCGCCCCGGGCGTGGGAGGATCGGGGGCGGCGGGCCAGGGCCGCGCACCCGGTCGCGCCGTTGGATTTTCAGGCGCGAGCATGAGGAGCACCGTTGAGCAGGTTGCGCTGGCTGACCGCGGGGGAGTCGCACGGCCCCGCACTGGTGGCGACGCTGGAGGGTCTTCCCGCCGGCATCCCGGTCACCACGGAGATGGTGGCGGACGCGCTCGCCCGGCGACGGCTCGGTTACGGGCGTGGCGCGCGGATGAAGTTCGAGAAGGACGAGGTCACCTTCCTCGGCGGCGTCCGGCACGGGCTCACCATGGGTTCGCCCGTCGCCGTGATGGTGGGCAACACCGAGTGGCCCAAGTGGGAGCAGGTCATGTCGGCCGACCCGGTCGACCCCGACGTCCTGGCCGCCCAGGCCCGTAACGCCCCGCTGACCCGGCCCCGGCCCGGTCACGCCGACCTCGCCGGGATGCAGAAGTACGGCTTCGACGAGGCCCGGCCGATCCTGGAGCGCGCCAGTGCCCGGGAGACCGCGGCCCGGGTCGCCCTCGGCGCGGTCGCCCGCTCCTACCTCAAGGAGACCGCGGGCATCGAGATCGTCTCCCATGTCGTCGAGCTGGCCGCGGCCAAGGCGCCCTACGGCGTCTACCCCAAGCCCTCCGACGTCCAGCGGCTCGACGCCGACCCCGTGCGCTGTCTGGACGCCGACGCGTCGAAGGCGATGGTCGCGGAGATCGACCAGGCCCACAAGGACGGTGACACCCTCGGCGGCGTCGTCGAGGTGCTCGCGTACGGCGTGCCCGTCGGTCTCGGGTCGCACGTGCACTGGGACCGCAGGCTCGACGCCCGGCTCGCCGCCGCGCTGATGGGCATCCAGGCCATCAAGGGTGTCGAGGTCGGCGACGGCTTCGACCTCGCCCGGGTGCCCGGCTCCCGGGCGCACGACGAGATCGTGGCCACCGCGGACGGGATCAGGCGCACCTCCGGCCGCTCCGGCGGCACCGAGGGCGGCCTGACCACCGGTGAACTGCTGCGCGTCCGTGCCGCGATGAAGCCCATCGCCACCGTGCCCCGCGCGCTCGCCACCATCGACGTCGTCACCGGTGAGGCGGCCAAGGCACACCACCAGCGCTCCGACGTCTGCGCCGTCCCGGCCGCCGGGATCGTCGCCGAGGCGATGGTCGCCCTGGTGCTGGCCGACGCGGTCGCGGAGAAGTTCGGCGGCGACAGCGTCGCCGAGACCCACCGCAACGTGCAGTCCTACCTCGCCCACCTGCAGATCCGGTGAGCGGCCCGCTGATCGTCCTCGTCGGCCCGATGGGGGCCGGCAAGTCCACGGTGGGCGAACTGCTCGCCGAGAGCCTCGGCACCACCTACCGGGACACCGACGCGGACGTCGTGGCCACCGCGGGCAAGGAGATCTCCGAGATCTTCTTCGACGAGGGCGAGGAGCACTTCCGGGCCCTGGAGCGGCAGGCCGTACGCGACGCCCTCGCCCTGCACACGGGCGTCCTCTCGCTCGGCGGCGGAGCCGTGCTCGACGAGGAGACCCGCACCCTGCTCGCCGGCCACCCGGTCGTCTACCTCTCGATGGACGTCGACGAGGCCGTCAGACGGGTCGGGCTGAACACCGCCCGCCCGCTGCTCGCCGTCAACCCGCGGCGGCAGTGGCGCGAGCTCATGGACGCCCGGCGTCACCTCTACGAAGAAGTGGCCCGCACGACCGTCGCCACCGACGAACGCACCCCCGAAGAGGTCGCCCGGGCGATCCTCGACGCACTGGAACTGCCGGAGCACACGGGTGACCCCGTGCCGTCCGGCCGGGAGACCACACGCATGACCGAGCAGGGCACCACCCGCATCCAGGTCGCCGGCACGGCGGGCACCGACCCGTACGAGGTGCTCGTCGGCCACCGGCTCCTCGGCGAGCTGCCGCAGCTCATCGGCGACCGCGCCAAGCGGGTCGCCGTCCTGCACCCCGAGGCGCTCGCCGAGACCGGTGAGGCGGTCCGCGAGGACCTCGCGGCCCAGGGCTACGAGGCCATCGCGATCCAGCTGCCGAACGCCGAGGAGGCCAAGACCGTCGAGGTCGCCGCCTACTGCTGGAAGGCGCTCGGCCAGACCGGTTTCACCCGCACCGACGTCATCGTCGGCGTCGGCGGCGGGGCCACCACGGACGTGGCGGGCTTCGTCGCCGCCTCCTGGCTGCGCGGGGTGCGCTGGATCGCCGTACCGACGACCGTGCTCGCCATGGTCGACGCGGCCGTCGGCGGCAAGACCGGCATCAACACCGCCGAGGGCAAGAACCTCGTCGGCGCCTTCCACCCGCCCGCCGGAGTGATCTGCGACCTGGCCGCGCTCGACTCGCTGCCGGTCAACGACTACGTCTCGGGCATGGCGGAGATCATCAAGGCCGGGTTCATCGCCGACCCGGTCATCCTCGACCTGGTCGAGGCCGACCCGCAGGGCGCCCGTACGCCCGCGGGTCCGCACACCGCGGAGCTGATCGAGCGCTCCATCCGGGTCAAGGCCGAGGTCGTCTCCAGCGACCTCAAGGAGTCCGGCCTCCGGGAGATCCTCAACTACGGGCACACCCTCGCCCACGCCATCGAGAAGAACGAGCGCTACAAGTGGCGCCACGGCGCCGCCGTCTCGATCGGCATGGTCTTCGCCGCCGAACTGGGCCGCCTCGCCGGACGCCTGGACGACGCCACCGCCGACCGGCACCGCGCCGTCCTGGAGTCCGTCGGACTGCCGCTCACCTACCGCGGCGACCAGTGGCCCAAGCTCCTGGAGAACATGAAGGTCGACAAGAAGTCCCGCGGCGACCTCCTGCGCTTCATCGTCCTGGACGGCATCGGCAGGCCCACCGTGCTGGAGGGCCCCGACCCGGCCGTGCTGCTCGCCGCCTACGGGGAGGTCTCCGCGTGACGACCCGCAGGGTCCTCGTCCTCAACGGCCCGAACCTCGGCAGGCTCGGCTCCCGCGAGCCCGACGTGTACGGGGCGACGTCCTACGCCGGACTCGTCGAGACCTGCCAAACCCTCGGCAAGGAGCTCGGCTTCGACGTCGACGTCCGCGAGACCAACGACGAGGGCGAGCTGATCCGCTGGCTCCACGAGGCCGCCGACCGATCGATTCCGGTCGTCCTCAACCCGGGTGCCTTCACCCACTACTCGTACGGCATGCGCGACGCGGCGGCGCAGCGCACCGCTCCGCTGATCGAGGTGCACATCTCGAATCCGTACGCACGGGAGGAATTCCGCCACACCTCCGTGGTCGCCCCGGTGGCCACCGGCACCGTGGCCGGATTCGGTATCGGCTCCTACCGCCTCGCGCTGCGGGCCCTCGCCGACGAGCTGGAGAGCTGACGGACCGACAGCGGGCACGTCGTACCTTCCCCGGACGTTCACCGCAGGGTGGCCGGGGAAGGTACGGTTGCCGTCGACCAGCGCCAGTTGCCTGTACGAGACGGAGTGGCACCGGATGCAGCACGCAGTGGGGGCCCCGCTGCCGCCGCCCCAGGGTCCCGGAAACGGACCGTGGGCGCACCAGGCCCAGCACCCAGGCCACCCCGGTCCGCCGGGACCGCCGCCATCGATACCTCCCCTGCCCCAGGGGCAGGGCTGGACCGGCCCCGCGCCCCAGCACGCCCCCGTCCCGCCCTCACGGGAGACCACCGGGCACGTCCAGCTCCCGCCGGGCGGTCCCGTCCCGCTGCCCGCGCCGCCGGCCGAGCCCGGCACCGGCAGCGCGACCCTGGCCGTGCTCCTGATCGGTCCCGCGGGGGCCGGCAAGACGACGGTCGCCGAACTTTGGGCGGCCCGCCGCCGCGTCCCCACCGCGCACGTCTCGCTCGACGACGTCCGCGAGTGGGTCTGCTCCGGCTTCGCCGACCCGCAGGCCGGCTGGAACGACCACTCCGAGGCCCAGTACCGGCTGGCCCGCCGCACCTGCGGTTTCGCCGCCCGCAATTTCCTGGCCAACGGCATCTCCTGCATCCTCGACGACGCGGTCTTCCCGGACCGGCCCGTCGTCGGCCTGGGAGGCTGGAAGCGCCACGTGGGCCCCGGACTGCTGCCCGTCGTCCTCCTGCCCGGCCTGGAGGTCGTCCTGGAGCGCAACGCGGCCCGCAGCGGCAACCGCCGCCTCTCCGACGAGGAAGTCGCCCGGATCCACGGGCGGATGGCCGGCTGGTACGGCTCCGGCCTGCCGATCATCGACAACTCCACGTACGACGTCGAGACGACCGCCCGGGTCCTCGACGACGTCCTGGCCCGGTCCATAGCCAGCCCCCCGGCCTGGTAGCCCCCGCGGCGCCGTCCCCGGTCGGCTGCGCCGGCCGGGCGGTCCACCGCGGGTGCTCGTAGGCTCGGAACATGTCAGAGGTGTACGCCGTCCGACGCGGGCTGCTGCGAGACCGGTACGCCGCCGCCGGATCCGCGGCCGCCCTGGTCTCCCGTCCCGCCAACGTCCGCTATCTCGCGGGCGCGGCCCCGCCCGGCGCCGTGCTGCTGCTCGGACCGGGCGAGGACGTCCTGCTCTGCCCCCGGTCCCCGGCCGGGGACCCCGCCCGGGAACGCCCCGACGAACAGCTGCGGCTGACCGTGCTGCCCGCGCCGGACGGCGATCCGGTCGTCGTCGCCGCGGGCCTGGTCCGTTCCCTGGACGTGGACTCCCTCGCCGTCGAGGAGCACTACCTGACCGTCGCCCGCCACCGCGCCATGACCTCCGTCGCCCCGCACCTGCGCCTGGCCGACCTCGGCCACACCGTGGAGCAGCTGCGCCTGGTCAAGGACGAGGAGGAGCTGGCCTGCCTGCGGATCGCCGCCGAGATCACCGACCAGGCCCTCGGAGAGCTCCTGGAATCGATTCTGGTGGGCCGCACCGAACGCCATCTCGCGCTGGAGCTGGAGCGCCGCCTGGTGGACCACGGCGCGGACGGCCCGGCCTTCGCCACTTCCGTGGGGACGGGCCCCAATTCGGGACAGGGCGGTCACCGGCCCTCGGACCGGAGGGTGGAGGAAGGTGATTTCCTCTCCGTCTGCCTCGGTGCGAACTATCGCGGCTACCGGTGCGAGATCGGGCGGACCTTCGTCATCGGGACCGCTCCGGCGGACTGGCAGATCGAGCTCTACGATCTTGTTTTCGCCGCTCAGCGGGCCGGCCGGGAGGCTCTCGTACCCGGGGCCGCCTGCCGTGACGTGGACCGCGCCGCCCGTCATCTGCTGGACTCGGCGGGGCACGCGGACGGCCTCCAGGCCTGTACCGGGCACGGGGTCGGGCTCGAAATCGACGAGGACCCGCAGCTGGCACCGACAGCCATGGGTAAACTGGACGCTTGTGTGCCGGTCACCGTCGAACCGGGGGTCCACCTCCCGGGCCGGGGCGGTGTCCGGATCGATGACACTCTCGTCGTGCGCCCCGAGGCGGACGGCGGACCCGAGCTACTCACCATTACGACCAAGGAGCTGCTCGCGCTCTAGCGCGCATCCTCGGTCGTCCACCAGCTTCAGTCCAGGAGATTCCGCAACCGTGGCTTCCACGAACGACCTCAAGAACGGCCTGGTGCTCAAGCTCGACGGAGGCCAGCTCTGGTCCGTCGTCGAGTTCCAGCACGTCAAGCCCGGCAAGGGCCCCGCCTTCGTGCGCACCAAGCTCAAGAACGTGCTCTCCGGCAAGGTCGTCGACAAGACGTTCAACGCCGGTGTGAAGGTCGAAACGGCCACCATCGACCGCCGGGACATGCAGTTCTCGTACATGGACGGCGAGTACTTCGTCTTCATGGACATGAACACGTACGACCAGCTCATGGTCGACCGCAAGGCTGTCGGTGACGCGGCCAACTTCCTGATCGAGGGCTTCACCGCCTCCGTGGCGCAGCACGAGGGCGAGGTGCTCTACGTAGAGCTGCCCGCCGCGGTCGAGCTGACCATCCAGCACACCGACCCCGGTGTCCAGGGTGACCGCTCCACCGGCGGCAGCAAGCCCGCCACGCTGGAGACCGGTTACGAGATCGGCGTGCCGCTCTTCATCACCACCGGCGAGAAGATCAAGGTCGACACCCGTACGGGCGACTACCTCGGCCGGGTGAACAGCTAACCGTGGCTGCCCGGAACAAGGCCCGCAAGCGCGCCTTCCAGATCCTTTTCGAGGCCGACCAGCGCGGTGAGTCCGTGCAGACGGTCCTCGCGGACTGGGTCCGGCTCTCGCGGACCGACGACCGTCAGCCGCCGGTCGGCGAATTCACGATGGAGCTCGTCGAGGGGTACGCGCAGTACGCGGACCGCATCGACGACCTCATCGTCACCTACGCGGTGGACTGGGAGATCGACCGGATGCCGGTCGTCGACCGGAGCATCCTGCGGCTCGGTGCGTACGAGCTGATCTGGATGGACTCGACCCCGGACGCCGTGGCGATCGACGAGGCGGTCCAGCTCGCCAAGGAGTTCTCCACGGACGACTCCCCGTCCTTCGTGAACGGCATGCTGGCCCGGTTCAAGGACCTCAAGCCGAACCTCCGCCGGGAGCAGTGATCCGGCGGCTTTCAGCCGAACGAAGGGCCCACGGTCGATGCGACCGTGGGCCCTTCGGCGTACCCGCGTCGTTGCGGGCGGGCCGCACTGTCGCGGCGGGACCAAGCGGGTGACGGAAGCGGACCGGCGGGCGTGCGGGTCAGGACGCCCCCTGCGCCCCGGGACGCCCAGGACGCGGGCCGGAAAGCGGCCCTCGGCGTCCGGTGACAGAGCCGGGGCCGGCCCGCCCCGGGCAACGAAAACGCCGGGCCGGCGGGGCTCAGGGCCCCGCCTACCCGGCGGTACGTTTCTGCGGGGGCGGCTCAGCCCTCGTCGTGAGCCACGGCGCGACGCGCGTCGGCGTCCAGCACGCCCCAGCTGATCAGCTGTTCCGTGAGCACGGACGGCGACTGGTCGTAGATCACGGCCAGGGTGCGCAGGTCGTCCTGGCGGATCGACAGCACCTTGCCGTTGTAGTCGCCGCGCTGGCTCTGGATCGTCGCCGCGTAACGCTGCAGCGGTCCGGCCTTCTCCGGCGGGACGTGGGCGAGGCGCTCCAGGTCCAGGACGAGCTTCGGCGGCGGCTCCGCGGCCCCGCCGGGCGTCGTGCCGGGCAGGAGCTCCTGCACCGGGACGCCGTAGAAATCAGCCAGCTCGGCAAGGCGCTGCACGGTCACGGCACGGTCGCCGCGCTCGTACGATCCGACCACGACGGCCTTCCAGCGGCCCTGGGACTTCTCCTCCACGCCGTGGAGGGAAAGGCCCTGCTGGGTGCGGATGGCGCGGAGCTTGGCCCCGAGCTGTTTTGCGTATTCGCTGGACATAAGGCTCCCCGGACGCTGGAACATTCTGCGGCTCCGCCGCGTGGCTGGTAACTCACTGTGAGGTTACGCAGCGTTACTTGGATGCGTCAAGCTGAAAGGTCCGGACTCCCACCTCCCGGGGGTGCGACCGGGGCCCGTACAAGCCCTGGTAACGTGGATGACGCAAATCCGACGTCCTTTAACGTCCGTCCAGTGAGGCGGAGAAGGAGGTCCGTTTCTTATGGACGCACAGCACGACCACACCGGCAATGCGGCACGCCCCGTTCTCGAGGCTCCCGACATCGCCCGGGTACTGACCCGGATCGCCCACGAGATCGTCGAACGCGCCAAGGGCGCCGACGACGTGGTGCTGCTCGGCATTCCGACGCGCGGTGTCTTCCTCGCCCGTCGACTGGCCGGGAAGCTCGAAGAGATCACCGGCCGGAAGACGCCGGTCGGATCGCTCGACATCACGATGTACCGCGACGACCTGAGGATGCGCCCCGCGCGCGCGCTGGCCCGTACCGAGATCCCCGGTGAGGGCATCGAGGGCAGGCTCGTCGTCCTGGTCGACGACGTGCTCTTCTCCGGCCGCACGATCCGCGCCGCCCTCGACGCGCTCGGCGACATCGGCCGGCCCCGCGCCGTACAGCTCGCGGTCCTCGTCGACCGCGGTCACCGCGAACTCCCGATCCGGGCCGACTACGTCGGCAAGAACCTCCCCACGTCGCTGCGGGAGACGGTCAGGGTGCAGCTCGCCGAGGAGGACGGCCGCGACGCCGTACTGCTCGGCCTCCAGCAGACGGTCCCGGCGGGCGAGCAGTAGCTGCTGTCCCGTCCCGTACGCCTCGTCGGCCGTACGGCCGCTTCTGCACGCCCACATGCCTGATTCCTCCACCATCCACGGAGAACTCCCCAGATGCTGTGCCTTCCCGGTGGAAACCCCCGGACCCCCCGACACCTCATCTCGGCCGCAGACCTCACCCGCGACGACGCCGTCCTGATCCTCGACACCGCCGAGGAGATGGCCCGGGTCGCGGACCGGCCGATCAAGAAGCTGCCCACCCTGCGCGGCCGTACCGTCGTCAACCTCTTCTTCGAGGACTCGACGCGTACCCGTATCTCCTTCGAGGCCGCCGCGAAGCGCCTCTCCGCCGACGTCATCAACTTCTCCGCGAAGGGCTCGTCCGTCTCCAAGGGCGAGTCCCTCAAGGACACCGCCATGACCCTGGAGGCGATGGGCGCCGACGCCGTCGTCATCCGGCACAGCGCCTCCGGTGCCCCCTACCGCCTCGCCACGTCCGGCTGGATCGACGGCGCCGTCGTCAACGCCGGTGACGGCACGCACGAGCACCCCACCCAGGCGCTGCTGGACGCGTTCACGATGCGCCGCCGGCTGGTCGGGGCCGACGCCGGCATCGGCAAGGACCTCGAAGGCCGCAGGATCACGATCGTCGGCGACATCCTGCACAGCCGGGTGGCCCGCTCCAACGTCCACCTGCTCACCACACTCGGCGCGCAGGTCACCCTCGTCGCCCCGCCCACCCTGGTGCCGGTCGGCGTCGAGCAGTGGCCCTGCGAGGTCAGCTACAGCCTCGACGACGCGCTGCCGAACTCCGACGCGGTGATGATGCTCCGTGTGCAGCGCGAACGCATGAACGCCGCGTACTTCCCGACCGAGCGCGAGTACTCCCGCCGCTACGGCCTGGACGGCCTGCGCATGGCGCGCATGCCCGAGCACTCCATCGTCATGCACCCCGGGCCGATGGTCCGCGGCATGGAGATCACCGCCGAGGTCGCCGACTCGGACCGTTGCACCGCCGTCGAGCAGGTGGCGAACGGGGTCTCCACCCGCATGGCCGTCCTGTACCTGCTGCTGGGCGGCTCCGAGACCGCCCTGCCCTCCGCCGCACGCACCGAGGAGAACAAGTAACCATGAGCAAGATCCTTATTCGCGGCGCGAAGATCCTCGGCGGCGAGCCCGGCGACGTCCTCATCGACGGCGAGACCGTGGCCGAGGTCGGCACCGGCATCGAGGCCGGCGACGCCACCGTGATCGAGGCGGCGGGCCAGATCCTGCTGCCCGGCCTCGTCGACCTGCACACCCATCTGCGCGAGCCCGGCCGCGAGGACTCCGAGACCGTCCTCACCGGCACCAGGGCCGCCGCGTCCGGCGGCTTCACCGCCGTGCACGCCATGGCCAACACCTTCCCCGTCGCCGACACCGCGGGCGTCGTCGAGCAGGTCTGGCGGCTCGGCAAGGAGTCCGGCTACTGCGACGTGCAGCCCGTCGGCGCCGTCACCGTCGGCCTGGAGGGCAAGCAGCTCGCCGAGCTCGGCGCGATGCACGACTCCGCCGCCGGGGTGAAGGTCTTCTCCGACGACGGCAAGTGCGTCGACGACGCCGTGATCATGCGGCGCGCGCTGGAGTACGTGAAGGCCTTCGACGGCGTCGTCGCCCAGCACGCCCAGGAGCCCCGCCTCACCGAGGGCGCCCAGATGAACGAGGGCGTCGTCTCGGCCGAGCTCGGCCTCGGCGGCTGGCCCGCCGTAGCCGAGGAGTCGATCATCGCCCGTGACGTCCTGCTCGCCGCGCACGTCGACTCCCGGGTGCACATCTGCCACCTGTCGACCGCCGGCTCCGTGGAGATCGTCCGCTGGGCCAAGTCCAAGGGCTGGAACGTCACCGCCGAGGTCACCCCGCACCACCTGCTCCTCACCGACGAGCTCGTCCGGTCCTACGACCCGGTCTACAAGGTGAACCCGCCGCTGCGCACCGAGGCCGACGTCATGGCCCTGCGCGAGGCGCTCGCCGACGGCACGATCGACTGCGTCGCCACCGACCACGCCCCGCACCCGCACGAGGACAAGGACTGCGAGTGGGCCGCCGCCGCCATGGGCATGGTGGGCCTGGAGACCGCGCTCTCCGTGGTCCAGCAGACGATGGTGGACACCGGACTCATCGACTGGGCGGGCGTCGCCGACCGCATGTCGTTCCGCCCCGCGGCCATCGGCCGGCTCGAAGGACACGGCCGGCCCGTCTCGGCGGGTGAGCCCGCCAACCTCACCCTGGTCGATCCGTCATACCGTGGAGCCGTGGACCCCGCGGGATTCGCCTCCCGCAGCCGCAACACTCCCTACGAGGGTCGCGAGCTGCCGGGCCGAGTGACCCACACCTTCCTGCGGGGCCGTGCCACGGTCGTCGACGGGAAACTCGCGTGACAACACTCACCCCCAGTTATCAGCTGTACCAACTGGCCGCCGAGCAGAAGTCGGCCGAAGTGACGGACTGGTCCGCCCGCATCAGCTGGGTCGTCGGACTGCTCGTCTTCGTCGCCTTCGTCTACTGGCTGATGCGCCAGGGATGGAAGTGGCGGGCGAGCCTCCAGTCCGGACTGCCCGAGCTCCCGACCACGCCGGAAGGGTTCGCGGACGGCGGGACGACGCTGACACTGACCGGCCGCTACCACGCCTCGACGATCGCGGGGCAGTGGCTCGAACGGATCGTCGCCCACGGCCTCGGTACCCGCAGCAGGGTCGAGCTGACCCTCACCGAGCGGGGCCTGGACGTCGTACGCCCCGGCGCGGCCGACTTCTTCGTCCCGGCCGCCGCACTCCGCGAGGCCCGCCTCGACAAGGCCCTCGCGGGCAAGGTCCTCCCCGAGGGGGGCCTCCTGGTCATCACCTGGGCGCACGGCGACCAGCTGATCGACTCCGGTTTCCGCTCCGACCACGCGGCCGAGCACCAGGCCTGGGTCGACGCCGTCAACCACCTCACCAGCACTACGGAAGGCACCGCGCGATGACGATCTCCACCCGGGGGGCCGACAAAGCTCCCGCCGTACTCGTCCTGGAGGACGGCCGCTCCTTCCGCGGCCGCGCCTACGGGGCCGTGGGGGAGACCTTCGGCGAGGCGGTGTTCTCCACCGGCATGACCGGTTACCAGGAGACGCTCACCGACCCCTCGTACCACCGCCAGGTCGTCGTGATGACCGCCCCGCACGTCGGGAACACCGGGGTGAACGACGAGGACGCCGAGTCGAAGCGGATCTGGGTCGCCGGTTACGTCGTGCGCGACCCCGCCCGCACCCCCTCCAACTGGCGCTCCCGGCGCTCGCTGGACGAGGAGCTCGTCAGCCAGGGCGTCGTCGGGATCAGCGGCATCGACACCCGTGCGCTGACCCGCCACCTGCGTGAGCGCGGCGCGATGCGTGTCGGCATCTTCTCGGGGAACGCCGTCCAGGACGAGGGCGTACTGCTCGCCAAGGTGCGCCAGGCACCCGAGATGAGCGGCGCCGACCTCTCCGCCGAGGTCGCCACCAAGGAGACGTACGTCGTCCCCGCGGTCGGCACCAGGAAGTTCACCGTCGCCGCGATCGACCTCGGCATCAAGGGCATGACCCCGCACCGCATGGCCGAGCGCGGCATCGAGGTGCACATCCTGCCCGCCACCGCCGGCCTCGACGAGGTGTACGCGGTGAAGCCCGACGGAGTGTTCTTCTCCAACGGCCCCGGCGACCCGTCCACCGCCGACCACCCGGTCACCCTCATGCGGGGCGTGCTGGAGCGGGGGACCCCGCTCTTCGGCATCTGCTTCGGTAACCAGATCCTGGGCCGCGCCCTCGGCTTCGGCACCTACAAGCTGAAGTACGGCCACCGCGGCATCAACCAGCCCGTGCAGGACCGCACCACCGGCAAGGTCGAGGTCACCGCGCACAACCACGGCTTCGCCGTCGACGCGCCCCTCGACAAGGTCTCCGACACCGAGTTCGGCCGCGCCGAGGTCTCCCACGTCTGCCTGAACGACCAGGTCGTCGAAGGCCTGCAGCTCCTGGACCGGCCCGCCTTCAGCGTCCAGTACCACCCCGAAGCAGCCGCCGGCCCGCACGACGCCGCGTACCTCTTCGACCGCTTCGTATCCCTGATGGAGGACCAGCGTGCCTAAGCGCTCCGATATCCAGTCCGTCCTGGTCATCGGCTCCGGTCCGATCGTCATCGGCCAGGCCGCCGAATTCGACTATTCCGGCACCCAGGCCTGCCGCGTCCTCAAGGCCGAGGGCCTGCGCGTCATCCTGGTGAACTCCAACCCGGCGACGATCATGACCGACCCGGAGATCGCCGACGCCACGTACGTCGAGCCGATCACCCCCGAGTTCGTCGAGAAGATCATCGCCAAGGAGCGCCCCGACGCGCTCCTGCCGACGCTGGGCGGCCAGACCGCGCTCAACACGGCCATCTCCATGCACGAGAACGGTGTCCTGGAGAAGTACGGTGTCGAGCTCATCGGCGCCAACGTCGAGGCCATCAACAAGGGCGAGGACCGCGAGCTCTTCAAGGGTGTCGTCGAGGCCGTCAAGGCGAAGATCGGCTACGGCGAGTCCGCCCGCTCCGTCATCTGCCACACCATGGACGACATCATCGAGGGCGTCGACACCCTCGGCGGGTACCCCGTCGTCGTCCGCCCCTCCTTCACCATGGGCGGCGCCGGCTCCGGCTTCGCCCACGACGAGGAGGAGCTGCGCCGCATCGCCGGACAGGGCCTCACCCTCTCGCCGACCACCGAGGTGCTCCTGGAGGAGTCCATCCTGGGCTGGAAGGAGTACGAGCTGGAGCTGATGCGCGACAGGAACGACAACGTCGTGGTCGTCTGCTCCATCGAGAACTTCGACCCGATGGGCGTCCACACCGGCGACTCGATCACCGTCGCCCCGGCGATGACGCTCACCGACCGCGAGTACCAGCGGCTGCGCGACATCGGCATCGCGATCATCCGCGAGGTCGGCGTCGACACCGGCGGCTGCAACATCCAGTTCGCCATCGACCCCGCCGACGGCCGGATCATCGTCATCGAGATGAACCCGCGCGTCTCCCGCTCCTCGGCGCTCGCGTCGAAGGCCACCGGCTTCCCGATCGCCAAGATCGCCGCCAAGCTGGCCGTCGGCTACACGCTCGACGAGATCCCCAACGACATCACCGAGAAGACACCGGCGTCCTTCGAGCCGACCCTCGACTACGTCGTCGTCAAGGCCCCGCGCTTCGCCTTCGAGAAGTTCCCCTCCGCCGACTCCACCCTCACCACCACCATGAAGTCGGTGGGCGAGGCCATGGCGATCGGCCGCAACTTCACCGAGGCGCTCCAGAAGGCCCTGCGCTCCCTGGAGAAGAAGGGCTCGCAGTTCGCCTTCACCGGCGAGCCCGGCGACAAGGCCGGACTCCTCGCCCAGGCGGTCCGCCCCACCGACGGCCGCATCAACACCGTCATGCAGGCGATCCGGGCCGGAGCCACCCAGGAAGAGGTCTTCGACGCGACGAAGATCGACCCCTGGTTCGTCGACCAGCTCTTCCTCATCAAGGAGATCGCCGACGAGCTGGCCGCCGCCGACAAGCTCGTTCCCGAGCTGCTGGCCGACGCCAAGCGGCACGGCTTCTCCGACGTCCAGATCGCCGAGATCCGCGGCCTGCGCGAGGACGTCGTGCGCGAGGTCCGGCACGCCCTCGGCATCCGGCCGGTCTACAAGACGGTCGACACCTGCGCCGCCGAGTTCGCCGCGAACACGCCGTACTTCTACTCCTCGTACGACGAGGAGAGCGAGGTCGCGCCCCGCACCAGGCCCGCGGTGATCATCCTCGGCTCCGGCCCCAACCGCATCGGCCAGGGCATCGAGTTCGACTACTCCTGCGTCCACGCCTCCTTCGCGCTGAGCGACGCCGGCTACGAGACCGTGATGGTCAACTGCAACCCGGAGACCGTCTCCACGGACTACGACACCTCCGACCGGCTCTACTTCGAGCCGCTCACGCTCGAGGACGTCCTGGAGATCGTGCACGCCGAGTCGCTCGCCGGCCCGATCGCCGGAGTCATCGTCCAGCTCGGCGGCCAGACCCCGCTCGGCCTGTCGCAGGCGCTCAAGGACAACGGCGTGCCGATCGTGGGGACCTCCCCGGAGGCCATCCACGCCGCCGAGGACCGCGGAGCCTTCGGCCGGGTCCTCGCCGAGGCCGGCCTGCCCGCCCCGAAGCACGGCACCGCCACCACCTTCACCGAGGCCAAGGCCATCGCCGACGAGATCGGCTATCCCGTCCTCGTACGCCCGTCCTACGTGCTGGGCGGCCGTGGCATGGAGATCGTGTACGACGAGTCCCGGCTCTCCTCGTACATCGCCGAGTCCACCGAGATCAGCCCCACCCGGCCGGTCCTGGTCGACCGCTTCCTCGACGACGCGATCGAGATCGACGTCGACGCGCTCTACGACGGCACCGAGCTCTACCTCGGTGGCGTCATGGAGCACATCGAGGAGGCCGGCATCCACTCCGGCGACTCCGCCTGCGCGCTGCCCCCGATCACCCTCGGCGGCTACGACATCAAGCGGCTGCGGGCCTCCACCGAGGGCATCGCCAAGGGCGTCGGCGTACGCGGCCTGATCAACATCCAGTTCGCGCTCTCCGGCGACATCCTCTACGTCCTCGAAGCCAACCCCCGCGCCTCGCGGACCGTCCCCTTCACCTCGAAGGCCACCGCGGTCCCGCTCGCCAAGGCCGCCGCCCGCATCTCGCTGGGCGCGACCGTCGCCGAGCTGCGCGCGGAGGGCCTCCTGCCCAAGCACGGCGACGGCGGCACCCTGCCGCTCGACGCGCCGATCTCCGTCAAGGAGGCCGTCATGCCGTGGTCGCGCTTCCGCGACATCCACGGCCGCGGCGTGGACACCGTCCTCGGCCCGGAGATGCGTTCCACCGGGGAGGTCATGGGCATCGACTCGGCCTTCGGCACGGCGTACGCCAAGTCGCAGGCCGGCGCGTACGGCCCGCTGCCCACCAAGGGCCGCGCCTTCATCTCCGTCGCCAACCGCGACAAGCGCTCGATGATCTTCCCGGCCCGCGAACTCGTCGCCCACGGCTTCGAGCTGATGGCCACCTCCGGCACCGCCGAGGTGCTCAAGCGCAACGGCATCAACGCCACCATCGTGCGCAAGCAGTCCGAGGGCGAAGGCCCCGACGGCGAGAAGACCATCGTCCAGCTGATCCACGACGGCCAGGTCGACCTCATCGTCAACACCCCGTACGGAACCGGCGGCAGGCTCGACGGCTACGAGATCCGCACCGCGGCCGTCGCCCGCTCGGTGCCGTGCCTCACCACCGTCCAGGCGCTCGCCGCCGCGGTCCAGGGCATCGACGCGCTCAAGCACGGCGACGTCGGCGTACGTTCCCTCCAGGAACACGCCGAACATCTGACCGCGGCCCGCGACTAGAAGCCGGCAGGGGGACACCGGAAACGGTGTCCCCCTCTTCATGAGGACTGTGTGATGTACAAACTCTTCTTCCAGCTGGTCTTCAAGCGCATGGACCCGGAGCAGGCCCACCACCTGGCCTTCCGCTGGATCCGCCTCGCGGCCCGCGTCCCCGTGCTGCGGACCTTCGTGGCCGCCGTGCTCGCCCCCCGGTACGAGGAGCTGCGCACCGAGGCCCTCGGGCTGCGCATGCACGGACCGTTCGGCCTCGCCGCCGGCTTCGACAAGAACGCGATCGCGATCGACGGCATGTCGATGCTCGGCTTCGACCACGTCGAGATCGGCACGGTCACCGGTGAGCCGCAGCCCGGCAACCCGAAGAAGCGGCTGTTCCGCCTCGTACCGGACCGGGCGCTGATCAACCGCATGGGCTTCAACAACGAGGGCTCCGCGGCCGTCGCCGAACGGCTGGCCACCCGCAACCCCGTCTTCCGCACGACCGTCGGCGTCAACATCGGCAAGACCAAGGCCGTCCCCGAGGCCGAGGCCGTGGGGGACTACGTCAGGTCCACCGAGCGGCTCGCCGCGCACGCCGACTACCTCGTCGTGAACGTCTCCTCGCCCAACACGCCCGGCCTGCGCGACCTCCAGGCCACCGAGGCGCTCCGCCCGCTGCTCACCGCCGTGCGCGAGGCCGCCGACCGCACGGTCACCGACCGGCGCGTCCCGCTGCTCGTCAAGATCGCCCCGGACCTCGCGGACGACGACGTGGACGCGGTCGCCGACCTCGCCGTCGAGCTCGGTCTGGACGGCATCATCGCCACCAACACCACGATCGCCCGCGACGGCCTCGGCCTGAAGTCCGCGGCCCCGCTGGTCGCGGAGACCGGCGGACTCTCCGGCGCGCCCCTCAAGGAGCGGTCCCTGGAGGTCCTGAGCCGCCTGTACGCCCGTGTGGGGACCCAAATCACCCTGGTCGGCGTCGGGGGCATCGAGAACGCCGAGGACGCCTGGCAGCGCGTCCTCGCCGGTGCCACGCTCGTCCAGGGCTACAGCGCCTTCGTCTACGAGGGCCCGTTCTACGCCCGCGCGATCCACAAGGGGCTGGCGGCCCGGCTGGCCGCCTCCCCGTACGCCACCCTCGCCGAAGCCGTCGGCGCCGAGACCCGGAAGGTGACGCGGTGACCCCCGAGCCCTTCGGCGCACGCCTGCGCCACGCCATGGACACCCGCGGGCCGCTCTGCGTGGGCATCGACCCGCACGCCTCGCTGCTCACCTCCTGGGGCCTGAACGACGACATCGCGGGCCTGGAGCGCTTCACCCGCACCGTCGTCGAGGCGCTGGCCGACCGCGTCGCCGTCCTCAAGCCGCAGTCCGCGTTCTTCGAACGGTTCGGCTCGCGCGGCGTAGCCGTCCTGGAGAAGGCCGTCGCGGAGGCGCGCGCCGCCGGGGCTCTCGTCCTCATGGACGCCAAGCGCGGGGACATCGGCTCCACGATGGGGGCCTACGCCGCCACGTACCTCGACAAGGACTCGCCGCTGTTCTCCGACGCGGTCACCGTCTCGCCGTACCTCGGCTTCGGCTCGCTGCGCCCGGCGCTCGACGCGGCCGCGGTCTCCGGCTCCGGCGTCTTCGTGCTCGCCCTCACCTCCAACCCGGAGGGCGCCGAGGTCCAGCGCGCCACCGCCGCGGACGGGCGGTCGCTGGCCCAGGTGATGCTCGACCACATGGCCGCCGAGAACACGGGGGCCACCCCGCTCGGCTCGGTCGGGGCGGTCGTCGGAGCCACGCTCGGGGACGCCGGTGCGAACCTGGCGATCAACGGTCCGCTGCTCGCTCCGGGGATCGGCGCGCAGGGCGCGACGCCCGCGGATCTGCCCGGTGTGTTCGGCGCCTCGGTCGGCAATGTGGTGCCCAGCGTGAGCCGGGGCGTGCTGCGCCACGGACCGGACGCGTCAGGGCTGCGCGAAGCCGCCGGACGGTTCGCGGACGAGGTCCGCGCGGCCGTCTCGGATGGCTGACCATGCCACGTAACAACGCGTTGACGTAATCCTGACCAAAAATCCGGGTTGTTATGACTGAAATGTCCTGGTCGGCTGAGGCTGACCAGGACTTTTCGTCTGTTCTCGCTGACTCAGGCGGCCTTGGCCGCTAGTCTCCGTCGAGGGCCAACGAGCACAGGTTGTTCGTTGCTCACCAGGTGTGGGACCACCAGGTTCCGCACCGGTCCGTATCCGACAGATCGACATCCGAGGTGACGTAGGCGTGGCTCTTCCGCCCCTTACCCCTGAACAGCGCGCAGCCGCGCTCGAAAAGGCCGCCGCGGCTCGCCGGGAGCGGGCCGAGGTCAAGAATCGACTCAAGCACTCCGGCGCCTCCCTCCACGAGGTCATCAAGTCGGGCCAGGAGAACGACGTCATCGGCAAGATGAAGGTCTCCGCCCTGCTGGAGTCCCTGCCGGGCGTGGGCAAGGTCCGCGCCAAGCAGATCATGGAGCGGCTCGGCATCTCCGAGAGCCGCAGGGTCCGGGGTCTCGGCTCCAACCAGATCGCATCTTTGGAGCGTGAGTTCGGCGGCAGCGCCGCCTGACGTTCTCAGGCACTCCTGAGAAGCTGGATAATCGCTCCATGGCTGCAACATCCCGGGGGACGCCCCCCGTACCCCCGGACGTACGTCCGCGGCTGACCGTGCTCTCCGGCCCCTCCGGGGTCGGTAAGAGCACGGTCGTCGCTCATATGCGCAAGGTTCACCCCGAGGTCTGGCTCTCGGTGTCGGCGACGACCCGCAGGCCGCGCCCCGGGGAACGCAACGGAGTCCACTACTTCTTCGTGGACGACGAGGAGTTCGACAAGCTGATCGCCAACGGCGAGCTGCTGGAGTGGGCCGAGTTCGCCGGCAACCGCTACGGCACTCCGCGCCGGGCCGTGCTGGACCGCCTGGAGGCGGGCGAGCCGGTGCTGCTGGAGATCGACCTGCAGGGCGCCCGGCTGGTCCGCCAGTCGATGCCCGAGGCGCAGCTCGTCTTCCTGGCCCCGCCGAGCTGGGACGAGCTGGTGCGCCGGCTCACCGGCCGCGGGACGGAGGCGCCCGACGTGATCGAGCGCCGGCTCGCGGCCGCGAAGGTCGAACTGGCGGCCGAGGCGGAGTTCGATACGACGCTCGTCAACACCGCCGTCGAGGACGTGGCACGTGAGCTGCTAACGTTGATGCTGCAGGCTTCCGGCCTCCGTGGCACCGACGACTGACCTCGCCGGGCTCGCGCGGACGCAGAGCATCACCACTGCGGAACCAGCATGATCAAAGATCTCTTTGATCTCTATCCCCTTCGGAAGGCAGAGAGTGTCCTCTTCCATCACCACGCCCGAGGGCATCATCAACCCGCCGATTGATGAGCTCCTCGAGGCCACCGACTCGAAGTACAGCCTGGTCATCTACGCGGCCAAGCGCGCGCGTCAGATCAACGCGTACTACTCGCAGCTCGGTGAAGGCCTCCTCGAGTACGTCGGTCCGCTCGTCGACACCCACGTGCACGAGAAGCCGCTCTCGATCGCACTCCGCGAGATCAACGCGGGCCTGCTGACCTCCGAGGCCATCGAGGGCCCCGCGCAGTAAGCAGGAATGCACCTTCACCACAGGCCCGGCGGCCAGCACCCGCCGGGCCTGTGGTGTGTCCGGGGCCGGGCCCGCCGAGGGCCGCCCGGCACCGTGAGGCAGCATGGAGTGCGTAGGCCAGAGGGCTGTGCACCGGTCGAGTGCGCGGCGAGACGAGTGCGGGGAGACGCAGTGGAGAAGCCGAAGGTCGTCCTGGGGGTCAGCGGGGGCATCGCCGCCTACAAGGCGTGCGAACTGCTGCGCCGGCTGACGGAGTCCGGCCACGACGTACGGGTCGTCCCGACCGAGGCGTCGCTGAACTTCGTGGGGGCCGCCACCTGGTCGGCGCTCTCCGGCAACCCCGTGTCGACCGAGGTCTGGGACAGCGTGCACGAGGTGCCGCACGTCCGGATCGGCCAGGCGGCCGATCTCGTCGTGGTCGCGCCCGCCACCGCCGACATGCTGGCCAGGGCGGCCCACGGCCTCGCCGACGACCTCCTCACCAACACGCTCCTCACCGCCCGCTGCCCGGTCGTCTTCGCACCGGCGATGCACACCGAGATGTGGGAGCACCCGGCCACCCGGGAGAACGTCGCCACCCTGCGGCGCCGCGGCGCGGTCGTCGTCGAGCCCGCCGTCGGCCGGCTCACCGGCGTCGACACGGGCAAGGGCCGGCTGCCGGATCCCGGGGAGATCTTCGAGGTCTGCCGCCGCGTCCTGGCCCGCGGCGTCGGGACCCCGGACCTCGCCGGACGCCATGTGGTCATCAGTGCGGGAGGCACCCGGGAGCCGCTGGACCCGGTCCGCTACCTGGGCAACCGCTCCTCCGGCAAGCAGGGGTACGCGCTGGCGCGCACGGCCGTCGCCCGGGGCGCCCGGGTGACGCTGATCGAGGCGAACACCGGACTGCCCGACCCCGCGGGCGCCGATGTCCTGCGCGCCGGAACGGCCGTGCAGCTGCGCGAGGCCGTGCTGAAGGCGGCGGCCGACGCCGATGTGGTGGTGATGGCGGCGGCGGTCGCCGACTTCCGCCCCGCCGACTACGCCACCGGCAAGATCAAGAAGAAGGACGGCCAGGAACCGGCGCCCCTCGCCCTGGTCCGCAATCCCGACATTCTCGCCGAGGTCGCCGCGGACCGCGCGCGTCCGGGACAGATCGTCGTCGGATTCGCCGCCGAGACCGACAACGTGCTGGCCAACGGCCGCGAGAAGCTCCGCCGCAAGGGCTGCGACCTTCTCGTCGTCAACGAGGTCGGAGAGCGCAAGACCTTCGGTTCCGAGGAGAACGAGGCCGTGGTGCTCGGAGCCGACGGCGGCGAGACCGCTGTGCCGTACGGGCCGAAAGAGGCACTCGCCGACACCGTCTGGGATCTGGTGGCGGCACGGTTGGGCTAGATTGCGTAAGAGCCGCTCCGGCGGGAAGAAAGCGCAAGATCTTCGGTCATTTCTCGTCGCCGGAAGGAGCGATTGTCGTACCGCCGTCAACAGTGCCGCCGGTCACAGAGCTCCCAAGGGGCGAGACGCGCGGCCCATCCGCCGGAAGCGACCGATAAACTGGTCGACGGAACAAGCCGGGCGCAGCTCCCGGCGGTCCACCAATGATCAGCCAGCAGCCGCTGCAACCCCAGGGAGCGATGTGTCCCGCCGTCTCTTCACCTCGGAGTCCGTTACCGAGGGCCACCCCGACAAGATCGCTGACCAGATCAGCGACACCATTCTCGACGCGCTCCTGCGTGAGGACCCGTCCTCGCGCGTCGCCGTCGAGACCTTGATCACCACCGGTCTGGTGCATGTCGCGGGTGAGGTCACGACCAAGGCCTACGCCGACATCCCCAACCTCGTGCGCAACAAGGTGCTGGAGATCGGCTACGACTCCTCCAAGAAGGGTTTCGACGGAGCCTCCTGCGGCGTCTCGGTCTCCATCGGGTCGCAGTCCCCGGACATCGCCCAGGGTGTCGACACCGCGTACGAGCAGCGGGTCGAGGGTGACGAGGACGAGCTCGACAAGCAGGGCGCCGGCGACCAGGGCCTGATGTTCGGCTACGCCTGCGACGAGACGCCCGAGCTGATGCCGCTCCCGATCCACGTGGCGCACCGGCTCTCGCGCCGCCTGTCCGAGGTCCGCAAGAACGGGACCATCCCGTACCTGCGCCCCGACGGCAAGACCCAGGTCACCATCGAGTACGACGGCGACAAGGCCGTCCGTCTCGACACGGTCGTCGTCTCCTCGCAGCACGCGTCCGACATCGACCTGGACTCGCTCCTCGCACCCGACATCCGCGAGTTCGTCGTCGAGCACGTCCTGGGTCAGCTCATCGAGGACGGCATCAAGCTGGACACCGAGGGGTACCGCCTCCTGGTGAACCCGACCGGCCGCTTCGAGATCGGCGGCCCGATGGGTGACGCCGGTCTGACCGGCCGCAAGATCATCATCGACACGTACGGCGGCATGGCCCGTCACGGCGGCGGCGCCTTCTCCGGCAAGGACCCGTCCAAGGTCGACCGCTCGGCGGCGTACGCCATGCGCTGGGTCGCCAAGAACGTCGTCGCGGCCGGCCTCGCCGCCCGCTGCGAGGTCCAGGTCGCCTACGCGATCGGCAAGGCCGAGCCGGTGGGCCTGTTCGTCGAGACCTTCGGCACCGCCACGGTCGACACCGAGAAGATCGAGCACGCCATCGGCGAGGTCTTCGACCTCCGCCCGGCCGCGATCATCCGTGACCTCGACCTGCTCCGCCCGATCTACGCCCAGACCGCGGCGTACGGTCACTTCGGCCGGGAGCTCCCCGACTTCACCTGGGAGCGCACCGACCGCGTGGAGGCACTGCGCAAGGCCGCGGGCCTCTAGGCACGCTGTTCGTCAGCCCGTAGGCCGGGGCCCGGATGCCGCACGCGGTGTCCGGGCCCCGGCCTACGGGCTGCCCGGGCTGTCAGTGCCGTCTGGTAGGAATTTGGCTGTGAGCAGCGACAACGAGCGGTCCGACGAGCCCGGCGCCGGGGCACCGGAGCAGCTTGCGATCATCCGGGAGACGGTGCGCCGGGCCAAGGTGCCGCGGGCCAAGCCCCGGACCTGGCGGGGCGCCACGCTCGCCGGGGAGCTGCCGGTCGCCCGCGTCCTGGTCAACAAGGGCGCCCTCCACCTCGACCAGTACTTCGACTACGCGGTCCCCGAGGAGCTCGACGCCGACGCGCAGCCCGGCGTCCGGGTCCGGGTGCGGTTCGGGGCCGGGGGGCGGCAGGTCCGCGGCGGCCGGCGCGAGGGCGGCGGCCTCATCGACGGGTTCCTCATCGAGCGCCGTGCCGAATCGGACTACCAGGGGGCCCTGGCGGCCCTCGCCTACGTCGTCTCGCCCGAGCCGGTGCTCGGGCCCGAGCTGCTGGCCCTCTCCCGGGCCGTCGCCGACCGGTACGCGGGCAGCCTCGCCGATGTGCTGCAGCTCGCCGTGCCACCCAGGAACGGCAGGGCCGAGTCCAAGCCATCGCCCGCACCCCTGCCGCCGCCTCCCGTCCCGTCGCCCGGGACCTGGGAGCGGTACGCCCAGGGGTCGGGTTTCCTGCGGGCACTGGTCGAGGGCGGTGCGCCCAGGGCCGTCTGGACGGCGCTGCCGGGGCCGCACTGGCCCCAGGAGATCGCCCGGGCCGTCGCCGCGACCCTGGCCTCGGGCCGTGGCGCGCTCGTCGTCGTACCGGACGGGCGGACCGCGGGGCGGGTGGACGCCGCGCTCACCGAGGTGATGGGCAAGGGGCATCACGCACTGCTGACGGCCGACTCCGGACCCGAGAAGCGCTACCGGGAGTGGCTCGCCGTCCGGCGCGGTTCCGTGCGCGCGGTCGTCGGGACCAGGGCCGCGATGTTCGCCCCCGTCGCCGACCTGGGGCTGGTGGCCGTCTGGGACGACGGGGACTCCAGTCACAGCGACGACAACGCCCCGTTCCCGCACGTCCGGGAGGTGCTGGAGCTACGGGCGACGCACGGCCGGTGCGCGTTCCTGCTCGGCGGGACGAACTGCACCGTGGAGGCCGCCCAGCTCGTCGAGAGCGGCTGGGCGCTGCCCCTGCGCGCGGACCGGGAGCAGCTGCGGATCGCCGCGCCCCTGGTGCGCACCGTCGGCGACGGCGAGCTCGCGCGGGACGGCGCGGCGCGCTCGGCCCGGCTGCCGAGCCTCGCCTGGCAGACCGTGCGGGACGGGCTGCGCAGCGGTCCGGTGCTCGTCCAGGTGCCCCGCCGTGGTTACGCGCCGAGGCTTGCCTGCGAGCGCTGCCGTGAGCCCGCGCGCTGCCGGCACTGCGTGGGGCCGCTCCAGGCCCCGGACCAGCAGGACCTCAACTGCACCTGGTGCGGGCGCGCCGAGACGGCCTGGACCTGCTCCTCCTGCGGAGGGCGGCGGCTCCGGGCACAGATCGTCGGCGCCCGCCGGACCGCCGAGGAGCTGGGGCGGGCGTTCCCCGCCGTCCCGGTGCGCACGTCCGGGCGGGACCACATCCTGGATTCCGTGCCCGGTCAGCCCGCCCTCGTCGTCAGCACCCCCGGGGCCGAGCCCGTGGCCGAGGGCGGCTACGCGGCGGCGCTGCTGCTGGACGGCTGGGCGATGGTCGGCCGGCCCGACCTGCGGGCGGGCGAGGAGGCGCTGCGCCGCTGGACGGCCGCCGCCGCGCTGGTCCGGGGGCAGCCGGAGGGCGGCACGGTGGTGATCGTGGCCGAGCCGACCCTGCGCCCCGTCCAGGCCCTGGTCCGCTGGGACCCGGTCGGCCACGCCCGCCGCGAGCTCGCGGAACGCGCCCAGTTCGGCTTCCCGCCGGTCTCCCGGATGGCCTCGGTGACCGGGCCGCCGGAGGCGATCGCCGCGTACCTCGCCGCCACCGAACTGCCGCCCGAGGCGGAGGTGCTGGGCCCGGTCCCCCTGCCGGGCGCGGTTCCCGGCAGACCCCGCAGACAGGGTGACGCCCCGCCCGGCGTGACCTGGGAACGGGCGCTGGTCAGGGTTCCGCCTGGGCGCGGAGCGGCGCTCGCCGCCGCTCTGAAGGCCTCGCAGGCGGCGCGGACGGCCCGGGGGACCGGCGATCCCGTACGGATCAGGATCGATCCGCCGGACATCGGCTGAGGCGGGGAGGCGGCTCGGGCCGGGGGCGGCTGCGCGTTTCGGCCGTGGCCGGTGTGCCGGGGCGGCCCGGCCGGGTGTGCTGTCCGTCGGCAGAGTACGTCCGGGGGTTCCGGCCGGGTACGTCGGGCCGGGTACGTCGGGCCGGGCACCGGGCGCCTCCGGGTCTGCCACGCCCTTCGGCCGCCGAGCGGGCCCGTGCGGCGGCGACCGGCGGACGGGCCCGGACAGGATCTGCCTCCCCCTCGCCTGACGGCGTCGACCGGCCGGGACGCCCGGGCCGCAGCTCGACGTGTGCCGTACGTGCCCGCCCGCCCCCCGCGTCGACGCGTGCCTACGCACCCCGCCCGCCCTCGCGGCCGACCCGCGCGTCAGCCGTTGCGCGGGCCCGGGAAGGCGCCGGGGCGCAGCTCCTCGCGTGGTGAAGGGCGGTCGGCCGACGGCTGGGGCGGCATGGAGCGGGCCGCGGGCACGACGGGCAGTGCGGGCGAGGAGCCGGACGGTACGGGCAGCGGGCGGGCCACGGTCTCGGTGGTGGCCTCGGCCGTCCCCGGCTGCGGGGCGTTGCGACGGGCGGCACCGTAACGACGGTGCACCGCCTGCTTGGTGACCCCGAGCGCCGAACCCACCGCGTCCCAGGAGAAGCCCAGCGAGCGGTCGAAGTCCACCGCGGCGGTGACCAACGTCTCGACGCTGTCCCGCAGTTCCTGGGCGAGCCGGACCGTCGGGGCCGGGGCCCTGCCGTAGACGACGAAGCCCGCGGACGGGCCGGAGCGGCGCGGACGGTAGACATTGCCCAGCTGCGCAGTGAGGGTGCGCAGCGCGTCCACCTGCCGCCGGACGCGCTCGATGTCCCGCACCAACAGGTGCAGACTGGCACGCGCTTGGGCGTCGTGGGTTGCGTGGTCGGCCATGAACAAGCCTCTCGAACCGGCGTTGAAGTTGAAAGGGATCGGACCGCGCTGGGGCGGCCCACTTCGGTCAATCTCACTTGACCAACGCCTCACCCGTCGATGTGGTCACGCTGTAGGGGCGTATGCGCATATGCGCAGGGCGCACGGACATGCGTACGCCCCCCGCCGGCCGGGCCCACCGGCCCGGCCGCCGACCGCCGCAGTGCGGCAGGCGGTGGTCCCGGGACAGCCCCTAGACTGGTGTGCTGCTCGCCACGCCACCGTACGTTCCGGCCCGAGAGGCAGTCCGCCACCCATGAAGCTCGTCTTCGCAGGCACCCCCGAGGTCGCCGTTCCCGCCCTGGACGCCCTGATCGCCTCCGGCCGCCACGAGGTGGCCGCCGTCGTCACGCGTCCCGACGCGCCCGCGGGGCGAGGCCGCCGGCTCGTCGCCAGCCCGGTGGCCGACCGCGCAGAGGAGGCCGGCATCGAGGTCCTCAAGCCGGTCAAGCCCCGGGACGAGGACTTCCTGGCCCGACTGCGCGAGATCGCGCCGGACTGCTGCCCCGTCGTCGCGTACGGCGCGCTGCTGCCCAAGGCCGCGCTCGCCGTCCCCGCCCGTGGCTGGGTCAACCTGCACTTCTCGCTTCTCCCGGCCTGGCGCGGCGCCGCACCCGTGCAGCACGCGGTGATGGCCGGGGACGAGGTCACCGGCGCGTCGACCTTCCTGATCGAGGAGGGGCTGGACTCCGGACCGGTCTACGGCGTCCTGACCGAGGAGGTGCGCCCCACCGACACGAGCGGAGACCTGCTCACCCGGCTGGCCTTCGCAGGTGCCGGACTGCTCTCCGCGACCATGGACGGCATCGAGGACGGCACCCTGCACGCCGTCCCGCAGCCCGCCGAGGGCATCACCCTGGCACCCAAGATCACCGTCGAGGACGCGCAGGTGCGCTGGTCCGAGCCCGCGCTGCGGGTCGACCGCCTGGTGCGCGGCTGCACCCCCGCCCCCGGGGCCTGGACACTCTTCCGAGGTGAACGCCTCAAGCTGGTCCAGGCCGTACCCGTCCTGGACCGCACCGACCTGGCCCCCGGCGAGCTGTCCGCGGGCAAGAACAGCGTCCACGTGGGCACGGGATCGCACGCCGTGGAGCTCCTCTGGGTCCAGCCGCAGGGCAAGAAGCCGATGAAGGCCGCCGACTGGGCCCGCGGCGTCCGCATCGCCCACGGCGAGCTGCTGGGCCTCTGAGCCGCCCGGGCGGTCCGGAGCCGGAGCGGGGGCGGGCGACGTAGGCTGGGCGGGTTCGCCCCCTCACCATCAGCGGAGCACCTTTCACGTGAACGACCAGCAGCGTCGCCGTCCCGCCAAGCCGCACCGCCGTCCCCAGAAGGACCCCGTGCGGTTCCTCGCCTTCGAGGCGCTCAGGGCCGTCGACGAACGCGACGCGTACGCCAACCTCGTCCTGCCCCCGCTCCTGAAGAAGGCCCGCGCCAAGGGCGACTTCGACGGCAGGGACGCGGCGCTGGCGACCGAGCTGGTGTACGGGACGCTGCGCCGTCAGGGCACGTACGACGCGATCGTCGCCGCCTGCGTCGACCGGCCGCTGCGCGAGGTCGACCCGCCGGTGCTCGACGTGCTCAACATGGGCGTCCACCAGCTGCTCGGCACCCGCATCCCGACCCACGCGGCCGTCTC
This sequence comes from Streptomyces sp. NPDC058637, assembly GCF_042717325.1. Taxonomy (NCBI): domain Bacteria; kingdom Bacillati; phylum Actinomycetota; class Actinomycetes; order Kitasatosporales; family Streptomycetaceae; genus Streptomyces; species Streptomyces sp. NPDC058637. The sequence continues at coordinate 17,088 of NZ_JBHXRD010000029.1, read as the reverse complement.
CGCCAGCGTGGAGCTGGCCCGGGTGGTGCTGGGCGAGGGGCGCGCCAAGTTCGTCAACGCGGTGCTGCGCAAGGTCACCGCGCACGACCTCGACGGCTGGGTGGAGCGGGTCGCTCCCTCGTACGACGAGGACGCCGAGGCGAACCTCTCCATCGTCCACTCGCACCCCCGGTGGATCGTCTCCGCCCTCTGGGACGCGCTGGGCGGCGGCCGTGCCGGGATCGAGGACCTGCTGGAGGCCGACAACGAACGGCCCGAGGTGACGCTGGTCGCCCGCCCCGGCCGCTCCACCACCGACGAACTGCTGGACGCACTGGGGGAGGAGAGCGGCCTTCCCGGCCGCTGGTCCCCCTACGCCGTCCGGATGGCGGAGGGCGGCGAGCCCGGCGCCCTGGCCGCCGTACGGGACGGCAGCGCCGGTGTGCAGGACGAGGGCAGCCAGCTCGTCGCCGCCGCCCTGGCCCTGGCCCCCGTCGAGGGCAGGGACACCAGGTGGCTGGACGGCTGCGCGGGCCCGGGAGGCAAGGCAGCCCTGCTGGCCGCGCTCGCCGCCGGACGCGGCGCGACCCTGCTCGCCGCCGAGAAGCAGCCGCACCGCGCCCGGCTCGTCGAGCGCGCGCTGGCCGGGAACCCCGGCCCCTACCAGGTGATCACCGCCGACGGCACCCGGCCGCCCTGGCAGCCCGGCTCCTTCGACCGGGTCCTGATGGACGTCCCGTGCTCCGGCCTCGGCGCGCTGCGCCGGCGCCCGGAATCCCGCTGGCGGCGCCGCGCGGAGGACCTGGAGAGCTTCGGCCCCCTGCAACGCGGCCTGCTGCGCGAGGCGTTGAAGGCCGTACGGATCGGCGGGGTCGTCGGCTACGCGACCTGCTCGCCGCATCTCGCGGAGACCCGAGTCGTCGTCGAGGACGTGCTCAAGGGGCGCGGCGGAGCACCGTTCGAGGCCGAGTGGGTCGACGCCCGCCCGCTGCTGCCCGGAGTGCCCGCGCTGGGCGACGGGCCGGACATCCAGCTCTGGCCCCACCTGCACGGCACGGACGCGATGTACCTGGCCCTGCTGCGCCGCACGGGCTGACCCCGCCGCCTCGGGGCGCCCGCGGCGGAGCGCGCCCGCCCGGGCCGTCCGTCGGTGTGGACGGTCGCCCGCGATCGCGACCCGCCCGGCCACCCTGCGGTGCGGGGTGTGGTCGTTCACCGCGTAGCTCACCCGGATCTCCGGTTCACCCGAATCGTGGACTCAGGGGAGGGGGCGACCGCCGGTTCACCCGGGGGCGCGGCCGGAAGGCGGGCGGACGATGCCGCACCGTTCGGGAAGCGCCCGGCGCTACCGGTGCAGGCTCGACAGGAGCAGCTGGTCGCACGGCAGAGACCGAGCTGAGGCGCGCCGTCAGGAACTGGTCGCTGATCACGGGCAGTTCTCCCACACGGTCTCATCGCGGGCACCAGGGGCTGTCCGCGCCCTGGGCCGGGCAGGACCGGCAGCCGGGACGGAATCGGGCAGCGGTCCCGACGAACGGGACGCCCCGGCCGCCGGAGCCCCGTCGACCGGCCGGGACCGCTGACGGATTCATGGGGCGAAATGATCGGGATTGTGCGAACCGTAATGATCCCGTGAGGCTTTGGGGCGCACCGGGGTGAGGAAGTGGCGCCAGGCATGGCAGGCTTGGGTGCATGGCCCAGATCAACCCCAGCATTCTGTCCGCCGACTTCGCGCGTCTCGCCGAGGAGGCCAAGGCCGTCGAAGGCGCGGACTGGCTCCATGTCGATGTCATGGACAACCACTTCGTCCCGAACCTGACGCTCGGTGTGCCCGTCGTGGAGGCGCTGAGCAAGGCCACGGACACCCCGCTGGACTGCCACCTGATGATCGAGGACGCGGACCGCTGGGCGCCGCAGTACGTCGAGGCCGGTGCCGGCTCGGTCACCTTCCACGCGGAGGCCACGGCAGCGCCGGTACGGCTCGCCCGGGAGATCAGGGCGAAGGGCGCGCGCGCCTCGATGGCCCTCAAGCCCGCGACGCCCGTCGAGCCGTACGAGGACCTGCTCCCCGAGCTCGACATGCTGCTGATCATGACGGTGGAGCCGGGCTTCGGCGGCCAGGCGTTCCTCGACATCATGCTGCCCAAGATCCGCCGTACCCGTGAGCTGATCTCCAAGCACGGTCTGGAGCTGTGGCTCCAGGTCGACGGCGGGGTCTCCGCCTCCACCATCGAGCGGTGCGCCGAGGCCGGCGCGGACGTCTTCGTCGCCGGATCGGCGGTCTACGGGGCCGCGGACCCCGCCGAAGCGGTGCGGGCACTGCGCGCGCAGGCGGACGCGGTCACAGCCGCGGCCCCCTGGGCATGCGGCCACTGAACGAAGGTCGGATGAACGCGGCCCGACGGGCCGGATCAAGGATCGCCGGATCTGACAGGATGGTCGGCGTACGGAGCGCGTGAACAGCAGTGAGGAGATCGCGGTGTCTGGCATCTCGGCGGGTCGGTCAGCCATGCGGATGGGACCCGCGGAGCTGGTGCAGGCGGCGGCCATGGCCCGCCGGTTCTACCTCGAGGGAAAGTCGAAGATCCAGATCGCCGAGGAGTTCGGCGTGAGCCGCTTCAAGGTGGCCCGGGTTCTGGAGACGGCCCTCGAACGTGATCTCGTACGGATCGAGATCCGGGTTCCGGCGGAACTGGACGCGGAGCGCTCGGACGCGCTCCGGGCCCGCTACGGCCTGCGGCACGCGGTCGTGGTCGAATCACCGGCGGAGGAGCAGGACGACGCCGCCGATCCGGAGAATCTCGGTGAGGTGGCGGCCGATCTGCTCGGCGAGCTGGTCAACGAGGGTGATGTGCTGGGCCTGGCCTGGGGCCGGTCCACCATCCACATGGCGGCAGCGCTCGACCGGCTGCCGCCCTGCACGGTCGTGCAGCTGACCGGGGTCTACGACGCGGGGACGGCCGAGCGCGGCTCCGTCGAGGCGGTCCGCCGCGCGGCCCAGGTGTCGGGCGGCGAGGCGCACCCCATCTACGCCCCGATGCTGCTGCCCGATCCGGCGACCGCGGCGGCGCTGCGGCACCAGACGGGTATCGCCCGCGCCTTCGAGTACTTCGACAAGGTGACGGTCGCCGCGGTCTCCATCGGGTCCTGGGAGCCGGGCATCTCCACCGTTTACGACATGCTGTCGGACGAGGAGCGGGGGCACTACGCCTCGCTCGGCGTGGCGGCGGAGATGTCCGCGCACCTCTTCGACTCCGACGGCCGCCGGGTCGGCCGGGACCTGGGCGAGCGGTGCATCACCGTGCAGGCGGACCGGCTGCGCCGGATCCCCGAGGTGGTGGCCATCGCGGGCGGTCAGCGCAAGGCCGCGGCGATCGGCGCCGTGCTGCGCTCCGGCCTGGTCACCAGCCTCGTCACGGACACGGCGGCGGCCGACTTCCTGCTGACGGAGTCCGCCGCGGGACAGCGCCCGGCGCTGGAGCGGGCCGACCCCGACAACTGACCGTACCGGGCCGCACACGACGGAGGCCGGCACGGGCGGGGGACGCCCACGCCGGAGGCCGTACGCGGCAGAGACTGCGCGCACGACGGAGACGGCGCGCGCCACAAGGACGGCACGCAGGACAGGATCGGCACACGGCAGAGGCCGCACATGCCGGAGGCCGGGCACCCGTACAGGTGCCCGGCCTCCGTCGTGTTCAGCCCCGGCGCGCCGGGGCCGGACCCTTTCCCAGGTCCGCGTGTTCCGTGGCCACGCCGAGGACGGTCTCCTCCAGGTACTCCCCGGGCTGGGCGTACTGGCTGACGTCCGCCGGGTTGTAACGGGGCGTCTGCCGCGACCAGTCCAGATTGCCGCGCATCCAGCTCCGCATGCCGTCGAGATAGGGCGTGAGCATGCCGGACAGCTGCGGATACATGCCGAGCAGCTCCTCCTCGGCCCGGAGGAACCGCTCGGTCTCGGCGGCAATCTCGGCGCAGACGTGATCGAGTGCCTGCTGCTCCCCGTAGCCCCGGTGGTGGCGGACCAGGTGCACGAGGTTGTGGATCTCACCGAGCACCTGCTCCTTCTCGAAGGAGTAGACGTCGTTGGCCCAGCACACGACGTTGCAGGAGGTCTCCAGCGCCGTGATGAAGCGCGGGTCGTTGTGGATCGACTCGGGGGCCTCGATGCCCGCCACGATCTCGATCAGGTCCATGCACACATGGATCGCCCCGGTGTGCCGCCGCTTGGCGATGTACGTCGCCTCCGAGGGCACCGCTCCGTCGGCCCGGTTCCCCGCCTCCCAGGCGGTGGCGGTCGTCAGGTACGTCATGAGGTGCCACGCGAAACGTGTGCGCCAGTGCGGGGCGGCCCGGGGGACCGTACGTTCCCACAGATCGGCCAGGGCGACGACGGCGGCGGGGAGCTCCTCGCCCGGCAGCGGGCCGGAGTCCTTCCCCTCGACGACAGATCGCATTCTGGCCACGACACTCTGTATTCGTTCCGGGGTGCGGCCCAGGTGCCCGTCGTCCAGCTGGTCGTCGACGAGGAAGAGCCAGACGAACCAGTCGGCGACCAGGTCCAGGTGTTCGGAGTTCGCCGTCGGATAGACCATGCCGACGAACGCGCCGAAGTCGGCCTGCTCGAAACGGCGTCTGGCGGACTCGCGGTGAACCAGTCCGGTCTGACGCGTCCAGGTGGTGAGGTGCTCGCGGGTGTGCTCCACATGCGGATTGCTCCGCTGCGGGAACGGGCAGTAGATGTCCGGCAGTTCGCTCTCCACAGGCGGATCTGGATCCTCTCCGGTCAAACGTGTGGCGGCTGTTCCTGACGCTCGCGGAAGCGTGGCGGCTACCACGGCGACCTGCAAATTTTCAAGCTACCTGACCCTTCGTCACCCGGTCCAGGGATAGTGATCACCAATGGTTGAATCCTGTTCGGGTAAGGTCCCTGGGTAAGGCAGGTTCCACTTGCCCGGGCCCCGAGCACCTCCTTTCGGAGGAACGAACGAACATCGGGGCCCATTGCTGTGTCTTCGTGGAAACGACCTGCACCGTTTCGTATGAAAACATGAGTGATATGCGTTTTCTTGAGCCCGGCACGGGTCGTCACACGGCCTCCCCCTCGGTCCCCTACGACCTCACGTACGACGACGTCTTCATGGTCCCCGGCCGCTCCGCGGTCGGCTCCCGGCAAGCCGTGGACTTGTCCTCGCCCGACGGCACCGGCACCACCATCCCACTCGTCGTCGCGAACATGACCGCGATCGCGGGCCGCCGGATGGCTGAAACCGTCGCCCGGCGTGGCGGCCTGGTCGTCATCCCGCAGGACATCCCGATCGACGTCGTCACCGAGGTCATCGGCTGGGTCAAGACGCGCCACCTCGTGCTCGACACGCCGATCGTGCTCGCCCCGGGCCAGACCGTCGCGGACGCCCTGTCCCTGCTGCACAAGCGGGCCCACGGGGCGGGCGTCGTCGTCGACGCGGACCACCGGCCCGTCGGCGTCGTCACCGAACACGACCTGTCCGGGGTCGACCGCTTCACCCAGCTGTCCGAGGTCATGTCCAGGGACCTGGTGGTGCTCGACGCGGACATCGACCCGCGTGACGCGTTCAACAAGCTCGACGGCGCCAACCGCAAGCTCGCCCCCGCGGTCGACGCGGACGGCCGGCTCGTCGGCATCCTCACCCGGAAGGCCGCGCTGCGCGCCACGCTGTACACTCCGGCGACCGACGCCGCAGGCAAGCTGCGCATCGCCGCTGCCGTCGGCATCAACGGCGACGTCGCCGGCAAGGCCGCGCAGCTCATCGCGGCCGGTGCCGACACCCTCGTCGTGGACACCGCGCACGGTCACCAGGAATCCATGCTCAGCGCGGTCGCGGCCGTCCGGGCGCTGGACCCCGGCGTGCCGATCGTCGCGGGCAACGTCGTGGCCGCCGAGGGCGTGCGCGACCTGATCGAGGCGGGCGCCGACATCGTCAAGGTCGGCGTCGGTCCCGGCGCGATGTGCACCACCCGGATGATGACCGGGGTCGGCAGGCCGCAGTTCTCCGCCGTGCTGGAGTGCGCCGCCGAGGCGAGGAAGCACGGCAAGCACGTATGGGCCGACGGTGGCGTCCGGCACCCGCGCGACGTCGCCATGGCGCTCGCCGCCGGTGCGTCGAACGTGATGATCGGATCCTGGTTCGCCGGCACGTACGAGTCGCCCGGCGACCTCCAGCAGTCCGCCGACGGCCGCTCGTACAAGGAGTCCTTCGGGATGGCCTCGGCGCGCGCGGTGAAGAACCGCACCTCGGAGGAGTCCGCCTACGACCGGGCCCGCAAGGGCCTCTTCGAGGAGGGCATCTCCACGTCGCGGATGTTCCTGGACCCGGCCCGTCCCGGGGTCGAGGACCTGGTCGACTCGATCATCGCCGGTGTCCGTTCCTCCTGCACGTACGCGGGCGCGGCCTCGCTCGAGGAGTTCGCCGAGAAGGCGGTCGTGGGCGTGCAGAGCGCCGCCGGTTACGCGGAGGGCAAGCCCCTGCACGCCAGCTGGAACTGACCTCGCGGTCCTCGCGTCATCGGTGCCCCTCCCGGGTGTTCTTTCCGGGAGGGGCACCGGTGTGTGCCGGTGTGACAGGTGACCAGCTGAGTCCGTTTGCAGGCAACTGTTGAGCGTTTGGTTTCGTCTTCAACTCGGTTGCGTTGTAAGTAATATGAACCGCAATCAGCTGCCTGCCTCTCTGCGGTAAGGGATCTCATGTCCTCCTTCTTCACTGACCTGGCCCATCAGTACATCGACGGCGAGTGGAGGCCGGGGAAGGGGTCCTGGGACATCATCGACTTCAACCCGTACGACGGGGAGAAGCTCGCGTCGATCACCGTCGCCACGGCCGACGAGGTCGACCAGGCCTACCGGGCGGCCGAGCAGGCGCAGCAGGCGTGGGCCGACACCAACCCGTACGGCCGCCGGGCCGTCCTGGAGAAGGCACTGCGGATCGTCGAGGAGCGCGAGGCCGAGATCGGCGACGCGATCGTCGCCGAGCTCGGTGGCACCCGGCTGAAGGCCGCCTTCGAACTGCACCTGGCCAAGGAGTTCCTCCGCGAGGCGGTCCAGCTCGCCCTGCGGCCCACCGGCCAGATCCTCCCGTCGCCCACCGAGGGCAAGGAGAACCGCGTCTACCGCGTGCCGGTCGGCGTCGTGGGCGTCATCAGCCCCTTCAACTTCCCCTTCCTGCTGTCCCTCAAGTCGGTCGCGCCCGCACTGGCCCTCGGCAACGCCGTGGTCCTCAAGCCGCACCAGAACACGCCGGTCTGCGGCGGCACGCTGATCGCCAAGGTCTTCGAGGACGCCGGCCTGCCCGCCGGACTGCTGAACGTCGTGGTCACCGACATCGCCGAGATCGGCGACGCGCTGCTGGAGCACCCCATCCCGCAGCTCATCTCCTTCACCGGTTCGGACAAGGTCGGGCGCCACGTCGCGACCGTGTGCGCGGCCAACCTCAAGCAGACCGTGCTGGAGCTCGGCGGCAACAGCGCGCTGATCGTCCTCGACGACGCGGACGTGGACTACGCCGTCGACGCGGCCGTCTTCAGCCGTTACGTCCACCAGGGCCAGGTCTGCATGGCCGCCAACCGGATCCTGGTCGACCGCGCCGTCGAGAAGGAGTTCACCGAGAAGTTCGTCGCCAAGGTCGCCTCCCTGCGGGTCGGCGACCCGGCCGACCCCTCGACCCAGATCGGCCCCCTGATCAACTCCTCGCAGGCCGACGCGGTGTCCAAGCTCGTCGACCAGACCGTGGCCGACGGCGCCACCGCCCTGCTGCACGGCGGCGTCGAGGGCAATCTGGTGAGCCCGTCCGTGCTGACCGGGATCGCCCCCGATTCCCCCGTCCTGCACCAGGAGATCTTCGGCCCCGTGGCTCTGCTGGTGCCCTTCGACGGCGAGGACGAGGCGGTCCGGATCGCCAACGACACCCCGTACGGGCTCAGCGGGGCCGTCCACACCGGCAACATCGAACGCGGTGTACGGGTGGGGCAGCGGATCCGTACCGGCATGATCCACATCAACGACGGCACGGTCCACGACGAGCCCATCGTCCCGTTCGGCGGCGAGAAGAACTCCGGTCTCGGACGGCTGAACGGCGAGGCGACCGTAGAGGCCTTCACCACCCAGAAGTGGATCTCGGTGCAGCACGGCCGCTCGCAGTTCCCCTTCTGACCCTGCCGCGCCCTCTGCGGTGAGCACGCCCCGCGGGGCGTCATGGTCTACTTCGGGGGCGGTCCGCGCCGCCCCCGAATCCGTCCACCGCAGAGAAGTGATCCACCCGACGTGCGCCTGAACGACCTCGACGAACGCATCGTCCACGCCCTCGCCGAAGACGCCCGCCGCTCCTACGCCGACATCGGCGCGCTCATCGGCCTGTCCGCCCCCGCGGTGAAACGCCGGGTGGACCGGCTACGCGCCGAGGGCGCCATCACGGGCTTCACCGTGCGGGTCGACCCGGCGGCACTCGGCTGGGCCACCGAGGGCTTCATCGAGATCTACTGCAGCCGCAACACCGCCCCCGAGGCGATCAGGAAGGGCCTGGCCCGCTACCCCGAGGTCGCGTCCGCCTCCACGGTGACGGGCGAGGCCGACGCGATCGTGCAGGTCTTCGCCGCCGACATGCGGCACTTCGAGCAGGTGCTCGAACGGATCGCGGGCGAGCCGTACGTCGAGCGCACCAAATCGGTGCTCGTCCTGTCCCCGCTGCTGCGCCGGTACTCCTCCGGCACGCCGGGCTGACAGCGCGCGCGACCACCCCCGCTCCGGGACGCCGGCCCGGCGGGAGCCCCCAGCGGCCCCGGTCCGGGAGCTTCCCGTCCGAGACCCAGATCACCCTCCTGACCTGCAAGGACGACCTGCGCAACGAATCGCCGTCCGGAGGGCGTTGCGCGCAACGGATCGACGGTGCACGCGCAACACTCGCGCCTTGTCGGGCCCGAGGGGCGCCCCGTACCGTCAATACGTCCCCGCCCCGCCCGCACCGCCCGAGGTCAGCCATGCCGCCGTTGCGCACCGCCCTGCTCCAGAGCTCCGGCCGCCCCGGTTCCCCGGACGAGAACATCAAGGTGCTCGACGAGGCCGCCGGGCGGGCCGCCGCCGCGGGCGCACGGCTGCTGGTCGCCCCGGAGCTGTTCCTCACCGGCTACGCCGTCGGTGACGCCGTGGCCGAGCTCGCCGAACCCGCGGACGGCCCCGGCGCGCAGGCCGTCGCCGACCTCTGCGTACGACACGGCATCGCCGTCCACTACGGCTACCCGGAGCGCGCGGGCGCCGCGGTCTTCAACACCGCGCAGCTCATCGGCCCCGACGGGACGACACTCGCCGGCTACCGCAAGACCCACCTCTTCGGCCCCTTCGAGCGGGAGTGGTTCACCCCCGGCGAGCAGGCCGTGGTGCAGGCCGAACTGGACGGCGTCCGGATCGGCCTGCTGATCTGCTACGACGTGGAGTTCCCGGAGAACGTACGGGCGCACGCCCTGGCCGGGACCGACCTCCTGCTGGTGCCCACCGCGCTGATGCACCCCTTCCCGTTCGTCGCGGAATCCGTCGTGCCGGTCCGCGCGTTCGAGAGCCAGATGTACATCGCCTACGTCAACCGGACCGGTCCGGAAGGCGAGTTCGAGTTCACCGGACTGAGCTGTCTGGCCGGACCCGACGGCACCGTCCGGGCCCGCGCAGGACGAGGCGAGGAACTCGTCATCGGCGAGGTGGACCCGGAGTTCCTGACCGGCTCACGCGCCGCCAACCCGTATCTCGCCGACCGCCGCCCCGGTATGTACGGCTCCCTCACCTGAGCCCTGAGTTTTGGGCCCTGAGTTTTGAGCAGCCCTCCGCCCCCGCTCTTCCGCGCTTTCCTCCAAGGAGTCCGCAGCCCATGACGTCCACGGTGCCCAACGCCGTCCAGCACACCGACGCGCAGCCGCCGATCACCATGTTCGGGCCGGACTTCCCCTACGCCTACGACGACTTCCTGGCCCATCCCGCGGGCATCGGGCAGATACCCGCCACCGAGCACGGATCCGAGGTCGCCGTCATCGGCGGCGGGCTGTCCGGGATCATCGCGGCGTACGAACTCATGAAGATGGGCCTGAAGCCCGTCGTCTACGAGGCGGACCGCATCGGCGGCCGGCTGCGCACCGTCGGCTTCGAGGGCTGCGACCCGTCGCTGACCGCGGAGATGGGCGCCATGCGCTTCCCGCCCTCGTCCACCGCGCTCCAGCACTACATCGACCTGGTGGGCCTGGAGACCAGGCCGTTTCCCAACCCGCTCTCCCCGGCCACCCCGTCCACCGTCGTCGACCTCAAGGGCGAGTCCCACTACGCTACGACCGTCGACGACCTGCCGCAGGTGTACCGCGACGTCATGAACGCCTGGAACGCCTGTCTGGAGGAGGGCGCCGACTTCTCCGACATGAACCGCGCGATGCGTGAGCGCGACGTGCCCCGCATCCGGGAGATCTGGGCGGAGCTCGTCGAGAAGCTCGACAACCAGACCTTCTACGGCTTCCTCTGCGCCTCCGACTCCTTCAAGTCCTTCCGGCACCGCGAGATCTTCGGGCAGGTCGGCTTCGGCACCGGCGGCTGGGACACCGACTTCCCGAACTCCATCCTGGAGATCCTGCGGGTCGTGTACACCGAGGCCGACGACCACCACCGCGGCATCGTCGGCGGCAGCCAGCAGCTGCCGCTGCGCCTGTGGGACCGTGAACCGCGGAAGATCGTCCACTGGCCGCTCGGTACGTCGCTGGCCTCCCTGCACGGCGGGCAGCCGCGTTCCGCCGTGACCCGGCTCGACCGCACCGCCGGGAACCGGATCACGGTCACCGACTCCACCGGAGACATCCGCACCTACCGGGCCGCCGTCTTCACCGGGCAGTCCTGGCTGCTGCTCTCCAAGATCGCCTGCGACGACGCGCTGTTCCCCATCGACCACTGGACGGCGATGGAGCGCACCCACTACATGGAGTCGTCCAAGCTGTTCGTGCCCGTCGACCGGCCGTTCTGGCTGGACAAGGACGAGGTGACCGGGCGCGACACCATGTCGATGACGCTCACGGACCGGATGACCCGGGGGACGTACCTCCTGGACGAGGGGCCCGACCGGCCTGCCGTCATCTGCCTCTCCTACACCTGGTGCGACGACAGCCTGAAGTGGCTGCCGCTCTCCCCGAACGAGCGCATGGACGTCATGCTCAAGTCGCTCGGCGAGATCTATCCCGACGTCGACATCCGCAAGCACGTCATCGGCAACCCGGTCACCGTCTCCTGGGAGAACGAGCCCTACTTCATGGGCGCGTTCAAGGCCAATCTGCCCGGCCACTACCGCTACCAGCGCCGCCTGTTCACCCACTTCATGCAGGACCGCCTGCCCGCCGACAAGCGGGGCCTGTTCCTCGCCGGTGACGACATCTCGTGGACGGCCGGCTGGGCCGAGGGCGCCGTGCAGACCGCGCTCAACGCCGTGTGGGGCGTCATGAGCCAGTTCGGCGGCAGCACCGATCCGACCAACCCCGGCCCCGGTGACGTCTTCGACGACATCGCCCCGGTCGAACTCCCGGAGGACTGAGCGAAGGGGGCCGCAACCCCGGGGGCCCGGCTCCCGGGGCCGGCGAAACGTATCAGCGGCACGGGGTGAGCAGAAAGCGCCCCACCAGGCCGATCCCCGCGTCCATCCGGGTGCGGAACTCCTCGGCCAGCGGCGGCACCCCGCGCAGCAGCCACAGCACCCGCGCCGCCGACCACGACGCCTCACGGGCCCGCTCCAGGCTCCAGGCGCTCGCCAGATGGGTGAGCGGGTCGGCCACCTCCAGCAGGTCGGGACCCGGCATCAGATCATCGCGGATCCGCTCCTCCAGCATCACGAGGAGGTCGCCCACCCGCTCGAACTCCTCCTCCAGGTCCGTCGGCGCGCAGCCGAGCGTACGACAGGTGTCCACCACGGCCAGGGCGAGATCGTGGCCGATGTGGGCGTTGATACCGGCGAGCGCGAACTGCAGCGGGCGTACGCCGGGGTGGTGCCGGAACTGGAACAGCGGACGCCAGCAGTCGGGCGGCCGCCCGCCCGCCGCGTGTGTGTCGACCGCCCTCAGATAGTGCTCGGCGAACCGCACGTCCAGCTCCGACACGGCCTCCCGGTCGGGGAACACGCCGTCAGCGAGCCCCCCGCCGACGGCCTCGGTGACCGTCAGATAGACCTGGTGACACCGTCCCCGGGCGGCCAGTCGGAGCGGAACGTGCGCATCCGCTCGATCACCGCGCCGACGTCGGTCACCGCGCCGGCCGGACCGGCCGGTTCTGCCAACTGCTCGAACTGGGACATGCGGGCAGGGTCCCAGCCCTGGGCTCGCAGCGGCGTCGACGGGCCGGAGCGTTCATCGGAACGGGCGAACACCGGGCGCCGGGGGAGGGAACGCACCGTGCCTGGCGTACACGCACGACGCGGGGCGGGTCCACGGGAGGGCGGGCGGGCCGCACACCGTCACGCCATGGCCGCGGTGGCACCGACCGTCGTGGCCGTCGCGACGGCGGCCGGGGTGCTCGCCGCCGCCTCGCGACCGGAGCACCGCGCGCCCCGACACGACCGTCTCCCCGGCAGGCGCTCGGCCGGGGCGTGACGACGGACACGGGCCTGGCCGGGATCGACTACGCGCCGGCCACCGGCCGAGGGAGGTGCCGGGTCAGGACCTACCTGAGGCGGCCGGCGGCTCCTCGTCGTCGTACGCCGACGTCCCCGAGTCCAGGAGGGGCTCCTGGGTCTTGAGGTGCGCCGGGGCGAACGCCCGCAGCGCGTGGTAACCGGTGATCACGACGAGGGTGCCGAGCGCGATACCACCCAGCTCGAAGTTGTCGGTGACCTTCAGGCTGACCCCGCCGACGCCGATGATGATGCCCGCCGCGGCCGGTACGAGGTTGAGGGGGTTACGCAGGTCGACCTTCGCGTTCAGCCAGATCTGGGCGCCCAGCAGGCCGATCATGCCGTACAGGATGACGGTGATGCCGCCGAGCACACCCCCGGGGATCGCCGCGACGACCGCGCCGAACTTGGGGCAGAGACCGAACAGGAGGGCGAAGCAGGCGGCGGCCCAGTACGCGGCGGTGGAGTAGACCCGGGTCGCCGCCATCACGCCGATGTTCTCGGAGTACGTGGTGTTGGGCGGCCCGCCCACGGCGGTGGACAGCATCGACGCGGCGCCGTCGGCCGCGATGGCGGTGCCCAGCTTGTCGTCGAGCGAGTCCCCGGTCATCTCGCCGACGGCCTTCACATGCCCGGCGTTCTCGGCGATCAGCGCGATGACGACGGGCAGCGCCACCAGGATCGCCGACCACTCGAAGGCCGGGGCGTGGAAGGACGGCAGCCCGATCCAGTCGGCGTCCCCCACGGCGGACAGGTCCAGCCGCCAGTGGTCGACGGCCTCGGCGCCACCGGCCGGGGAGTGGATCTTCCCGAAGACCAGGTCGAGCACCCAGGACAGCACGTACCCGAAGACGAGTCCGAGGAAGATCGCGATCCGGGAGAAGAAGCCCCGCAGGCACACCACGGCCAGCCCGGTGAACAGCATGACCAGCAGGGCCGTCCACTGGTCCTGCGGCCAGTACGTCGACGCGGTGACCGGCGCCAGGTTGAAACCGATCAGCATGACGACGGCCCCGGTGACCACCGGAGGCATCGCGGCGTGGATGATCCGCGCGCCGAACCGCTGCACCAGGAGGCCCACCAGGAACAGCACGGTGCCCACCACCAGCACCGCGCCGGTGACCGTGGCACTGCTGCCGCCACTGGCCCGGATCGTGGCGGCGACCCCCACGAAGGAGAGCGAGCAGCCCAGATAGCTGGGCACCCGGCCGCGCGTCGCCAGCAGGAAGATGGCGGTCGCGACACCGGACATCATGATCGCGAGGTTCGGGTCCAGGCCCATCAGCACCGGCGCGACGAAGGACGCGCCGAACATCGCCACCACGTGCTGCGCGCCGAGCCCGAACGTACGGGGCCAGGAGAGCCGTTCGTCGGGGCGCACGACAGCCCCCGGTGCGGGGGTCTTCCCGTCGCCGTGCAAGGTCCAGCGCACGCCGAGGCCGCCCATGGTTTCGCTCCCTGTTCTGTGTGCGGTGTGCCCACGGAGGTGTCCGGGTGTCTCCACCCGCGTCTCCACCCGTGCGGTCACCCGCGGAAAGGATCAGCGCCATGTTAGTGCCGCACGCCGGTGACCTCGCGTGCGGCCCCGTGGGCGTACCCCCGCGGCGGGCCGTCAGCTTCCCGTCGTGCTCCCGGTGGGCGCGGGCGCGGGCACGCCCCCGTCCGCGACCTTGCGGTCGCCCGCCCGGAGCACCCCGGCGCCGAGCACCAGCCCGAACGCCAGCACCGTCACCAGGCCGAACGACGCGAGCAGCGAGGTCGCCTCCGCCAGCGAGCCGACGGCGGACGGGGCGATGAGCCCGGAGGTGTACGTGATGGTGGCGACGCCCGCGATGGCACGGCTCGGGTTGTCCCCGCTGCGCCCGGCCGCGGCGAACGTCAGCGGGACGACGACCGCGACACCCAGCCCGAGCAGTCCGAAGCCGCACAGCGCCGCCGCCGGTCCGGGAGCCAGGACGACCAGCAGCCCGCCGGCCGTGGCCATGAAGCCACCGACCCGCACGGTCCGTACGGCGCCGAAGCGGTCGACGATCCGGTCGCCGGCGATCCTGGCGATGGCCATCATCAGGGCGAACGCCGTGGTGGACGCCGCCGCGAGCCCGGCGGAACTGCCCATGACGTCCCTGAGGTACACCGCCGACCAGTCCATGCTGGCCCCCTCGGCGAACACCGCGCAGAAGCCCACCGCACCGATGAGCAGCGCCGACCTCGGCGGCAGTGTGAAGCGCGGCGGCGGCTCCTCGTCCGGTTCGCTGCGCAGGTCCAGCACGTGCCGGCAGGCGAACAGGCCGAACGCGGTGAGCACCAGCGCCGCGACCGTGTGGTGCAGCCGCGCGTCGGTACCCGCGTGGGCGGCGACCGTGCCGGCCGCCGAACCGATCAGCGCGCCCACGCTCCACATGCCGTGCAGCCCGGACATGATCGACTTGTCGAGCCGGTTCTCCACCTCGACGCCCAGCGCGTTCATCGCCACGTCCGACATACCGGCGCTCGCCCCGTACACGAAGAGCGCCGCGCAGAGCGTCAGCAGATCCGGGGCCAGCGCCGGCAGGATCAGCGCCAGGGTCCACAGGGCGAGCAGACCGCGCAGGGCCGTCCGGGCACCGAACCGGTGGCTGACCCGGCCGGCCAGCGGCATGGCCAGCGAGGCCCCGATGGCGGGGAAGGCGAGGGCGAGACCGAGCTGCCCCGCGCTCACCGAGGCGTGGTCCTGGATCCAGGGGACCCGGGTCGCGAAGCTCCCGGTGACCGCTCCGTGCACGGTGAAGACCGCGGCGACGGCGTAGCGCGCCCGCCGTACCTGGTCCGTGCCGAAACCGGTGGCCGTGGGTTTCGTGGTCATGCGCCCTGCCCTCCCCTGCGATGACGGCTCGCCGGTGCCTCCGGCGGCCGCGTTCGCGATGCGGGCAGTAAACTATCAGGAACCCTGCCTGATAAATAGCGCATGAAGGCGGGTCCGCAGTGATCTGGAAGGATCCCGGCATGCCCGCATCCCCGAGCACCGCCCGGGCCATCAACGACCGGCTCGCCCTGCGACTGCTCCAGCAGGACGGCCCGCTGACGGCCACTCAACTGAAGACCCTGACCGGACTGTCCCGCCCCACGGTCGCCGACCTGGTGGACCGGCTCCAGGAGGCCGGGCTGGTCCGGGTCGTCGGCGAGAGCGGTTCGGACCGGCGAGGCCCCAACGCCCGGCTGTACGGGATCGTCGCCGACCGGGCGCACCTGGCCGCCCTCGACGTACGTACCGACAGCGTCGCCGTGGTCGTCGCCGACCTGCTCGGTGCCACGCTCGCCGAGGCCACCCTGCCGATCGGCAGCGACACCGGGACGCAGTCGGCCGTGGAGCGGGCCGTCGCGCTCCTGGAGCGCACCGCCCGCAGCGCGGGCACGGCCCCGCTGCACAGCGTCGGCGTCGGCGCCCCCGGCCTGATCGACCCGGTCTCCGGAGAGCTCCGCGACACCACCGGACTCCCGGCATGGCACCGGGGCCTGGTCAGGGAACTCCAGCAGCGGCTGCCGGCGACCGTCCTCGTCGAGAACGAGACCAACCTCGCCGCCGTCGCCGAACACCGCCTCGGAGCCGCCCTCGACCGCGACACCTTCGTCCTGCTCTGGCTCGGCCACGGCATCGGCGCCGCAGTGATGCTGGACGGGAAGCTGCGCCGCGGCGCCTCGGGAGGCGCGGGCGAGATCGGCTTCCTGCCGGTACCGGGAACCACGGGGGTGCCGTCCGCGCTCAACTGCGACGGCGGGTTCCACTCGCTGGTGGGCTCCGTGGCCGTCTGCGAACTGGCCGCCGACCACGGCATCAAGGCGCGCGGGCCCGCGGGGGAGGGGGCGCAGGAGCAGGATCCCGCCGCCGCGTTCGCCGTCCGGGCGGCGCTCGCCGACGGAGGGCCGGACGCTGAGGCGTTCCTCGCGGCGCTCGCCGACCGCCTCGCGCTCGGTGCCGCCTCCGTCGTCGCGGTACTCGACCCCGGCTGCCTCGTCCTGGCGGGCGAGGTCGGCCGCGCCGGGGGTGACGCCCTCGCCGCCCGCGTCGAGGAGCGGCTCGCCCGCATGTCACCGCTGCGTACGGAGGTCAGGGCCGGGACCCTGGGCGGCGGCGCGGTCCTGCGCGGCGCGCTGCTCTCCGCCCGCGAGGCCGCACAGGACGCGCTGTTCGCGCCGGGCGGCGCCGGCGGCGAGCGGGCGTAGGCGGACCCCGGCGGGCACGGGGCACCGGCGGCCTTGCCGGGCGCCCCGCGCCCGCCGGGGCCGGGAGGCCGATCAGGCGCCCGCCCGGGCAGGGAGCCGATCAGGCGGTCCCGCACAGCGAAGTTCCTCTACGGCGGAAGGTCCCGCACGCGTCGAGCCCGGCGGGGTCCCGGCGGGTTGGGGGGACCCCCGGGGGGTGGGCCCCCGGGTGAGCAGGGGGCGGGGTACGGCCAGTCACCCCCCTCACAGGGGGGTCGCGGCG
>NZ_JBHXRD010000028.1:0-101715 GCF_042717325.1 Streptomyces sp. NPDC058637 | reverse complement strand
CGCCCCGGCGGCGCCCCGCCCGTCCCGCGGGGCCCCGGGCGGGGCGCCGCTGTCCGTTCAGCGCGAGGCTGTCCGTTCAGCGCAGGGCGGGTAGGCGTCGGCGGGAGCCGTGCCCCGTGCGGAGGGTTCGCTGCCCACCTCGAAGGTGAGTGAGCGGCCCGCACGGATGTCCTCGGTGGTGAGGTACGTCCTGGACTGCTCGACCCCGTCGAGCCGGGCGGACCGGATGTATCGGTCGGTGTCCGAGGTGCCGGGTGCCCGCACGGTGAAGGAGCCCCGGGGGTAGTAGCGGCGGTCCAGCGTCAGGTCGACCCGCTCGAAGACGGGCGTGGACAGGCCCCAGGTGCCGGTGCCGGACTGGACCGGGAAGATCCCGATCGACGAGAGCACGTCCCAGGCGGACATGGTGCCCACGTCGTCGTTGCCGGTCATGCCGGTCGGGCTGTCGGTGAAGAGCGTGAGCGCGCCGTGGACCACGTCGGTCGTCTTCCACGGCTGCCCGGTCGACAGGTAGGTGTACGGGGCGATCAGGTCGGGTTCGTTCCGCGGGTTGTCTTGTCGGCGTTGTAGTAGTCGTACGGTCCGTTGACCCACACCTCGCGCACGGTCTTCGCCGGGTCGGCCAGCAGTTGTCCGTAGGCGAAGAAGGAGTCGAGGCGCTCGTTCGTCGCGGCCGTGCCGCCGATCAGGCCGACGAGGCCGGGGAGGCCCTGCGACAAGCCACTGGTACTGCCAGGACGTGCCCTCGTGGAAGCCCTCGCTCTTGGCGGGGTCGGCGGGTCCAGCGAAGGCGGCGTGCTCGTCGCGGGAGCGGAAGAAGCCGTTCGAGCTGTCGAAGATCCGGTGGTGGTTCTGCGCACGCTCGCGGTAGCGACGGGCGTCGTCGTCGTGGCCGAGGTCGGCGGCCATCTCGCCGAGCATCGCGTCGGACAGGGCGTACTCCAGGGTGGCGGAGCCGCCGTGGTCGTAGTCGGAGTCGCCGGGCTTGGCGTGCGGACGGCCCTTGACGTACGGGACGAATCCGTCGGCCAGGTACTCCTTGTTGGTCTCGCGGCGGACCGCCGCGGAGTCGGGCGGGCGGAACGCCGTCGGCGTTCTTCCAGGTGCCGGAGTCGGCGAAGGGGCGGTGGAACCGGGTGACGGTGTAGAGCGTGTAGCCGGGCCGATTCCTTTCGGTTTCGGACACTCGGCGCAAGGGTGCGACAGCGCGGCGTGCCCTGGGGCGTCATCTTCTGAGGCCTGGAGCAAGGAGGACTACCGTCGGGAGGAGGACGTAGGACCGAAGAACGTACTACCGGAGCAGTACGCCGAATCGCTGCCTCAAGGACGACGACGCGGTGGCTCCGACAGGACATCGTGGTGTACATGAGTTCCCTCGCGCTCTCCGTGCTCCTGTCACTGGTCTCCGCGGTCGCCTACGCGGCCGGGGCGATCGTCCAGGAGCGCGTCGCCGCAGCCGGTGACGGCCGCCCGTACGCACCGCTGCGCAACGGCGTGTGGTGGGTGGCCGTGGCTCTCAACGGGGTGGGCGCGGTGCTGCACGTGGTGGCGCTGGCGTACGGACCGCTGAGCCTCGTCCAGCCGCTCGGCGCCCTGACGATCGTCTTCGCGCTGCCGATGGCAGCCCTGTTCGTCCGCCGCAGGGCTGGGCGGACCGCCTGGCGAGGCGCCGTCATGGCGACGGTCGGACTGGCCGGGCTGCTGGCCCTCACGGGGAGCGCCGGGTCGCACACGCTGGCGGGGCCGGAACAGCTGATGCTGGCGACCACGACGGCGGGTGCGGTGGTGGCGCTGCTCGTACTGGCCAAGGGACTGCACCGGCCGATGCTGCGCAGTGTCGTCCTGGCCACGGGCGCCGGGATCGCGTTCGGTATCGCCTCGGTGTTCACCAAGACGGTGGCGGTGGAGTGGACGTCGGGCGCGGTGACCTCGGGGCTGCCGACCCTGCTGGTGATCGCGGGCCTCGCCGCCGCGGGGCTGCTGCTGTCGCAGGCCGCGTACCGGGGCGCCGGACTGACCGCGCCGCTGGCGACGGTCACCGTGGTGAATCCCGTGGTGGCCGCGGCGGTGGGCCTGACTCTGTTCGGCGAGCAGTTCCGCTACGGCCTCACGGGCACGCTGTTGGCGCTCGCGTGCGGCGCGCTGGCGGCGGCCGGGCTGGTCCTGCTGACCACGGAGCGGGTGGGTGCGGAGCGGCGTACGGCCGAGCTAGCCGCCGCCGAGCGAGGTGCCTCGCCTGCCGGGGAGGCCGGCGCCGAGACCGGTGAGGGCCCTGACGCCGACGGTGCGCCCCGGGCGTCCGTGATGCTGCCCGGGCCGGTGCAGCGGCGGGCGGCCTCCTCCGAGGTGGAGCCGCCGGACCCGTTTCCGGCTCCGACGGCGCTTTCGCTGCCCCTGATCGCGCCGCTGCGGCACGGCGCACGGCGCGTGGAGTTCAGCGGGAAACGGCCCACGGGCGGGCCGGTGCGCCGGGGAGACTTAGCGGCCCCGGGCGCCGGACCGGACGGGGTCGTTCAGACGCTGACACCGCCCGCCCTGAGGTAGGCCAGCGGGTCGATGTCGGAGCCGTAGCCGGGGCCTGTGCGGATCTCGAAGTGCAGGTGCGGGCCGGTGCTGTTGCCCGTGGAACCCGAACGCGCGATCCGCTGACCGCTGCCGACCTGCTGGCCCTCGCGCACGTGGAGCGACGAGAGGTGTGCGTACTGGCTGTACCTGCCGTCGTTGTGCCGGATGACGACCTCGTAGCCGTACGCCCCGGCCCAGCCCGCCGAGACCACCTTTCCGGACGCCACGGCCTTCACCGAGGTCCCGGTGGGGACCGGGAAGTCGACGCCCGTGTGGTAGCCGCTCGACCACGATCCCGCCTGGTGGTACGGCGTGCCGGTCCGGGCGGAGACGGGGGCGGTGAAGCCCGATTGCGGCTTGGCGGCCTGCTTGGGCTTGGTGGCGGGCTTGCTGTCCCGCTTGGCCGCCGGCCTGCTGTCCGGCTTCGCGGCCTGCTTGTTGTCCGGCTTCGCCGCCGGCTTGCTGTCCGGCTTCGCCGCCTCGGCCTTCGGCGCCTGTTTCGGAGCGGCCTGCTCGGGAGCTGTCCGCTCGCGGGCCGTCTTCTGCGTGGCCTTCGGAACCGTGCCCGTCTTCGGCACCCCGGCGGTGTCCAGGGTCAGCCGCTGCCCGGGCAGGATGAGGTCGGGGTCCGCGCCGACCACGGTGCGGTTCGCCGCGTACAGCTTCTGCCAGCCGCCCTGGACCCGCTCGGCGGACGCTATGCCGGACAGGGAGTCACCGCGCGCCACGGTGTACGACTCGCCCGCGCCCGGCACGGACGTCGGTGACGCGGAGGCCTTGCCCGCCTTCGCGTCCGCGGCGGTCTTCCGCGTGCCGGTTTCCGGCGCGGTGGTCCTGGCCTCGGCGGGTTCGCTGCGCTCCGCCTGCGGGGCGATGTCGGGTGCGTCGCCGCCCCGGGTCAGTCCGGCCCGTACGGAACAGGTCGGCCAGGCCCCCGGACCCTGGCCCTCCAGCACCTTCTCGGCGACGGCGATCTGCTGGTCCTTGGTCGCCAGATCGGCCCGTGCGGCGAAGGTCGTCCCGCCGTACGCCGCCCAGGTCGAGCCGCTGAACTGCAGGCCGCCGTAGTAGCCGTTCCCCGTGTTGATGTGCCAGTTGCTGGTCGACTCGCACGCGGCGACCTTCTCCCACACGTCGGTCGAGGCAGCGCCTGCCGACGCCGCGGTGAGCAGCGGCAGCGCGATGCCCGCGCCGCCCGCCGTCACCGTGAGCGAGGCGCGGTTGATCCGACTGGGCTGATATCTGCGGTGCCGTCCGTTCGCGGCCATGATCCCGGCTCCCCCCACTCGCAGTGAAACGCATCGCAAGCGGCCAACTTATGGGCATGCAAAGGGTGGTGACAAGTGAACAATCGGCGCGTGCTACACATGCGCCCCGGCGCACGTCCCGTGCGACGGCGCACCCCCTTCCGGTGACACCGTGAGGAGACAGCATGGAGGACAGTGCGGAGAGCGCTCTCCGTCGGCCCTTTCCTGATGCTATAAAGGCGCCCATGACGGATGCTCTGCGATCGGCCGGTGCCGCACCCACCCTGGAGGACGTGGCGCGGGCGGCCGGGGTCTCGCGCGCCACGGTGTCGCGGGTCGTCAACGGGGTCCGCAACGTCGACCCGGCGATCCAGGAGGCCGTGCGGCAGGCCGTCTCCGTGACCGGCTACGCGCCCAACCGTGCGGCCCGTTCTCTGGTCACCCGGCGCACGGACGCCATCGCGCTCGTGGTGTCGGGCGCGGGGGCGGGGGCGAAGGACGGGGCGGGGGACGAGGAGGCCACGGGGGACGGGGCGGGGGCCGCTGACTCGGGGTCCTTCACCGCGAGGGTGTTCGCCGACCCGTTCTTCGGCCGGGTGGTGACCGGCGTCGTCAACTACCTGCGCCCGCGCGGGAGGCACCCCGTGCTGATGTTCGCGGAGACCTCACCGGCCCGCGACGAGGTGGTGTCCTATCTGCGCCAAGGCAGCGCGGACGGCGCCCTGATCGTGTCGACCCACGCGAAGGACCCCCTTCCGGGACTGGTCACGGATGCGGGACTCCCCGCCGTGCTCTACGCGCGTCCCGCCCGGCCGCTGCCGATCAGCTACGTCGATCTGGCGCACCGGGACGGTGCGGGGCTGGCCGCCGGGCACCTGCTGGCGCGCGGCTGCCGCCGGATCGCCACGATCAGCGGGCCGCTGGACGTACCGGCCGGACGGGAGAGGCTGGAGGGGTTCCGGGACACGATGGCGCGACGCGGCCACCCGTACGTACCGACTGCCGAGGGGCGGTTCACCCAGGAGAGCGGTGAGGCGGCGATGGAGCGGCTGCTGGCCGGACATCCCGATCTGGACGGGGTGTTCGCGGCGAACGACCTGATGGCGATGGGCGCCTGCCATGTACTGAGGGAACACGGCAGGCGGGTGCCCGAGGACGTGGCAGTGGTCGGCTTCGACGACAGCAGCGCGGCCTCCGCGTGCCGGCCGCCGCTGACGACGGTGCGGCAGCCGGTGGAGGACATGGCGGCGGAGATGGCCCGGCTCCTGATGGACCGGCTGGCGGCGCCGGACCGGCCGGCGACCTCCGTGATCTTCGAACCGGTGCTGGTGGTACGGGATTCGGCGTAGGGATCAGCGAGCCCGCCCCGCCGCCGAGCAGGATGCGTTCGGGGGAGGAGGTCGGCCGTAGGCGGCGCCGACGCAGGCGGCCGTCCCTGCCGGGATCGCCACGGCCCCCGGCCCGGTACGGGCCCTGCGGGGCCCGGACAGGCCGCGGGCCGGCCTGAGCCCCTCCCCCGGGCACTCGCCCGAGCCCTCGGCGCGGCGTCCCCACCTGCCCGCGTCCGGGGGCACCTGCCGCCCGGGCCGGGTCACGTCCGGAGTCCCGCCGGACGTGATCAGGACCCGGGGGGTCCGGCACATATGCTCACCGTATGGAGCAGAGCGAAGTCCTCAAGCGAGTGATCGGCATCCTCACGGAAGCGGGCGAGATGCAGCGCCAGGCCGAGGAGGACGACGGGAGCGACCCGGAGGTGGGCGGCAGTATCGTGACGAGCCTGCTCAACGAGACGATGCCGCACATCGCCATTCCCGGTGACGCGACCGTCGAGGAGATGGCCGCGCTCGTGGGCCGCGAGGTCGGCGGCGCCGTCGAGCAGTTGGTCGGTGCGTTCACCCTGGCCTTCATCGCGCTCGCGCAGATCCACGACTCGGGGCAGCAGGACGTGACCTCCGCCGATGTGCTGCAGGACCTGGCGCTGCGCGCGGAGGAACTGAGCTCGGACGACGACGGCCCGGAGGACTCCCTCTAGGGAGCCGGGCCCGCGGCGGACCACCGCGGGCGCACGGTGCGGGCTTCTCGCCGGCCGGCCATCGGTTGACACGCGGCTGCCCGGTGGGAAGGTGGAGAGAGCGTGCCAGGCCCGTACGGGAGACCGTGTGGCCCACGCTCGGGTGTGCTGCGCCGGACCGCGCCGGACCGCGAGCGGCTGCGAGGACGGTTGGACAGACGCCGTTCCCGGCCCGAACGCCTCGGCGGAGCGGCGCCGAGGGCTGCGACCGACACGAAGGAGGCTCCGCCATGGCGGGCGAACCGACGACCCCGATCTGCGGTCACCTCGACCAGGTACGGCGCGTCACCCCGGACAGCACGGACTCCTGCCCGGCATGCGTCGCGAACGGAGACACCTGGGTCCATCTGCGCGAGTGCCAGACCTGCGGACACATCGGCTGCTGCGATTCCTCCCGTAACCAGCACGCGACCGCCCACCGCACCACGACCGGTCACCCGCTCATCCGCTCCTACGAGCCGGGCGAGACCTGGTGGTGGTGCTACGAGGACCAGATCTCCTTCGACGTCGAGGGGACCCCGCCCGCCCGCGCCGCCTGAGCACCCGCGCGCGGCGCTCAGGCTGTCCTACACGTGGCCGGCCGCACGGGGCTACGCGCCACATGGCCGCACGATTCCGCGGTGGGCCGCGGAGATTTGTGGCCCACCGCGGCCTTCTGCCGCGACGACAGCGGGGGGAAGGACGGCGCGGCGGGTCCTTCGAGCGGTCGGCTCCGGTAGAGGACGCCGAACTCGTAGAGCGGGTAGCCGCCGGGCGCCCTACGATTCCTCGGCCTTCACCCACACTTCCGGCGGCCTGGGCGACGGCTACGGGCAGGGCGGCCGCACCGGCGACGACGAGGGCCGCGACGGCGAGGCGTGCGGTGGTCCGTCCGCAAACGCGACTCCACCCGGTGGAGCTGGATGGTGCACCACGAAGGCCGCCCGCCCGGTGCGCCGTGAGCCCTTACGGACGCCCGGGCGACACCTATGGGGGAGCGCTCCCCTAGACGGTGTCGGTGTCACGTCGCTGCCGAGTACATGCCAATAGTTGGCGGCCGGTGCGCCGTGCGCGAGTAGTTGGGGCCCTGTGTCGGCGGGAGGATTCAGCACTCCCCGGCGGAAGACTCGGGAGACGCGTTTCCGCCGGCCCCCTGCTCCGCACCCGCGGCCGGGCGGGCCCGCCTCGCTCGCGACAGAGAGCCCGAGGGCGGGAGGCGCGGAGGGCGGGCCGCCAAAGGTCGTACCCAAAACCCTCGGTGGACGGGGCCGGGGACACGTCACCCGTACCCACACGCCCGTGCCGACCACGCCCCGCCGGGCGAGGCGCCGGCATGACCCGGGCAGGGCTCGGGTTCGGGTTCGGGTTCGGGGCGGGGAGGACCACGAGGTCTGCTGCGACAGAGGGCTGGCCTTCTGTCGCAGCAGACCGGTCACATGCCGCCCGACCACCGGGTCACCGGGATCGGGCGTCATCGCACGTCGTGCCGGGTGGAGCGCTGAACCACCTGGAGCGTCAGGCGGTATGGAGCGTCAGCCCGTAGCGGTTGAGGATCTCGTTGACGGGCTGGTACCAGGTCTGACCGCCGCTGCTGCAGTTGCCCCAGCCGCCCGAGGTGACACCCTGCGCCTGGTCGCCGCTGATGAACGAGCCGCCCGAGTCGCCACCTTCCGCGCACACGCTGGTCTTGGTCATCTGGCGGACGGCACCCTGGCTGTAGTTCACGGTCTCGTTCTTCGCCAGCACGTTGCCGCAGTGCCAGCGCGTGGTGGAACCGGAACGGCAGATCGAGGCGCCGATCGGCGCCTCGTTGGAGCCGCGGACCAACTGGTCCGACACGGTGCCCCAGCCGAGGACGACCGGTACGGTCCACCAACCGCTGCCCACGTTCACCCAGGCGTAGTCGTTCTCCGGGAAGGACGACCCCTGGAAGTTGCCGATGGCCGAGCCGTCCCACCCCCTGACCGACGCGCCCGCCTGGCCGCAGTGCCCGGCGGTGACGAATCCGCCGTGCACCGAGAAGCCTATGGAGCAGCGGACGTTGCCGGTGTAGTACGGGTCGCCGCCGACCGTTCCGGCGGCGAAGGTCTGCGGGGCCTCGGAGGTCTGCTTGACCGTGACCGGCCCCGCCTTGCGGGCCTTCGCGACGAACGCGCGGACATCGTTGTCACCCCGTTCGGACGCGACGACGTTCACCACGACGGTGCTCGCCCGGGGGTCGACGTGCCAGCTGCTCACACCGCTGGGTGCCGGGAGTGCGTCTATCCGCGCCTTCGCCGCGTCGAGCTGCCGGGCGGTGTGGTCGACCACACGGACGTCCGCGCCGGTCGCCCGGACCGAGCGGGCCTTCGCGCCGTCGGTCACGGCGACGGTCAGCTTTCCGCTGGCCGCGTCGAACCAGGAGCCGCCGAACGAGGCTCCGGCCGCGCTCCTGGCGGCGCCCTGCAGAGCTGTCGCCGCCTTCTCGGCGGTGATCCGGGCCTCGGCCTGACTCTTCGTCAGCCCCAGGTCCTTCTGCATGGCCGTGATCAGTCCGGCGGAGGCCTTGGGTTCGGCCGCCGTGGGGGAATCGGCAGCCGAGGCCTGGGTGAGGCCGGCGGTTGCCCAGGTGCCGATGATGAGCAGTGCGGAGAGTCCGGTCCGCACCATCGTCGTGTGTCTCAAGGGAGTGCCCCTTCTGTTGTTCCAGCATCGTGGGGGTGGAACAGAAAGCGTCCGGGAGCGCGGGAGAACAGTGGTTGAGAGCGCTCTCAGAAGAGTCGCAACGGACTGTAGTCCAGTTCGATAGGCAGGTCCATGCCAATGACCGTCCGGTTGAGTAGGTGCACTCATCCCGCGACCCCGTCAGCGGTCCTACTGTCACAGGAGAGACGCGCCGGAAACACCGCGAGGAGCAGGCAGTGGCCGGATCGCGCCGTAGGCAGCCGCGAGCCGGACTCACCACCGCCCTGGTCGGACCGCTCGCCCTGCTGCTCGGTGCCTGCGGGGTGCTGAGCATCGAGGAGTTGCCGTCGGCAGCCCGGGCCGCCGACGGCGCTCAGGGTGCGAGCAGCGGGAGCCCGGCGGCACGCCACCCCGCCCGGAACGCGTCATGCGCACCGTCGGCGTCCTCGCCGGCTGCCGTGTCCCAGATCCTCACCGCGCCCGTGGAGCCGCCGACCGCCGGCCAGCCGGGGTCACCGGTGGCGGCGAAATCGGCCCACGCACGCGTCATGCGCTTCGAGAGGTCGTGGTCGAAGCCGCCCGGCGGCCCTCCGACGAGGAAGTGGACGCTCTCCTCGTCGAGGTTGCCGAAGGCGAACGGGATGTCCGCGCAGTGCCAGGCCCAGACCCGCTCCCCCGAGCCGCCACGACGGCGGGCGAACCGGGACAGGAAGGTACGGCCGCCCGCGCGGGCGTGGGTTTCGGCGAGCCTGCTGCTGTACTCGCCGAACAGCATGTCCCCGTACACGGCGAGGAACACGTCGATGACCGGGGCGCCGGGCATGAGCTCCCGGTAGGCGTCCAGCAGTGCGGGGGTGAGCCCGAAGTCCGCCGCGAAGGCATTGAGTTGTTCCTCCGTGGTGATCTTCGCACTGCTGCCGACGGCGTCCAGCAGCCAGTACTCCTCGGTGGTGTGGCAGACCAGCAGGTCCACATCGGCCGCGCCGGGCCCGGCGGCCGCCGTCAGTGGGTCCAGGGGCAGGGTGTCGCCGCCCGCGATCGGCCCGTGGACGGCCGGGTCGTAGTGGCGCTGCCCCGATGCGGGGTCGCACCGGTAGCGGTCCGCCACGGCGTCCGAGGCGTCGACGAGGGCGCCCGGGGTGGCGGAGACCAGACCTTCGTACGTGGCCGGCACACCCGCCGCGGCGGCTACCTCCCGTGTGGTGCGGGCGGCGGACTCCGGCGTGGCGCAGGCGTTCACGGCGCTGTGCGCGACGGCGCGGCGGAACAGGCCCCGGGCCCGGTCCATCGCCATCAGGCAGGCCACCGCCGTCGCTCCGGCGGACTGCCCGGCCACGGTGACGTTGTCGGCGGCGCCGCCGAACGCGGCGATGTTGTCCCGCACCCACTCCAGCGCTGCGATCTGGTCGAGCAGGCCCCGGTTGTCCGGGCAGGAATCCCCGTCGGAGCCCGGCGGGACATGACCGAACCCCTCGAAGCCGAGACGGTAGTTGAGTGTGACGACGACGAGTCCCTCGCCGGCCAGGGCGGTACCGTCGAAGTCGGGCTGCGCCGAGGAGCCGAAGACGAAGGCGCCGCCGTGGATCCACACCAGCACCGGGAGTTCCTCACCGCCGGTGCCCGGGGTCCAGATGTTGAGGCTGAGGACGTCCTCGTCGCCGGGTGACCAGCTCGGCGCTCCGGGCAGTTGTGCCGACTGCGGGGCGACGGGCCCGAAGGCCACACAGTCCCTGACACCGTCCCAGGTGGCGGCAGGGCGCGGCGCCCGGAAGCGGCCGACGCCGAACGGCGGCGCCGCGTACGGGATTCCGCGCAGCACGAGGACCCCGGGGTCGCCTGCGGTCCGTCGTCCCCGGACCACTCCCGACCTCGTCCTGAACACCGTCATCCGCGCTCCCCCGTTGCGTCTTCCACCGCCCTTCGGACGGCTCGGGGTCAGCTTTTCACCGCGCGGCCGGTCCTGGCCAACACCCGGATCGCATCCGTTGACGCACTTCCGATGTGAATCACCGGACCGTCACAGCAGCCCCTTCGCCCGGGCGATCTCGCGCACGGTGGCCATGTCGCTGAACGGAAGCAGCTCGTCGCCGACGGTCTGGTGGGGCTCGCTGCCCTTGCCTGCGATCAGCACGATGTCGTCCGGTCCCGCCTCGGACAGGGCGAAGTCGATGGCCTGGCGGCGGTCGACGCATCGTTCGAACGGGGTGCCGGTCGCCTCGATGCCGGGTGCGACCGCGTCCAGGATGGCCTCGGGGTCCTCGTGGCGCGGATTGTCCGAGGTGAGGACGCACAGGTCGGAGTGGGTTCCGGCGATCGTCCCCATCTCGACCCGCTTGGTGGTGTCCCTGTCCCCTCCGCAACCGAAGACGGTGATGACCCGGCCTCGCGCGAAGCCCCGGATGGTGCCGAGAACCTTGTCCAGGGAGTCCGGGGAGTGCGCGTAGTCCACGATCACCGAGGTGCCCTCCGCCGTCGTCAGCCGTTCGAACCGGCCCGGGATCTGCGGCATCCGTTCGAGCGCGGCGACCAGTCCGGCCAGGTCGTGGCCCAGGAGGTGGCAGGCCGCGACCGTGGCGAGGGCGTTGGCCACCGAGAACCTGCCCGGGGAGGGGATCGCCGCCGGGTACTTACGGCCGTCGTGGTGCAGTGTGAAGCGGGTGCCCGAGGCGTCCACGGCCAGGTCGGTGGCCCGGTAGTCGGCCTCCGTATCGAGGGCGTACGTGGTCACCGCGCCGGGCATCATCGCCGGGATGGAGGCGCCCACCGGGTCGTCGGCGTTGACGACGGCCCGCTCGCACAGCCCCTGGAAGAGCCGGAGCTTGGCGTCGCGGTAGTGCTCCATCGTGCCGTGGTCGTCCAGGTGGTCCTGGCTCAGGTTGGTGAAGACCCCCACGTCGACGAAGGTGCGGTCCACCCGGTGGTTCAGCAGGCCCATCGACGTGGCCTCCAGCACGACGCTGCCCACGCCGCGGTCACGCATGCACCCCAGCAGGTACTGCAGGTCGGGCGATTCCGGCGTGGTCAGCACCGACTGCGGCATCGGGATCAGCTCGTCGCCGATCCGGCTGCCCGCCGTGCCGATCACCCCGGCCTTCGCGCCCTCGGAGATCCGCAGCACGGACTCGACCATGTACGAGACCGAGGTCTTCCCGTTGGTGCCGGTGATGGCCACCACGTCCATCTGCCGTCCCGGCTCGCCGAAGTAGCGCGAGGCGACGACCGCGGCTGCCGTACGGGTGTCCGGTACGCGCACGACGCAGACGTCCGCCTCCACCGTGGGGAGCACGCAGTCCTCGTCCACGACGACCGCTGTCGCGCCCCTGGCCACGGCGGGCGCCACCGCGTCGGGACCGCCCTCCACGTGTCCGGGGACCGCGATGAACAGCGATCCCGGCACGACCCGGTCCGCGTCGAAGGTGGTTCCCGCGGTGATCCACGTCTTGTCCGGGTCGCCCTGGAGGATGTGGTGGGCCTCCCCGGCCAGCAGCTCGCTCAGCTTCAAGATGATCCCTTCGAAGGGCTCGGGCCGCGGGCGGCCGTCGCCGGAGCACAGCTACGGCGTGCGCCGGGGCTGTGGTGGTGAAGTGGAGCGCGTGCGATGTGTGACGGGTCGCGTGGGTGAGGTGCCGTGTGCCGGGCGATGCGCGTGGCGGGAGCAGCGGGACGGGGCCGTGCCCCCGTCAGGAACCGCTGAAGACCGCTAGCCGTGCCCGTGCAGGGCGGTGCGGCAGTTCGCGGGCGCGCCGAGGACGGCCTGGTGCAGGCACGTCCTGATGACATCGATGCGACCCATGGGCCGAGTGTACGTCCGGTGGGGTGGTCCGGATTCCGCTTCGGGCGGGGGTCCGCTTCGAAAGCGGTTCCGCCTCAGGGGCGTACGGCGGCTCCCCAGCGGGTGGACGCCCTGAGCAGGGAGACGGTGAACGGGTGCTCCGGAGCGGTCAGGATCCGGTCACTGTCCCCCTGTTCGACCACCTCGCCGCCGTCCAGCACGGCGATGCGCGTGGCCGGGGCGGCGGTGTCCAGGTCGTGGGTGATCAGCACGACGCAGAGCCCGTCCCGCTGCCTGATCGGTACGGCGAGCAGGTCCAGCGGGGAACGCCGGGTGACCGGGTCGAGCCCGGAGGTGATCTCGTCGCACACCAGGACCCGGGGGCGGGCCGGCCCGGGCGAGGGCGGCACGCTGGAGTTCGCCGCCGGACAGCCGGCCGGGGGTCCGGCGTACGAGGTCGTCGCCCGGTCCGAGGCCCGCCAGGGTCTGCCGGGCCTCCGCCGCGTCGCCTCCTCGCGGCCCGCGCCGCGCAGCCGTACCGCTGTGCGCGCCACGCCACCTGGTCCAGGACGGGCCGGTGTTCGTCGAAGGCGGCCCCGGCGTCATGGAAGACGTACCGCACGGCCGCGAGCTGCTCACGGCTCCGGTCGCGCAGGCTGCGGGGCAGGGCCGCACCGTCGAGCAGCACCGGGCCGGCCGCCGAGCAGCACCTGGTCCAGCACGTCGCGGCCGACGAAGTCCGTGCCGAGCAGGTGGCCGCCGCCCGAGGTGGGCTCGGAAGTCGACGAGGAGGAGGGCGCCGCCCAGGAGTGGGCCTATGAGGGCGCCGGTGGTCGCGAAGACGTTGAAGAGCGCGAACGCCTCGGCCCTTCGCTCCTCCCCCGCCTCCTGGGCGAGGTAGGTGCGGACGGCGGGGTTGAACAGGGCTCCGGCCACTCCGCTGAGCACTGAGGCGGCGAGCAGGACCGGCAGTCCGTCGCCGAGCGCGAACAGGGCGAATCCGACGGTGCGTATCGCGCAGCCGGCGATGATGACGCCGCGGGCCCCGAGCCGGTCGGCGGCCGAGCCGCCTATGAGGAAGAGGCCCTGCTGGAGGGGGCTGTCCGGCCCGACCGGACACACGCTATCGATAAACATTTTCATTGCCATCTGAAACTCCGTCACGACCGCGCGGAACCCGCCTTCCGTTGCGCCCCCGGCAGGACCGGAGTGGAATTGCGTACAGGGACCCGGAAAGGGCGCGACCAACCCCGGCACCCCGCGACGCGGCGGCAGCCCCATCCACCCCGGACCGAAAGGGACACGCCATGACCGACACCGACCGCGGGGACGACGTCTACCAGCCCCAGGAACCGGAGGCCTCGGACCCCGCCGATCTGCTCGACGTGGAGGACACCCTGGACGACACCGGGGTCACCGATGTCCTCGACGAGGGCTACTCCCCGCCCGACCGCCCGTGGGCGGTCGACGACGAGGGCACCACCGCGTCGGAACAGCACACCGGCGAGACCCTGGACAGCCGCCTGACCAGGGAGGTTCCTGAAACCACCGCATTCCCCGACGACCCCGGGGACCTGGCCGACGGGGACGGGGAGCTCTATGACACGGAAGTGGGCATAAACCGCGCCGGGCGGCTCACACAGGGTGGCGACGGCCATGTGCCGGCCACGATGACCGCCCAGGACGTCGGGATCGACGGTGCGGCGGCGTCCGCCGAGGAGGCGGCGATGCACGTGATCCCCGAGGAGGAGGACGTCTTCGGGGAAGAGCCCCTGCGCTGAACGCACCACCGGCGGCGCACATACCCCTTACCGGCCACGCGCCCCCGACCGGCCTGTCCTCGTCCGGCCACCTTCCGGCACCCCGAACCGGCACCCCCCAACAGATTGCGGGAGCACACAGATGAGCGGCACTGCGCAGATCGGCGTCACAGGACTCGCGGTGATGGGCCGCAACCTCGCCCGGAACTTCGCCCGCAACGGCTTCACCGTCGCGGTGCACAACCGCACCACCGCGAAGACCGACGCCCTGGTCAAGGAGTTCGGCGACGAGGGCGCCTTCGTCGCCGCACACACCCCGCAGGAGTTCGTCGCCGCCCTGGAACGCCCCCGCCGCCTGATCGTCATGGTGAAGGCAGGCGAGCCGACGGACGCCGTGATCAGGGAGTTCGCCCCGCTCCTGGAGGAGGGTGACGTCATCATCGACGGCGGAAACGCCCACTTCGAGGACACCCGCCGCCGCGAGAAGGAGCTGCGCGGGCGCGGGATCCACTTCGTCGGCGTGGGCATCTCGGGCGGCGAGGAGGGCGCGCTGGACGGGCCGAGCATCATGCCGGGCGGCTCCGAGGAGTCGTACGCCTCACTCGGCCCCATGCTGGAGAAGATCGCCGCGAAGGCGGAGGACGGCACGCCCTGCACCACCCACATCGGGCCGGACGCGGCCGGTCACTTCGTGAAGATGGTCCACAACGGCATCGAGTACGCCGACATGCAGCTGATCGCGGAGGCGTACGACCTGCTGCGCTCGGTCGCGGGCTACTCCCCCGCGCGGATCGCCGAGACCTTCCGCGGCTGGAACACCGGCCGGCTCGACTCCTACCTGATCGAGATCACCGCCGAGGTGCTCGCCCACCAGGACGCGGCCACCGGCAGGCCATTCGTCGACATCGTGCAGGACCGGGCCGAGCAGAAGGGCACCGGCCGCTGGACGGTGCAGATCGCGTTGGACCTGGGCGTCCCGGTGTCCGGTATCGCCGAGGCCGTCTTCGCCCGCTCCCTGTCCGGCCACGCGGACCTGCGGGAGGCCGCCCGCGGCCTGCCGGGGCCGACGGCGAAGCCGCTGGGCGAGGACGAGGCCGCGGCCTTCGCCGACCGGGTGGAGCAGGCGTTGTACGCGTCCAAGATCGTGTCGTACACCCAGGGCTTCCACCAGATCCGGGCCGGCAGCGAGGCGTACGACTGGGGCATCGACCTCGGGGCCGTGGCGGCGATCTGGCGGGCCGGCTGCATCATCCGCGCGGCGTTCCTGGACCGGATCAGGGCGGCGTACGACAGCCGGCCCGACCTGCCGGGCCTCCTCTCCGACCAGCAGTTCGCCCAGGAGATCGGTGCGGCGCAGGACGACTGGCGCAGTGTGATCGCCGAGGCCGTACGGCAGGGGGTGCCGACGCCCGGCTTCGCCGCCTCGCTCTCGTACTACGACGGACTGCGTGCCGACCGGCTGCCGGCGGCGCTCACCCAGGGCCAGCGGGACTTCTTCGGCGCGCACACCTACCGGCGTACCGACCGCGAGGGCTCGTTCCACACGCTCTGGGGCGGCGACAGGTCGGAGACCACCGCCGGCTGACGGCTGGTGCGGGGCCTCTGCGCCCGGGCCGGACCTCGGCCGGTCGGGGCGCCCGGGCCGGACCTCCCGGGGTGCGGCCGCGGGCGCGTCGTGGATGAGTGGCAGGGAGTCCTGTCCACCACACAGGCAGTGCGCGCATGCCCGACGCCGTCGCGGTCCAGCCCGTGGTAACCCGCTGACCGGCGCACTGGTCGAGGTCTCCACGACGAACCCGGCGGCGAATCAGCCGTGCGTGAGGTGCTGCCCGATCTCGCCGCGTTCGCCCGTTCGATCGGGTTCCGGTTGCCGGGTCGGCGTGTGTGACGGGCTTCGGTTCGCAGGCGTGGGACAGGCTGTCCTCCGGCCCCGCCCGGCGGACCTCGACCCCTTCCAGGAGTTGCGAGGTCCGCGCCACCGTGCTCCGGCCACCCCGGGTGACCTGCTCTTCCACGTCCGGGTCGAACAGATGGACGCGTTCACCGACATCGAGCTCGCCGACGACGTCAAGCCGGCCGACTCCCATGCAGCCCTGACCACGATCACCGACCCCGACGGGACGGAACACGGCATCCTGCGCACCGACACGCCCTTCGGCAGCTTCGAACAGGGCGCGTTCACCGAGGCCACGGAGACCTCCGGCCACGGCCACCCGGTCGCCACCCATCTGGTCCGGCTCCTGGACGAGCCGGTCCTGCGGGCGCCGGCCGTCACCGGCGGGGTGCTGCTGTCCACCCGTGGCGGCGACTTCGAACTGCGCCTGGGCCAGGACCTGTCCATCGGCTACCTGGACCACGACGCGACGAGCATCCGGCTCTACTTCCATCAGGCCTTCACCTTCCGGATGCTGACGCCCGAGGCCGTGGTCCCGATCATCGCCTGAACCGATACGCCGGACCGACGCGGCCCTTCTCACCGACACTGGCCGTATGACTTCGACACCTTCCGCACGTGACCTGGTCTCCTCGTCCGCCCCCTCCTCCGCCGTCGCCGACACGGTCCGCAGGGCCGTCGCCGAAGGACTGCTGGGTGAGGAGCAGCCCGTCGCCGGTTTCCTGGACGCCGACGGGGTGCGCGGCTCCGTCACCGCGCTGCGTGAGGCCTTCGCGGCAGTGCCTGGCGTACGGGTCCTGCACACCTTCGCCGCGAAGGCCGCCTCTCTCGTCCCGGTGCTGCGGCTGCTCGCCGACTGCGGGATGGGCTGCGAGGTGGCGAGTCCGGGCGAGCTGCGCCTCGCCGTCGAGGCCGGTTTCGCCCCGGAGAGGATCGTCCTGGACTCGCCCGCGAAGACCCGTGACGAACTCAGGACGGCCTTCGCGCTCGGGGTGGCCGTGAACGCCGACAACTTCGGTGAACTCCGCCGTATCGACGAGCTGCGCCCGCACGGATCGGCGTCCGTCGTCGGTCTGCGGATCAATCCCCAGGTGGGCGGTGGCTCCATCGGGGCGATGAGCACGGCGACGGCCGCCTCGAAGTTCGGTGTGGCCCTGCGCGATCCGGGGGGCCGCGAACAGATCGTGCGGGCGTTCGCCGAGCGGCCCTGGCTGACCCGGTTGCATGCCCATGTCGGCTCGCAGGGCTGCCCGCTGGAGCTCATCGCGGAGGGCGTCGCCGAGACGTACCGGCTGGCCGAGGAGATCAACGGGGCGGTGGGCGGCCAACAGATCACCAGCCTCGACATCGGTGGCGGGCTGCCGGTCAACTTCGCCGACGACGAGGTCCGCCCCTCGTTCGGCGACTACGTGGCCGTGCTCCGGGCCTCGGTTCCGGGGCTGTTCGACGGACGCTACGACCTGGTCACCGAATTCGGCCGGTCCCTGCTCGCGAAGAACGGCTTCATCGGGGCGCGCGTGGAGTACACCAAGGAGGCGGGCGGGCGCCGCGTCGTACTCACCCACGCCGGCGCGCAGATCGCCACCCGGACGGTCTTCATGCCGGAGGCCTGGCCGCTGCGGGTAGGCGCGTTCGACGCGGAGGGGCGTCCACGGGTCGGTCCGCCGATGGTCCAGGACATCGCGGGGCCCTGCTGCTTCGCCGGGGACGTCGTGGCGCACGGCCGGGAGCTGCCCGAGCTGCGGGAGGGTGACTACGTGGTCCTGTACGACACCGGCGCGTACTACTTCTCTACGCACTGGGCCTACAACAGCCTGCCCCGGCCGGCTGTGTACGGCTTCGCCGCAGGCGCCGGCGGGAACGGCGTGCGCTTCGTCCCGGTGCGTGACGCGCAGTCGCTCGACTCGCTCGCGGAGGAGAGCGGGCTCGGTCACGCGGACGCGCTGACGGGTCTGGGGGGCGACACTATTTAGTAGCCATGGACATAATATCCATGTACTTTACTTTCATGGACAGCCCACCCCTGAGCGGCACCCCCGAAGGACCGACGCCCGGCTTCCTCGTCTGGCGCCTCTCCATGAAATGGCGCGTCGCGGTGGACAGGGCGCTCGCACCACTGGGCCTGACCCATGCGCAGTATTCGCTGATGGGATCGCTCCTCGGCATGCGCGAGGCCGGCGAGCGCCCCAGCCAGCGGCGGCTCGCGGACCACACGGGGCTCGAAGCCCTGTACGTGTCGAAGCTGGCCCGCTCACTGGAGTCGGCCGGCCTCGTCGAGCGCACACCCGATCCGGCCGACACCCGCGCGGTCCAGCTGGCCCTCACCGACGAGGGGCAGGCGGTAGCCGTGCGTGCGGTCGCGGTCGTACGGGAGCTCATGGACCGGCTGCTGGCCCCGCTGGGCGGGGCCGGGGGGGCGGGAACCGAGGCGTTCGTCCGGGAGCTGACCGCACTGCTGAACGAGCCATCACACCCTGAGGAGCAGCCATGACCACCACGACCGTCAACGGCCAGATCATCGGCCAGGCGCACTACGCCACGCGAGCCGTACTGGAAAGCCTGCTGGCCAGGTCCGGGACCACGTTCCACCAGGCCGTGGCGCTCAACGCGACCGCCGACGGCGCCGGGGCGACGAAGCGGGCGCTCACGGACCGGATGACCTCCACGCTCAAGATCGAGACGGGGACCGCCGAGGCGGCGGTCGACTCGCTGATCGACGGCGGCCTGCTGGCGGAAACCGGGGCAGGCCTGGAGCTCACGGCTTCCGGCCGCGCCCGCCAGGACGGGATCCGGACCGGAACGGCCCGGATCACCGCCGGACTCTACGCGGATCTGCCTGCCGAGGACCTGGCCGCGGCCGGCCGCGTCCTGACCGTGCTCACGGAGCGGGCGAACGTGGTCCTGGCCGCGGGATAGCTCCTGACCGGCGGCTCATCCGGCAGGCTGGGGGGAGGGTTCCGGCTCGGGCACGGGCTCCGGGTCCGGGCTCGGCGGCTGCGGTATCGGGTCCGGCGCCGGACCGGGAGGCACGGGCCCCGGCGGCACGGGCGGCGGGGAGGGCACCGGCGTCGGCGGTCCGGGCGGGGGCGTCGGCGCGGGCGGTACGGGGTCGGGGTACGGATGGGTCATCTCGGGCCTCCAACAGCGGCGAAACGTGTACGTGGATCTCTTCTCCACCGTCTCCCCGTGCGGCTGCCCGCGCCTGCCGAATCCACACGTCCTGCCGTACCGCCCGGCGGCCTCCGCCAGGCTTCAAGAGCCTTCGGCCCGCCAGGCCTCAGCGGCCTCCGCCAGTCGTCAGAGCAGCTCCGGATGCGAGTCGAGCTGCCGAAGTGCTTCCTTCACGAGCTCGTCGGGAGCTACCGGAACCTTCTCGGGGTGGCGCTGGGCCCACTTCACGACGTACGGGCAGAGCGGGACGACCGGAACGCCCTCCCGTGCCGCCATGCCGTAGAACTCCGTGGCCAGGGCACCCGCGATGCCCTTGCCCTCGTGCGCCGGCTCGACGACGGTGTGCACGGGGACGAGGGCGCCGGGCTCGGGAGTCATCACGAAGTACGCGATGACTCCGGCGGCCGCACCACCCTCGTACGCCACGAGCTTGCCGTGCCCCCGGTCGTCACGGATCTCGAAGGTGAGGTTCTCTGCTGCCATGACGGCTCCCTTGCTGGGTGGACGCGATTACGAGGGAATCAGTCGCGCGTGGGAACGGCGTGCGGGCTCCGCTCGGTGCGGGTGCCCGGCACGGGGGCCGACGCGTCGGCCCCCAGGGCCACGACGCGGTTCCCGGCGTCGACGTGCACGACGCTCGGCACCAGCGCACGGGCCTCGGCATCGTCGACCTGGGCGTAACTGATCAGAATGACCAGGTCACCGGGGTGCACGAGGTGGGCGGCCGCGCCGTTGATCCCTATGACGCCGGAACCGCGCTCCCCCTCGATGACGTACGTCTCGAGCCGGGCACCGTTGTCGATGTCGACGATGTGGACGAGCTCACCGGGCAGCAGGTCGGCCGCGTCCATCAGATCCGCGTCGACCGTCACGGAACCGACGTAGTGGAGGTCGGCCTGGGTCACGGTCGCCCGGTGAATCTTCGACTTGAACATTGTACGCAACATCAAGGCACTCCCACGAGTAGGCTCCCTGCCTGCGTTTTTGCAGGTCAAGGGCTGTTTCGACACCCTATAGCCAGTCCCACGTCCGGGCAGCTCCCCCCAGGCTTTCCAGGACTCATGCTGACCACTTGCCGACTTTCCTGACACTCCGTCAGGCGATCGGAGAAGGGCCACACCCCCTCACGGACCCCACCGCGGCGGCCCAAGCCTACGCAGCACCGGCGAAGGACGTCCGTGACCACGGTCACACGTACGGGCTGGCCGGAAATCGGGCCACGCACCCCGAAGGCCACCTGCGGCAAGTCCTTTCGCGCCCTGTCCTGGGGGAAGGTACTGACAGGCCCATGCCCTGAGTGATCATCCACGCGACGAGGGGCTGACGCTGCGGCGCCTCCTGCCCTCGGCCCCCTGCCCGACTGCTGTTGCGACAGCAACGATATGACGCACGTCACCGCGCGCGGAGGCACAACGCGAACGAGAGATGGGGACTGCTGCTCGTCCTCGACGTCGACGGTGCGCCGGGTGGGGCGCCGATCGTGCTGCGAGCGTGGGCCAGGGGAGCCGCGGAAACCTACGTGCCTTTTAAGGCAATAGGCCGTTAGGGGTGTCGCGGACGCACTCGGCGTCCCGGTTGGAAGGATGCTGGATGTCCACGAAACGCGTTGCCCGCCGCCTACTTGTGCTGACAGCTACGGCGGCTGCCGGTACGGGGGCATTGAGCGTCCCGGCCGTCGCGAGCACGAACGTTCTGGCGGCAGGCAACGCCGCTTACGACACCACGATGATCAACAAAGACCGTGTGGTCACGGCGGTCGGCGCGACGGCTCACAGCAGCGGGATGGGTAGCGGTCTGGTCCAGCTTCCGGTGAACAGTCCGCAGAACCGCGGTGGCGGAGGCAGCCTGCTCTTCTCGGATCGTGAGCTGAAGACTGAGGTCACCGCGGTGGTCTGGGAGCGATGAGCTACCGGCGGTTGAAAGGATCCTTGGCCAGGACAGGTATGTCGGTACTGGTCAGGATGCGCCTGCGTCAGAGGGTTTCTGCGGCTGGTCTGGCGTCCGGTGCCGTGTCGGGTGCCGTACGCGGTAGCGGTCCGGTCAACGGTTACCAGGTACTGGAACAGGTGGTGCAGCTGCCGGTCAGCACGTGGCGGTACCACTGGGACCCGCCGCACGTACGTCATCTGGGCCCCATGGCGCAGGACTGGTGGAAAGCGTTCGGGGTCGGTGAGAACGATCGGACGATCTGCTGCACCGATGCCAACGGGGTGGCCATCGTCGCCATCCAGGCACTGCACCGGGAACTGACCGAACTGCGGGGCGAAGTCGCAGCCCTACAAGCCGGAAGTTCACGGCAGACACAGCCGAGCCGTGTATCTGCGCGCACGAGATCTGAGAAGGCCGCAGATCAACCGTAGAAGCACCTGCGTGTCAATTGGGCTGCTCAGTGGTGACACCCCAGCAGCACGGAGTGCCAACTGGGCTGAACAGTCTCAGTAGACGGCTTCGTGCCACGAGATGCGGGAGGCGCGCAGGGCCCGGCCCTCCGGTGGAGGGCCGGGCCGGCTGTTTACGAGTCGGCCCGAGCCGCCTTCGCGCACCCTGCCGATGGCCGGCGGACCGGCCCGGTGTGGAGGCGCCGGAGCTCTCATGGCGCCCCACCCCGGGAGCGCTCCCAAAGTCGTGCGGCTCAACCCCTGCCCCTGACCTGCCCCTTGGAATCCGTTTGCCGCATTCCGTCCCGATGGGTTGTCAGGGAGACACCGACGCTCCTACAGTCCCCTACGAACCGCGGGTGGGAGCGCTCCCAGTCAAGACGGCTGGGGCGCTCCCGATTCCCTGATCGCCCCACCCGGTCATCCCTCCTGGAGAGGCCCCGCATGCGAGCGTCACCCCACGGCCCCAGAACCTCGCGCAGCCTGCTCCGCACGCTGCTCCTCGCTCTCGCCAGCGTGGCGGCCGTCCTGGCCGCTGCTCCGGCGGCCCACGCGGACACCCTGGTCTGCGAACAGTACGGTTCGACGACGATCCAGGGCCGCTACGTGATCCAGAACAACCGCTGGGGCACCAGCGCCCCCCAGTGCGTCACCGCTACCGACAGCGGCTTCAGGGTGACCCAGGCCGACGGCTCCGTCCCCACGAACGGCGCCCCGAAGTCCTATCCCTCGGTCTTCAACGGCTGTCACTACACAAACTGCTCGCCCGGGACGAACCTCCCGGCGCAGGTCAGCGGTATCGCCAGCGCCCCCAGCAGCATCTCCTACGGCTATGTCGGCGACGCGGTGTACAACGCGTCGTACGACATCTGGCTGGACCCCACGCCCAAGAAGGACGGTGTGGGCCGCACCGAGATCATGATCTGGTTCAACAAGGTCGGCCCGATCCAGCCGATCGGCTCGCAGGTCGGCACCACCTCCGTGGGCGGGCGCACCTGGCAGGTGTGGACGGGCTGCAACGGCTCCAACGACGTCATCTCCTTCGTCGCCCCGTCGGCCGTCGCCGGCTGGAGCTTCGACGTCATGGACTTCGTCCGGAACACCGTCTCCCGCGGCATGGCCCAGAACAACTGGTATCTCACCAGTGTCCAGGCCGGCTTCGAGCCATGGCAGAACGGTGCCGGGCTCGCGGTGAACTCCTTCTCCTCGGCCGTGAACCTCGGGACTCCGGGCACCGGCGATCCGAGTGGGCCCGGGGACCCGGTGACGGCCTGCAAGGTGACCTACGCGACGAACGTCTGGACCGGCGGCTTCACCGCCGACGTCACGGTCGCCAACACCGGTTCGACGCCCGTCGACTCCTGGAAGCTGTCCTTCACCCTGCCCTCCGGGCAACGCGTCACCAACGCGTGGAGCGCCACCGTCAGCGGGCCGTCCGGAGCGGTGACGGCGACCGGCCTCGCGCACAGCGCCCGGATAGCGGCCGGCGCCAGCCAGACGTTCGGTTTCCAGGGGACCTACAGCGGCACGTTCTCGCAGCCGTCCGGATTCAGCCTCAACGGCGCCCGCTGCGCCTGAGTCCGGCGCACGACCACGGGCCCGCCCCCTCACCTCCCCGCACGTACGGGGCGGGCCCCGCGCTCCCCGCCCGCCTCGCCGCCGAACCGCCCCGGGTTCACCGCCGCCCCGGTCCGCGTACGGCACCCCCAGACCCCTCGCCCATCAAGACGGGCGCCTTCCCCGCAGGGCGAGGGTTCCCTCACCGGACGGTGACAGAAGGAGACAGGCGCAATCGGAAGAAGTCCCCACACAGGCACAGGAGACACCATGGCTCGACGCAAGAGACAACTTGTTTCCCTGGCAGCGGTGTTCGCGACCCTGCTCGGCGGAATCGCCCTGACCCTGCTGGGCCAGGGCAACGCGCAGGCGCACGGCGTGACGATGACTCCGGGCTCGCGTACCTACCTCTGCTGGCTGGACGCCAAGACCAGCACCGGCTCCCTGGACCCGACCAACCCGGCGTGCAAGGCCGCGCTCAGCGAGAGCGGCTCGACGGCGCTGTACAACTGGTTCGCCGTGCTCGACTCCAACGCGGGTGGACGAGGGGCCGGTTACGTCCCGGACGGAAAGCTGTGCAGCGCCGGCGACCGGTCGCCGTACAACTTCACCGGATACAACGCCGCCCGCTCCGACTGGCCCCGGACGCACCTGACAGCCGGCCGGACGATCCAGGTCAAGCACAGCAACTGGGCCGCGCACCCGGGCTCCTTCCGGGTGTACCTGTCCAAGCCCGGCTACTCGCCCAGCACCGAGCTGGGCTGGGACGACCTGGACCTGATCGAGACCGTCACCGACCCGCCCCAGACGGGCTCCCCGGGCACGGACGGCGGCCACTACTACTGGGATCTGGACCTGCCCTCGGGCCGCTCGGGTGACGCGGTGATGTTCATCCAGTGGGTGCGCTCCGACAGCCAGGAGAACTTCTTCTCCTGCTCCGACGTCGTCTTCGACGGCGGCAACGGCGAGGTCACCGGCATCCGGGGCTCGGGTGGCACCCCGAACCCGACGCCCACACCGACCCCGGACCCGACCCCCACGCCGACCGACCCGCACAGCGGGTGCATGGCCGTCTACCGCGTGACCAACTACTGGAGCGGCGGATTCCAGGGGTCCGTCGAGGTCATGAACCACGGCACGACGGCGCGTGACGGCTGGGCGGTGAAGTGGACACCCGGCGCCGGAGCCAAGATCAGCAGCGTGTGGAACGGCGCACTGAACACTGGGTCCGACGGCACGGTCACGGTCAGGAGTCTCGACTACAACCGGTCCATCCCACCGGACGGCAGCGTCACCTTCGGATTCACAGCGACATCGACCGGTAACAACCTCCCGGTCGGCTCGATCGGCTGCGTCAACCCGTAGCCGCTGACAGAGGCAGCGCCGGCTCCCGCATCTCGGGGAGCCGGCGCTGTCGTGCTTCCCTGCTGACAGGGCCACCGTGGCGGCGGCCGGCGGGCGACACCGCCGCTACCGCCGGTCAATGGCGTGAAGCTCCTGGTGGACCCCGTACGCGCCTCACCGGCACTACGCCTGACGAGCGACGGCCGGGACGGCTCCCCCGCGGCCGCAGGCCGACTCTTCGGTCGCGGCCAACCCGCGGCCGCGTGGGGAGCCCGTCGTCAGACGCTTCAGCTCGCCCGGAGGAAGGGATAGTCGGTGTAGCCTTCGGCGCCCGTCGCGTAGAACAGTGCGGGCCGCTGTTCGTTCTCCGGGTGCTCACCCTGCCAGCGCTCGACCAGGTCGGGGTTGGCGATGACCGCGCGGCCGACGGCTACGGCGTCGGCGTGGGCGGCCTCGATCAACCGCGCCGCCTCGTCACGTGTGGTGACCGAGGCGAAACCGCTGTTGGCGATCACCTTGCCGCCGAAGCGTCGGCGCAGCTCCTGGGCCAGCTGCCCTTCCGGTTCCTTGTGCAGCACGGAGAGGTAGGCCAGGCCCAGCGGGCGCAACTGATCGAGCAGGGTGCCGTAGGTGGCCAGAACGTCGTCGCGGTCGGTCTCCAAGGCATCCTGGATGTTGTGTTCAGGCGAGATGCGCAGCCCGACGCGCCCGGCGCCTACGGCGTTCGCCACAGCCGTGACCACCTCGACGACGAAGCGAGCGCGGTTCTCCGGTGAACCGCCGTACTCGTCGGTGCGCCGGTTGGACGCCGGGGAGAGGAACTCGTGCAGCAGGTAGCCGTTGGCGCCGTGAATCTCGACACCGTCCATTCCCGCCTCTACGGCCCTGCGGGCGGCGGCGACGAAGTCCTCCAGGGCCGTCCGGGCCTCCTCGACGGTCAGCGCTTCCGGCACCGGGTAGGGCTTCTTGCCCGTCTCCGTGTGCGTCTCGGCGTCGATCGCGAGCGCGCTGGGGGCGACGACGCGGCGGCCGCCGTTGATGTCGGGATGAGTGGCACGTCCGCCGTGCATGAGCTGCATCACGACGCGGCCACCGCGGGCGTGCACCGCCTCGGCTACCCTTCGCCAGCCGGCGACCTGCTCATCTGTGACCATGCCCGGCTGTCCGACGAAGGCCTGCGATTCGTGGCTGGTGTAGGTGCCCTCGGTGATGATCAGCCCGATACTCGCCCGCTGCCGGTAGTGCTCGACCACCAGGTCCCCCGGAACCCCGGAAGAGCCGGACCGCGACCGGGTCAGGGGCGCCATGACGACGCGGTTGGCGAGCACGATGTCACCGAGAGTAACCGGCGAGAAAAGGGAGACAACGTCTGAAGCCGGTGCGGCTGACGAAGAGGTCATAAACAATGATTCCTTACTTAAAGGCCCTTAATGGAACAAGATGCCCCCCGCATCGCTACTGTAGTCTATGTACGCGCACACGCGAACATAGGGTTGAGTGGACAGTATGCTCGGACCATGGCCAGCCGCACGTCCTCCCCGCTCCTCCATCCGGACGAAGAAGAACTCGACCTGTTCAAGATCATGAGTGCGCTGGCGGACCCGGTCCGGCTCGGCATCGTGATGACCCTCTCCTCGCGCCCGGGCCTGGCTTGCAGCGGCTTCTACCAGGACGTCACGAGATCAGCCCTCACCCGACACTTCCGCATCCTGCGCGAGACCGGCCTGATCCGGCAGCACGATGTCGGCACTCGCCGCATCAACACCCTGCGCAAGGAAGAGCTCGACCGCCGCTTCCCCGGCCTGATCGACCTCGTGATCAGGGAAGGCACCGACCATGTGCCCACCGACCCGGGGGCCACGCCCGCCTGACACACCGCGTACCGGCACGCGCCGGCCCTGGATCAGGGGGTAGGTGACGGTGGTGGCGTCCCCGTCCGCACGGAGGTATCCGTTGGGGTCGGTGTCGAGGAAGGCCGCACTTCCCGGCCTGAGGTGCCGTCCGATGGCACGGAGGAGATCGATCTTCTCCTCGTGGCTCTGGGCCAGCACGAACGTGTTCTTGGACAGGGTGACGACGTCGAACGGGGAATCGCGCTGAAGATCCCGGAAATCGGCTTCGACCGCGTCGACATCGCGGTCACCGCGCCTGCCCTCCAGCGGGTCCGACGAGGGCGTGGGGCGTCGACGGCCACGACCTGCGCACCGACGTCGGCGAGCGCGAACGACGACACACCCATTCCTGCCCCCAGATCCAGAACGGACCGCCCGGCCGGCTGCGATGGCGTTTCCAAACGGTCTCCCACGGCCGGACCGCTCCGGTAGATCCCTCCACCGCACGCCCGTCCGGACCCGGTAGAGCACCCCGTTGATCACCCGACGGTGGTCACTCCCCCGGCCCCCGCGGGCACCACCGGGAGGCAGGAACGACTCCAGCCGGTCCCACTCCGCATTCGTCGGATCCCCACGGCCCATACAGACAGCCTGGCCCCGACACCCCCGCACACGTCAGGAGATCCGGGAGGGATCGCCCAGACGACTCCTCGCCGGCAGGCCGGTCAGCCCGTGCCCACCGGTACGGCCGCCCGTTCGGCGATCATTCGGAGGATCTCCTGCTGGTGCGCGACGAGGTAGAAGTGGCCGCCTCCGAAGACGCGGAACTCGAAGGCCCGTTCCGTGTGCCGCGACCAGGCCCGTGCCTCGTCGAGGGTGACCTTGGGGTCGTTGTCGCCCACGAGGCTCCACACCGGGCAGTGCAGCGGGGGGCCCGGCTCGTAGACATAGGTCTCAGCGGCGCGGTAGTCGGCGCGGATCGCCGGCAGGGCCATGCGGATCAGTTCAGGGTCGTCGAGGATGGCCGATTCCGTACCGCTCAGCAGCCTCATCTCCTCGA
Organism: Streptomyces sp. NPDC058637; assembly: GCF_042717325.1. Taxonomy (NCBI): domain Bacteria; kingdom Bacillati; phylum Actinomycetota; class Actinomycetes; order Kitasatosporales; family Streptomycetaceae; genus Streptomyces; species Streptomyces sp. NPDC058637. The sequence goes on along the minus strand of NZ_JBHXRD010000028.1, from coordinate 74,421 downwards.
CGATGCCGTCGTCGTCCCGCAGGTGAACGGTCTCCGTGCGCGGTGCGGCGGGGGCCCGGCGCGCGGAGGCGAACAGGGCGTGCGGCACGACGCCGTGGTCGCGCTCGAGGCGACGCGCGACCTCGAACCCGAGGGTCGCTCCCATGCTGTGCCCGAACAGGACCAACGGACGGTCCGTCCACTCCAGGAGTACGGAGGTAACCTGGTCGGCCAGGGCGGCGATCGTGGCGACGCAGGGTTCGGCCCGCCGGTCCTGACGCCCCGGATACTGCACGGCGAGCACGTCCGTGTCGGCGGGCAGGCCGGCCGACACGGACCGGTAGAAACTCGCCGACCCGCCCGCGTGTGGCAGGCACACCACCCTGACCGCCGCGTCCGGGCGGGGGTGGTAACGGCGGATCCACAGGCGGTTGAGCTCGGCCGACGTGGTCATGGAGTGCGGTTCCCCTCGTGGCGGCGGCGCGGACCGGGCGTGCCCCAGCAGTCTCACCGGCCGGGTGCGCGGGCCACACCCCTACCGCCCCCAGACCCGGGGACGGCGGGCGGGACTCAGGCGTTGAGGTAGGCCAGGACCGCCAGGACGCGGCGGTTGCTGTCGCTCGACGGGGGGAGCATCAGTTTGGAGAAGATGTTCGAGATGTGTTTGGCCGCCGCGCCCTCGGAGACGGTCAGCCGTTGGGCGATGGCGGTGTTGGAGCATCCCTCCGCCATGAGTTCCAGCACTTCGCGTTCCCGGGCGGTCAGCGCGGACAGCGGCTCGTCGCGGGAGTGGGAGGTCATCAGCTGGGCCACGACGGTGGGGTCCATGGCCATGCCGCCGGCCGCGACCCGGCGGACGGCGTCGATGAACTGCCCGTCGTCGAGGACGCTGTCCTTCAGCAGATAGCCGATGCCGCCGGTGCCGTCGGCCAGCAGTTCGCGGGCGTACATCTGCTCGACGTGCTGGGACAGGACGAGGATAGGCAGACCGGGCTGCTCGCGGCGGGCGAGCAGGGCCGCCTCCAGGCCCTCGGTGGTGAACGTCGGTGGTAAGCGGACGTCCACCACGGCCACGTCGGGGCGGTGTTCCGCGATGGCCCGTCTCAGATCCGTGCCGTTGTCCACGGCGGCGACCACCTCGCAGTCATAGGCCTCCAGCAGTTGGATGATTCCCTGCCTCAGGAGGAAGAGGTCTTCGGCGAGGACGACACGCACGGCAGCTCCATTTTCATGACGGTCGGACCGCCCGGGGGACTGTTGATCTCCAGGACGCCGTCAAAGGATGCCAGCCGCCTCCGGATGCCCTCCAGACCGCTCCCGGCCGACATCTCGGCGCCCCCTCGGCCGTCGTCGGTGACCTGCCCGTGCAGGGCGCCGTCCGCGTACCGGAGAGCCACCTCGACCTGTCGGGCATCGGCGTGCTTGAGCGCGTTGGTCAGCAGCTCCGATACCGAGAAGTAGACCGCGGACTCCACCGGATCGGGCAGTTTCCCGGGCAGGTCCGCCGTGACCGTGACGGGCAGCGGGCTGGCCAGGCCCAGAGCCCTCACGGCGTCGGCGAGTCCACGCTCGGCCAGCACCGGGGGATGGATGCCCCGGACCAGGCCGCGCAGCTCACGCAGCGCCTGTACGGAGGAGCTGCGTGCGTCGTGCAGCAGGCGGCGGGCCTCTTCGGTGTTCCGGTCCAGCTGCCGGTCGACGGCTCCGAGGGTAAGGCCGAGGCTGACCAGCCGGGCCTGGGCGCCGTCGTGCAGATCGCGTTCGATGCGGCGCAGTTCGGCGGCCTGGATGTCGAGCGCGCCGGAGCGCGTCTCCGCCAGGTGCCGCACCCGGGATGCCAGACGCCCGCGCTGGGTCGGGCCCAGCAGGAACAGGACGAAGTAGGCGTAGCCCTTGAGCACCCAGGGGCTGAGGTGGAGCCAGCCGGCGAACACGACGAGTGCCGCCAGGGCCGCGGCGAGGGCGGCAGGCCAGCTGTCGACGGTGATGAACGTATACCAGCGGCCCACGCCGTCGGCGGCGACGGGCCGCCACAGCCCGCAGGCCAACGCCAGCCCCTCCCCCGCGTAGTACAGCATCGCGGCCGGAGCGCAGCCGAGCAGCAGGCCGACACCGCTGTTGAGGAGCAGCCACAGCAGGTCCCGCCAGGTCGCCGGGTCGGCCAGGATCCACTTGCAGCGGCGCACCCATCCGACGATGTCCCGTTCGATCTCCTCGGGTGCCGGCCGGTACGGCCGCTCCACCGGGACCCCGGAGCGGGCGGCGGCACGCCGGTTCAGGTCGCAGACCCGGCGCACCGCGGTGGTCAGGTGGGGCAGGGCGAGGAAGCCGATCCCGATGAGGCACAGGATGACGAAGTACGTGGTCGTGACGAACAGGACGACCGAGGCGAGTGCTCCGACGGCGATCAGCGCGCCGACCATGGTGTCCTGGGCGGACCGGACCAGCCGCGCGCGCCCGCCCTCCCACCTGTGGGGAAGGGCGGGGGAAGGGCCGTCCCCGTACGGGGGTGCCGGGGACGGCCCGGTTCGGATACGGCTCACGCGGCCTTCACCGTGTCGACGGCGGGCGTGCGCATGCCGCGCCACGAGGGCAGGAGCGTGGCGCCGAAGACCAGCACCAGGGACCCGCCGACGATGGCGAGGTAGATGCCGGGGGACCCGGAGGGCAGATACGAGTCGGACTTCACCATGCTGTAGGGCACGATGGTGGTCGCGGCGGCGATCGTGCCGAGGACGGTGGCGATGATTCCGATGAGTACGCCCTCGACGGTCAGCATGCCGAGCACCTGACGGCGCGTCGCCCCCGTCAGCTGCTGGAGGCCGAACTCGGCGCGGCGCTTGCGCGTCACCGCCACGAGGGTGTTGACGACGGTGATGGCGGCGTATCCGACGATCATGGCCACGATCGTATAGTTCGCGGCGACCAGGATCTGCTGGATCTGGTTGTTCCGGCCGGCCAGTGAGTCGCCGTCGTCCAGCTCGGTACCCGGCACGCTCGCCGCCAGCCCGGCCAGTGCGTCGCGGACTCCGTCCGGGCCACCCGGTCCGGAGCGGACCAGGATCTGGAGCGGGAGCCCCTCACTCGTGTGCGGAGCCAGAGTCGCCACGGGCAGGGTCACGTACTGCTGCTTGGGGTTGTCGGTGTAGAGAGCGACGACGGTGGGGCGTACGGCGGTGCCGTCGCCGAGGCGCAGCGGCAACCGGTCGCCGACCCCCACGCCGTATTCCTCGGCCTTCTTGTCGGAGAGCGCGACGGTGTCGCCGCGCAGACCGGACAGCGACCCGGCGACGGGCCGCAGATCGAGGCTCTGCCGCACGCCGTCGGCGGACACGCCCCGCAGTTCGGCGTCGGCCGGCCCGTCGGGGGCGTCGACGAATCCGCGGCTGGTGACGAACTCCGAGGCCGCGGCCACGCCGGGGGTCGCCCGGACCCGGTCGACGACGCCGGGGGCGAATCCGCCCGTGGTGGAGTCGAGGACGTAGTCGGCCAGGACGTTCTGGTCGTAGGAGCTCTGGGAGACGTGGTCCTCGGTCGCCTGCATGTAGAGGGTCCCGGTGGCGATGCCGATCAGCAGGACGATGGGCGCGACGGCCCCCGCCATACGGACGTTGGCCGTGGTGGCGTTGCGCAGGGCGAGCATCCCCGGGATGCCGGAGAAGGCGCGCACCGGGAGCTTCAGCAGGAAGACCATCGCCTTGGTGATCCCGGGGGCGAGCAGCGCCAGACCGATGCAGAACAGCACGGAGGCGGGCCCCGCGGTACTGGCGAGCGTGGGGCCGTCCTCCATCACCGTGGCGGTGGCGACGGCGAGGCCGACGCCGTTGGCGAGGAAGAACAGGGCGATCAGCAGCCGCGGAACGCTGAACCAGCGGGTGCCCACCGCGCTCTCGGCCAGGGCGGCGACCGGCTCGGTGCGGGCGGCGCGGCGGCCCGCGAAGCGGGTGGCCCCGGCTGCGGCGAGCACGGTGACGACGGCGCCGACGGCCATCGGCATCCAGCCCGCGTGGTAGACGATCGCCGACGAGACGACGCCGCTGGAGGTGAGCACGCCGAAGAGCAGCCGGCCGAGCAGATATCCCGGATACAGGGCGAGCAGTACCGAGCCCACCGAGAGCACCGCCGTCTCGGTGAGGATCATTCGGCGCAGTTGCTGCGAGGTGGAGCCCACGGCCCTCAGAAGAGCCATCTCCCGGGTGCGCTGCTGGAGCGACAGCCCGAGGGTGGAGGCGACGCCGAACATCACGATCAGCACCACGGACGAGCCGAAGATCGCCGCCAGGATCACGACGGTGCGCTGGCTGGAGAGGGTGCCGGGCAGTTCCGCCAGGCCCCGCCGCTCGCCGGTGAGCACCTCGGCCCGGTCGCCGACGGCGGACCGCACCACGTCGGCGACCGCCGCCGTGTCCGCGCCCTTCTCCGGCAGTACGCCGATGGAGTCGATCCGGCCGCCGGCCAGGCTGCGGGCCTGCTCGTCACTGAAGAACACCGCGGCGTCCGGGTTGTCGTCGCCGCGCCGGCCGGCGACACCGCTGACCGTGAACCGCCGGGTGTCGCCGTTGACGACGATCTGGACGGCCGAGCCCGGGCGTGCGCCGGCGCGCTCGGCGAGTCCGGAGTCGAGGACGACCTCGCCGCCGGTAACGGGGGATTCACCGGCGGCGAGGGTATAGGGGGTGAGCCGGGCACCGGCCCAGCCATGGCCGTACGAGGCGTCCTCACCGGTCAGCGCCTTGCCGTCCTTGAGGACGGTGGCGGGGAAGGACACGTCGCCGACGGCATCGCGGACGCCCTTGGTCCGGGCCACCTCATCGACCAGCGCGGGGTCGATACGGTGTCGTTCCGTCAGGGCGGCGCCCTCGTAGGTCTGTTCGCCGGTCACCACGATCGGGGCGCCGTTCAGGCGCAGCGGGTCGGCGGCCATCCGGACGCCGGTCTCCATCAGGCCTCCGCAGCCGATGACGATCGCGGCGCCGAGGAACATCGCGAGGAAGGTCGCGACGAAGCTGGTCCGCCGGAACCTCAGGGTGCGCAGGGCGAGCCGCCACATCAGTACATCCCTCCGGACGTCATCGGTGCGGCCTGCACGCGGTTCTCGTCCTCCCAGGCGCCGAGCCGTGTCATCCGTGCCGCGACAGCGTCGGCCGTCGGCCGGTGCAGTTCGCCGGCGAGGGCTCCGTCGGCGAGGAAGACCACGTGGTCGGCGTACGAGGCGGCCACCGGGTCGTGGGTGACCATGACCAGGGTCTGGCCGGCCGTGTCGACGGACTCGCGCAGCAGGGAGAGCACGGCCGCCGCGGTGCGGGTGTCCAGGGCGCCGGTGGGCTCGTCGGCGAAGACGACCGCGGGCCGGGTGACCAGGGCGCGCGCGATGGCGACGCGCTGCTGCTGGCCGCCGGACAACTCGGAGGGCAGGTGGCCGAGGCGGTCGGCGAGGCCCACGCGCTGCACGACGTTCTGGATCAGTTTCTTGTCGGGCCGCTTCCCGGCGAGTTGCAGCGGGAGGGTGATGTTCTGCATCACCGTCAGTGCGGGCAGCAGGTTGAACGACTGGAAGATGAAGCCGATCCGGTCGCGGCGGAGCACGGTCAGCTGGGTGTCGTCCAGGCCGGCGAGGTCGGTGCCGCCGACGGTGACGGTTCCGGAGGTGGGCCGGACCAGGCCTGCGGCGCAGTGCAGGAAGGTGCTCTTGCCGGAGCCGGAAGGTCCCATCACCGCGGTGAAGGTGGCGTCGGCGAAGCTCATGGAAAGTTCCCGGAGCGCGGCCACCTGACTGTCCGCTCGTCCGTAGATCTTGGACACGGTGTCCAGCCGTACCGCCTCCGACCGGCGGAGGTCATGTGATGTGTGCATCGGGCTCCCCAATGAAATGACGCGCTTCGAACGCGGTGTCTGCGGATCAGATTAGGAGGATCGGGACCGCCGCACATTGGCCTTATACCGTCGATTCGAGGTAGAGGTTTCTCTACCCCCGCACCGCATGTATGTGGAGTCGTGCGAAGGTTTTATGTCATGGCGCATATCGCGTGGTGTTGCCGGTGTCGAGCCGGACGCGGGTGTCCCCGCACTGCGGATGATCCGGGCCGACCGGGCCCGGCGGCTGGAGGAATCCGTCACCGGTGGGCCCTGACAAGGTGTTGACGGGCCAGGAGGCACCCTGTCGGCTGCAGCGGGACGCCGTGGGAATCCCCGCCCGCCCGCGACGGACACAGGTCGGAAGAACAATGGTGCAGCGCATTTCTTCGCAGATATTACTGACGCTCTGTCAAGGTGGCAGAAATACCCGTAGGACAGTACATCTGCCGGCCCCCTGTCCGAATCGTTTACCCCACCGTAAAAATGCGGTCACCGCGAGTGCCACAGTGTGGATGAACGGGTAACGTCGAAGTATCCGAAAAACCGTCGAGGGATGGGATTCTCTGTGTCCAGGACAGCCGGCCTCCCCACGGCCGAGAGGCATTACGGCACCGCACACGCAAGGCCGGTGCGGCATGGGGCGTGACCACGGGCTGATCGCCAGCGTGCAGCCCGACGGGTACCTGGAACTCTTCGTACCGCTCACCGGAAAACGCCACAGGTGCGGCCCTCGCGGCACGACGATGTGGCTGGCCCTGCAGCGCAGTGATTGGCAGACGGAAGTGGCCGCGGAGGAGATCGCCGTGCGATTGGGTCTGGATCCGGACGGTATCCGCTGCGATATCGAAGCATGGATGTCGCATTTCCGTGAGGCGGGTGAGTGACCGAGCCGCGGGGCGGGGGCCGTTCGGCCGCCGCCCCGCGGCGGGTTCGGTGGCTGTCGCCGGCGCCACACGGCCGACGGTCGCCTTCCGGCGCTCTCCGTGTCAGGGCACCGCGATGCCGGACAGCCACTTCTCCACCGCTCCGGCGGTGGACCCGGCCCTGTCCTCCATGATCGTGAAGTGCGTGCCGGGCACCTCGGCGAGTTCGTGCGTGCCGTCCCAGACCGCCTGCCAGCCGTCGAGGCCGGGCGCGAAGGGCTCCTCCGGCCGGACGAACAGCACCGGAGCGGTCAGCGCGCCCGGCAGGCAGTGCGGGATCAGACCGCTGTAGCGGCTCATCGCGGCGAGGCGCGCGGTGCCGAAGCCGCCCACCGACGATTCCCGGTCGAGCATGCCGTTGAACATCTCGCGCCGGAGCTGTTCGGTGCCGTCGTCGGCGAGCAGATAGGTGTCCAGCAGGACCACCCCGGAAGCCGGCCGGCCGGCCTTCTCCATCGCCTCGGCCGCCGCGTGGGCGAACTGCCCGCCGGAGGAGTATCCGAGGAGCACGTACGGCCGGCCGTCCGCGCAGGCCCGCTGGATGCCCTCGACCACGACCTCCACGACCGCCTCGACGGAGCGCGGCAGCGGCTCCCCGGGAACGAAGCCGGGCACGTCCGGTACGAGGACGTCGCGTCGACCGTGGAAGTGCCGGGCGAACCGCACGTACTGGTGGGCTCCGCCCAGCGCCATCGGGGAGGGCAGGCAGAACAGGCGGGGCCCCTCGTCTCCCGTGGACAGGCGCACGGGATCGCTCACGTCGCCGAACTCGGCCGCCGAGGAGAAGCCCGGCAGGATGTCCGCCGCGCTGTGCAGCAGCGTCATGGCTCGTTCCCAGGCGCCCCCGGCCGCCGCGCGCCGCACCAGCCCGCTGACCGATTCGATGTCGTCGTCCGCCGGCTCGGGGGCGCCTCCCCCGGCGAGGTGCTCGCGCAGGTGGCCGGCGAGCGCGACGGGTGTGCGGTGGTCGAAGACGGCCCCGGCCGCGACGGTGACGCCGAGGGCCTTGCCGAGGGCTCCGCGCAGTTCGGCCGCGGAGACCGAGTCCAAGCCGATCTCCAGGAAGGCGTCGTCGGGTTCGACGGCCTCCGGTCCCTCGTGTCCGAGGATCGTGGCGGTCTGGGCGCACACCAGGTCGGCCAGCAGGGCATCCTGCTCGGTCTCCGGGGCCGCCGCCAGCCGCTCCCGCAGACTCCGCGCGTCCGGGGCCGCGGCGGGTCCGCCGGGATGTGCGGCGGCCGGCTGCGGAGTGGGCCTGTCCAAGGTGAGGGGGACATCGGCGTTCAGCCAGAACCGTTCGTGCCGGAACGCGTAGGTGGGCAGCTCGGCGCGGGCCGTACCGGGGAAGAGCGCCGCCCAGTCCAGAGGCAGGCCGTCGGCGTGCAGCCGGGCGAGCCCGGACAGCAGGACCGTCGGTTCGGCGCCGTGGCGCCGGCCCAGGGCCACGAACGCCGCGTCGCCCTCGCCGACGCACTCCCGGCCGAGCCCGGTCAGGACGGCGTCGGGACCGACCTCGACGTAGCGGGTGACGCCTGACCCGGCGAGGGCGGCGACGGCGTCGGCGAAGCGGACGGTGCCGCGAGCGTGCCGTACCCAGTACCGCGGGTCGCGCAGCTGGTCCCCGGTGGCGGGACGTCCGGTGAGCGCGGAGACCACGTCGACGCGGGGTTCGTGGAAGGTCAGCCGCTCGACGACCGTGTGGAAGTCGTCGAGCATGCCGTCCATCAACGGGGAGTGGAAGGCGTGCGAGACGCTGAGCCGCTTTGTCCTCTCGAACGTCGCGGCGGCGGAGAGGACCGCCTCGCGCTCCCCGGACAGGACGACCGCCGCGGGTGCGTTGACCGCCGCCAGGCCCACCCTTTCGTCCAGCAGCGGGCGGACCTCGTCCTCGCCCGCCTGCACGGCCACCATCGCGCCGCCCTCGGGGAGAGCCTGCATGAGCCGGCCGCGTGCGGCGACCAGGGTGCAGGCGTCGGCCAGGTCCAGCACTCCGGCGACGTGGGCGGCGGCGATCTCGCCGACGGAGTGCCCGGCCAGCACATCGGGCTGTACCCCCCAGGACTCCAGCAGCCGGAAAAGGGCCACCTCGTAGGCGAACAGGGCGGTCTGCGCGTACTGGGTGCGGTGCACCACCTCGGTGTCGTCGCCGCTCAGCACGCCCGCCAGGTCCAGGCCGAGGCGAGCGTCGATCGCGTCGAACGTCTCGGCGAACACCGGGTAACGAGCGCGCAGTTCGAGCCCCATGCCGGGACGCTGCGCCCCCTGCCCGGTGAACAGGAAGGCCGTGCGGCCACCGGCGCGGGCCCGGCCGGTGACGACGGCGGCCGACGGACGTCCGGTGGCGAGGGCGTCCAGGCCGGCCCGGAGCTGCTCGCGGTCCCCACCGACGACGGCGGCGCGGTGGCCGAACGCCGCGCGCCGGGTGCCCAGGGCCCTCGCGACAGCGGTCAACGGCAGGTCGGGACGGGCGTCGAGGAAGTCGCGCAGCTGCTCGGCCTGTGCGGGGAGGGAGCGCGCGGAACGGGCGGAGAGGGGCAGTAGCACGGCCGGTGCGGGGGGTTCGGCCTCGGTACGGGGGGAGGTGTCCGAGGTGTCGTCGTCGGGGGCCTCCTCCAGGATCACGTGCGCGTTGGTCCCGCTGATCCCGAACGACGACACCCCCGCACGACGCACCCGCTCACCCCGCACCCACAAACGCTCCTCCTCCAGCAACCGAACCCGCCCCACACCCCACTCCACCTTCCGCGACGGCACACCCACACCCAACGTCCGGGGCAACACACCCTCCCCCAACGCCAACACCATCTTCATCACACCCGCCACACCCGCAGCCGCCTGCGCATGACCGATATTCGACTTCACCGACCCCAACCACAACGGACGCCCCCCCGGCCGATCCTGACCATACGTAGCCAGCAACGCCTGAGCCTCGATCGGATCACCCAACTCCGTCCCCGTACCATGCCCCTCCACCACATCCACATCAGCACCCGACACCCCCGCCGACACCAACGCCTGCCGCACCACCCGCTGCTGCGACGGACCATTCGGCGCCGTCAGACCATTCGACGCACCATCCTGATTCACCGCACTACCCCGCACCACCGCCAACACCCGATGCCCCCACCGCCGAGCATCCGACAACCGCTCCAACACCAGCACACCGAGGCCTTCGGAGAACCCGGTGCCGTTCGCGTCGTCGGAGAAGGACCGGCACCGGCCGTCCGGGGAGAGAGCGCCCTGCCGGCTGAACTCGACATAAGTGCCGGGTGAGGCCATGACCGTCACTCCGCCGGCCAGGGCGAGGGTGCACTCGCCCTGGCGCAGCGCCTGCGCGGCGAGGTGCAGCGCGACCAGCGACGAGGAGCAGGCGGTGTCGACGGTGAGGGCGGGCCCCTCCAGACCGAGTGTGTAGGCGACCCGGCCCGAGACGACGCTGCCGGAGCCGAAACTGCCGAAGTAGTCGTGGTACATGACACCCGCGAACACCCCGGTGGGGCTGCCGCGCAGCGACGTCGGGTCGATGCCGGCGTGCTCCAGCGCCTCCCAGGACCCTTCCAGCAGGAGCCGCTGCTGCGGGTCCATGACCAGTGCCTCGTGCGGGGAGATGCCGAAGAAGGCGGCGTCGAAGTCCCCGGCGTCGTAGAGGAATCCCCCCTCGCCCGTGGAGGAGCGGCCCGGGGTGCCGGGCACCGGGTCGTACAGGTCCGGGTCCCAGCCGCGGTCCTCGGGGAACGTGCCGATGCCGTCGCGGCCCTCGGCGACGAGACGCCACAGGTCCCCGGGCGAGCGGACTCCGCCCGGGTAGCGGCACGCCATGCCCACGATCGCGATCGGTTCCCGGGCCGCGGCGGTCTGGGTCCTGTTGCGCTCCCGCAGCCGCTCGATCTCCTTGAGCGAGGCGCGCAGCGCCTCGACCATCCTGGTGTCCGGCTTCTCGGACTCGGCCATGGTCTTCTTCCTTCTCACGGGGCGTCGTCGTCGCCGACGAGGTCGTCGAGCGCCAGGGTGATCAGGCTCTCGGCGTCCATCGCGTCGATCGCTGGGCGGCTGGGCGCTTCGTTCGCGGACTGCTCCCGCGCGGGCCGCAGCCCGGCGAGTTCGAGCAGGCTGTCCAGCAGTCCGGCTTCGCGGAGCCTGGCCACCGGGAGGGCGGCCAGGGCGGCGCGGACGGTGTCCTCCTCGCGCGGGCCGTCGGCGGCTGCCGGCGTCAGCTCCGCGGCGAGGTGGTCGGTGAGGGCGGCCGGACTCGGGTGGTCGAAGACGAGCGTGGCGGACAGCCGCAGCCCGGTCGCCTCGTTGAGCCGGTTGCGGAACTCGACGGCGGTCAGTGAGTCGAAGCCGAGGTCCTTGAAGGGCAGCTCAGCCTCGAACTCCTCGGTCCCGAGCACCTGCCGGGCCTCCTCCCGCACCAGTTCGAGCAGCAGCGCGGTCCGTTCCTCCGGCGTGCGGGCGGCCAGGTCGCGGCGGAGCGCCGCCGAGGCCACGGACGCGGTGGCACCGGTGCGTCGGGACGCGCGCACCAGGCCGCGCAGCAGCGGGGCGATACGGCCGGCGTCCCGCGGGGCACCCAGGTCCAGGCGGGCCGGCAGCAGGACCGGCTCCTCGCGTCCCACCGCGGTGTCGAACAGCTCCAGACCCGCCGACGTGTCCAGGGGGAGCACTCCCCCGGATGCCATGCGCCGCGTGTCGGTGTCCCTGAGACGGTCGGCCATGCCTCCGCCGCCCGCCCAGGCGCCCCAGGCGAGCGAGACGGCCGGCAGCCCCAGGGAGCGCCGGTGCGTGGCGAGGGCGTCGAGGAAGGCGTTGCCCGCGGCGTAGGCGGCCTGGCCCGGGCTGCCGAACAGTCCGGCCGCGGACGAGAACAGCACGAACGCGGTCAGCGGACGGTCCGCGGTGAGTTCGTGCAGATGCAGGGCGGCGTCCAGCTTGGGCCGCAGCACCGTGTCCAGTTGCCGGGGCGTGAGGGAGGTGAGGACGGCGTCGGCGAGGACACCGGCGGTGTGCACCACCGCGGTGACGGGGTGGTCGTCCAGGACTCGGGCGAGGGCGGCGCGGTCGGAGGCGTCGCAGGCGACGAGGGTGATCCGCGCGCCGAGGGCGGTCAGTTCCTCCCGCAGTTCCGCGGCGCCGGGGGCGTCGGCTCCGGCTCGGCTGAGCAGGACAAGCCGCGTGGCACCGTGTCGGGTGACGAGGTGGCGGGCCACCTCCCGGCCGAGAGCGCCGGTTCCGCCGGTGATCAGCACGGTGCCCGTCCAGTCGGCCGGGGTGTGCCCGTCCCGGCGCGGGGCGCGGATGAGCCGGGGGGCGGCCACCGTTCCCTTGCGGAGCACCAGTTGGGGTTCGCCTGAGGCGACGGCGGAGGGCAGCAGGCGGCGGGATGCGTCGGTGTCGTCGAGGTCGGCGAGGACGACCCGGTCGGGGTGCTCGGACTGGGCCGAGCGGATCAGGCCCCACGCGGCGGCGGCACCGGGGTCGGTGACCGCAGCGGCATCGGGGCCGGCGGCCCCCCGGGTGGTGACGACCAGGCCGGTGCCGGCGAACCGCTCGTCGGCCAGCCAGTCGCGGACCACGGCGAGCAGCCGCCGGGCCCCGGCCCGGATCTCCTCGGGGCCCCGTCCGCCGGGGTGCGGGACGACCAGGGTGTCGGGCGCCTGGGCGGCTGCCTCCGGCATCCCGGTGACGGTCGTGACCTCGGCTACCTCCCCGGTGAGCGCGGCGGCCAGTTCGTCGTGGCCGGATCCGAGGACGGCCCACCGGCCGGCCTGGGGGGCGGTGGGCACGGTGACGGGCACCCAGTCCAGGGCGAACAGGTCCTCGTGCCCACCGGCGGCCGCCGCGGCGATCCGCGCGGGGTCGACCTCCCGCAACGTCAGCGACGCGACCCGGGCCACCGGCCGGCCGTCGGCGTCGGCGGCGTCGATGCGTACGGCGCCGGAGTCCAGCGGCGCGATCCGCACGCGCAGGGCGGTCGCTCCCGTGGCGTGCAGTTCGACGCCGTTCCAGGCGAACGGCAGCGCCATGTGCTCCGGGGCTCCGGCGCGCAGTCCGATGGCGTGCAGCGCGGAGTCGAGCAGCGCCGGGTGCAGTCCGAACGCGACGCCGTCGGTGTCTACGGCGACCTCGGCGTACACCTCGTCGCCGAGGCGCCAGGCCGCGCGCAGGCCCTGGAAGCGGGGTCCGTACTCGGCGCCCAGCGCGGCGAGCCGTCCGTAGACGTCGTCCAGGTCGACGGGTTCGGCGCCGGACGGCGGCCAGGACGTCAGGTCGTGGGCGGGTGCCGGGTCCGCGGGGCGCAGCGCACCGGTGGCGTGGGTGGTCCACGGGTCGTCGTCGGCCGTCGCGGCGTACACGGTGAAAGCCCGGACGCCGCCGGCGTCCGGTTCGCCGACGGTGCACTGGAGGCGGACGCTGCCGTGCGCGGGCAGCACCAGCGGTTCGGCGATGGTCAGTTCCTCCACCACGGGGCAGTCCAGTCCGGCACCGGCGGCGAGGGCCATCTCGACGAACGCCGTGCCCGGCAGGAGCGGCACACCGCCGACGGCATGGTCGGCCAGCCACGGCTGGGCGGAGAGCGAGAGCCGGCCGGTGTGCAGGGCCGCGTCCGCGTCGGCACGTTCGACCGCGGCGCCCAGCAGCGGATGGCCGACTGCGGGCCCGGGCTGCCCCGGGTTGCCGGTCATCCAGTAACGGTCGCGCTGGAAGGCGTAGGTGGGCAGGTCCGAGCCGTCGCGGTGGGGCAGCAGGTCCGTCCAGTCGACGGTGACGCCGTGCACGTGCAGCGCGGCAAGCCCGGTGACCAGTGCCTCGGTCTCCTCACGGTCCTTGCGCTGGAGCGCGACGACGGCGGCCGTGTCCTCGGGCAGGCAGTCACCGGCGGCGGCGGTGAGCGCGCTGCCGGGGCCGACCTCGGCGAAGTGCCGGGCGCCCGCGTGGTGCAGGGCGGACACGGCGTCGGCGAAGCGGACCGCCTCGCGGGCGTGCCGCACCCAGTACTCCGGGGTGGACAGTTCGTCGGCGGCCGCTGGGGCGCCGGTGAGGGTGGACACCAGCGGGATGCGCAGCGGCCCGTACGACAGCGACTCGGCGACCTCGCGGAACTCCTGGAGCATCGGTTCCATCAGGGCCGAGTGGAAGGCGTGGCTGACGGCCAGTTCCTTGCTCCGGTCGAAGTGGGCGGCGAGGGCGCGGGCCGGGCCGGCCGGGCCGGAGACCACCACGGACCCGGGTCCGTTGACGGCGGCGAGGCCGACCCCTTCCCCGAGCAGCGGCGTGACCTCGTCCTCCGCCGCGCGTACGGCGATCATGACGCCGCCGGTGGGGAGGGCCTGCATCAGTCGGCCCCGGGCGGCGACGAGCCGGCAGGCGTCCTGGAGGCCGAGGACGCCCGCCACGTGGGCGGCGGCGAACTCGCCGACGGAGTGGCCCGCGAGGATGTCGGGCCTGACGCCGAACGACTCCAGCAGCCGGAACAGGGCCACCTCGAAGGCGAACAGGGCCGGCTGGGTGTACTCGGTGCGCTCCAGCAGTTCGGCGGAGCCGAGTACGTCGCCGAGCGGCCGGTCCAGCAGCGGGTCCAGGTGCGTGCGGACCTCGTCGAAGGCGGCGGCGAAAGCGGGGAACGCCGCGGTGAGCCGGGCACCCATGCCGGGCAGTTGGGAGCCCTGGCCGGAGAAGAGCAGGGCCAGCTTGCCGTCGGTCGCCGGGCCGGCCGTGCCGACGGGAGGTGTGCGGCCCTCGGCCAGCGCCCGCAGCCCGGCGGTCAGGTCCTCGTCGGTGTGCCCGACGACGGCGGCTCGGTGGCCGAGTGCGGTACGGGCGTGGGCGAGGGCGCCGGCGATCCGGTGCGGGTCGGCGTCCGGGTGGCCGGTCAGGTGGTCCAGGAGCCGGCCGGCCTGGGCCCGCAGCGCCTGGGGCGTGTGGCCGGACAGCAGCCACGGCACGACGCCCACCGCGGGCCCGGCGGGCGGCGCGGCGGGGGCGGGCGGCGTGGCGGGCGGCGCCTCCACGATCACGTGGGCGTTGGTGCCGGAGATCCCGAAGGAGGAGATGCCCGCGCGGCGTGGCCGGCCCGGGTCCGGCCACGGCAGGGACTCGGTCAGCGGCCGGACGTTGCCGCCCTCCCACTCCACGTGCCGCGAGGGCTGGTCGATGCCGAGGCTGGCCGGCAGGGTCTCGTGGTGGATCGCCTGGACCATCTTGATGACGCCGGCGACACCGGCGGCGGCCTGGGTGTGGCCCAGGTTGGACTTGACCGAGCCGAGCCACAGCGGGCGTTCCTCGGTGTGCTCCGCGCCGTAGGTGGCGATCAGGGCCTGGGCCTCGATGGGGTCGCCGAGGGTGGTGCCGGTGCCGTGGGCCTCGACCACGTCGACGTCGGCCGCGCCGACGCCCGCCGCCTCCAGGGCGCGGCGGATGACGCGCTGCTGGGCGGGGCCGTTGGGGGCGGTGATGCCGTTGGAGGCACCGTCCTGGTTGACGGCGGTGCCTCGGAGCACGGCGAGGATCGTCCGGCCGTTGCGGCGGGCGTCACCGAGCCGCTCCAGCAGCAGCACGCCGGCTCCCTCGCCGAACCCGGTGCCGTCTGCGGCGTCGGCGAAGGGGCGGCAGCGGCCGTCACCGGAGAGGCCGCGGTGCCGGCTGAACTCCACGAACGTGCCGGGGGTGGCCATGACGGTCACTCCCCCGGCGAGGGCCAGGGAGCACTCGCCCTGGCGCAGCGCCTGGGCGGCCAGGTGCAGGGCCACCAGCGAGGAGGAGCAGGCGGTGTCGACGGACAGGGTCGGCCCCTCCAGGCCCAGGGTGTAGGCGACCCGGCCGGAAACGACGCTGCCGGAGCCGAAGCTGCCGAAGTAGTCGTGGTACATGACACCCGCGAAGACACCGGTGTCCGATCCGCGCAGGGTGGCCGGGTCGATGGAGGCCCGCTCCAGGGCTTCCCAGGAGGTCTCCAGCAGCAGCCGCTGCTGGGGGTCGGTGACGAGGGCTTCCTCCTCGTCCATGGCGAAGAAGGCCGGGTCGAAGTCGGCCGCTCCGTAAAGGAAGGCGCCGTGCCGGGTGTAGCTGGTGCCCGGCCGGTCCAGGGTCGGGTCGTGGAGGGTCTCGACGTCCCAGCCGCGGTCCGCGGGGAACTCCCCCACGGCGTCGCGGCCTTCGGCCACGAGGCGCCACAGGTCCTCCGGGGAGGAGATGTCGCCGGGGAAGCGGCAGCCCATGCCGACGATCGCGATGGGCTCGTCGGCGGCGGCCCGTGCCGGGGTGGCGGGCGCCGCCCGGTCGAGTGCGCCGGTCAGTTCGCCCAGAAGGTACCGGGCGAGTTCCGCCGGGGTCGGGTGGTCGAAGACCAGGGTGGCGGGCAGGCGCAGTCCGGTCGCGGCGGCGAGCCCGTTGCGCAGTTCGACCGCGGCCAGTGAGTCGAAGCCGAGTTCCCGGAAGGGCAGCGTGCGGCCGACGTCCTGGGCGGAGCGGTACCCGAGGATGGTGGCGACCCGGCTCTGCACGAGTTCGGTGAGGAACGGTTCGCGCTCCGGCTCCAGCAGTCCGGCGAGCCGGTCGCGCAGCGAGTCGGCGCCGCCCGCGGCCGCCTGACCGGCGGTGGCGCGGCGTACGGGTACCAGGCCGCGGAAGAGCGGGGCCAGGGCATCCGCCTGGCCGCGCAGCGCCGCGATGTCCAGCCTGACCGGGAGGACGATGGGTTCGGTGCCGCGCAGGGCGGCGTCGAACAGGGCGAGTCCTTCCTCGGTCGGCAGCGGGGCGACACCGCCGCGGGCGATGCGTGCCCGGTCGGATTCGTCGAGGGTTCCGGTCATGCCGCTCGCCTGGGCCCACAGGCCCCAGGCCAGGGAGTGCGCGGGCAGGCCGAGGGAGTGCCGGTGGGCGGCTAGGGCGTCGAGGTAGGCGTTGGCGGCGGCGTAGTTGCCCTGGCCCGGGGAGCCGAGGGTGGCGGCCGAGGAGGAGAAGAGCACGAACGCCGACAGGCCGAGGTCCGCGGTGAGTTCGTGCAGGTTCCAGGCGGCGTCGACCTTGGGCCGGAAGACCGTGTCGACACGTTCGGGGGTGAGGGAGGCGAGCACGCCGTCGGCGAGGACGCCGGCCGCGTGGATCACTGCGGTCAGCGGCCGGTCGGCGGGGATCCCGGCCAGCACCCCGGCGAGGGCCTCGCGGTCGGCTGCGTCGCAGGCGACGCCGGTGACCTCGGCGCCCAGCTCGGTCAGCTCGGTGATCAGGCCGTCGTCGGCGCCGCTCCTGCTGAGCAGCAGCAGGCTGCGCACGCCGAGGCGGCCGGCCAGATGGCGGGCGATGATCCCGCCGAGGGCGCCGGTCGCGCCGGTGAGCAGGACGGTGCCGGATCCCAGGCCGACCCCGGCACCGGTGCCGGCGTCCGGGGCGACGGCCTCGGCTGCGGCGTCGGTGCGCGTGTCCGGGACACGGGCCAGCCGCGGCACGTACCAGGTGCCGTCGCGCAGCGCGAGGTGCGGTTCGCCGCTCGCGACGGCCTCGGCGAGACGGTCCGGGCCGGGGTCCGTCCCGCTCTCGACCAGGACGATGCGGCCGGGGTTCTCGGACTGGGCCGAGCGGACCAGCCCGCCTACCGCGGCGCCGGCCGGATCGGGCCCGGTGAGGACGACGAGAGCGCTGTCGCCGCCCTGGTCGTCGGCGAGCCGGTCGCGCAGCTCGTCGAGGACGGTGGCTACGGCCTCGCGCGTCTCGGCGGCGCCGACGCCCGCGGGGGCGCGCAGCACCTCTCCGTCCTGCGAGGTGTGCGCGGTCACCGCCGGGGCAGGTGCGGGGATCCAGTCGACGCGGTGCAGCGCGCCGGACCGGGGGGTCCTGGCTGCCGCGTCCACCAGGTCGGTGCGCAACGGGCGCAGGGTGAGGGAGTCGACCGTGGCGACGGCGGCGCCGGCCGGGTCGGCGAGGGTGAGGGCGACGGTGCCCTCGCCGGTGGAGCGGACCTTCACGCGCAGCGCGGTGGCCCCGCTTGCGTGCAGTCGAACCCCGGACCATGCGAACGGCAGCAGCGCCCGGTCACCGGCGGCGTCGGTGAGGCCGACGGTGTGCAGGGCGGCGTCGGAGAGGGCCGGGTGCAGTCCGAAGCCGTCGACCGGCGCGTCGGTCGCCACCTCGGCGTACACGGCGTCCTTGGTGCGCCAGGCGGCGCGCAGGCCCTGGAACAGCGGCCCGTAACCGAGTCCGAGGGCGGCGAGTTCGTCGTAGAGGCCGTCGAGAGGAATCGGTTCGGCATCGCGCGGCGGCCAGGACGTGAGGGGTTCCACGACGGCCGGGAGGGATCCGGTCGGAGCGAGCAGCCCGTCGGCGTGCCGGGTCCAGGGCAGTTCCTCGTCCGCGCTCTCGGGACGGGACCACAGGGTGAGCGGGCGGGTCGAGCCGTCGGGCGGGCCGACGACGGCCTGGAGCTGGACGGCTCCGTGGTCGGGCAGGACCAGTGGGGCGTGGAGGGTGAGTTCGACCAGGTCGCCGCAGCCGACCTGGTCGCCCGCGCGCAGGGCGAGTTCGAGGTGTCCGGTGCCGGGGAACAGCAGCCGGCCCCCGACCCGGTGGTCGTTCAGCCAGGGGTGCGTGCTCGCCGAGAGCCGGCCGGTGAGGACGGCCTCCTCGCTGCCGGCCCGTGCCATGGCGGCGCCGAGCAGGGAGTGGTCGGTGGCCGCCAGTCCGGCGGCCGTGACGTCGGCGCCGGTGGTGGTGCTGTCGAGCCAGTACCACTCGCGCTGGAAGGCGTACGCGGGCAGGGGGACCAGGCGGGTGCGGCGGCCTTCGGCGACCGCGGCCCAGTCGACGCCGGCGCCGTGGGTGAAAGCCTCGCCCAGGGCGACGAGCAGCCGGTCCCGGCCGCCTTCGTCGCG
The DNA here is from genome assembly GCF_042717325.1 of Streptomyces sp. NPDC058637. Classification (NCBI taxonomy): domain Bacteria; kingdom Bacillati; phylum Actinomycetota; class Actinomycetes; order Kitasatosporales; family Streptomycetaceae; genus Streptomyces; species Streptomyces sp. NPDC058637. The sequence goes on along the minus strand of NZ_JBHXRD010000028.1, from coordinate 55,799 downwards.
GCGCAGCGAGCCGACCGCGACGACCGCGTCGTCGGTCTCCTGGATACCGACGGTCAGCACCGGGTGCGGGCTGGACTCCACGAACAGGGTGTGTCCGCCGGCGACGGCGCCGCGCACCGCCTGCTCGAACAGCACGGTACTGCGGAGGTTGGTGTACCAGTAGTCGGCTCCGAGTTCGGCCGTGTCGATCGGGGCACCGGTGACGGTGGAGTAGAACGGCACGTCGGTGCTGCGCGACTCGATGCCGGCCAGGTCCTCGGCGAGGCGTTCGCGCAGGGACTCCACGTGGGCGCTGTGGGAGGCGTAGTCCACGGGCAGCCGCTTGGCGCGGACCTTCTCGGCGCGCAGCCCGACGATGAATTCGTCGAGGGCGTCGGAGTCCCCGGAGACGACCGTGGAGGCGGTGCCGTTGACCGCGGCGACCGACAGCCGGCCGTCCCAGGCGGCGAGCCGGGCGCGGACCGTGTCGGCGCCCTCGCCCACGGACATCATGCCGCCGGAGCCGGACAACAGCTCGGCGATGGCCTGGGAGCGCAGGGCGACCACGCGCGCGCCGTCCTCCAGGGAGAGCGCCCCGACCGCGCAGGCGGCGGCGATCTCGCCCTGGGAGTGGCCGATGACCGCAGCCGGGGTGACGCCGTAACCGCTCCAGGTGTGCGCCAGGGACACCATCACCGCCCACAGCAGGGGCTGGACGACGTCGACCCGGTCGAGCCCGCCGCGCAGCTCGGTGGCGAAGTCCCAGTCGACGTAGGGTCCCAGGGCGGCGGCGCACTCGGCCATGCGGGCCGCGAACACAGGTGATGCGTCGAGGAGTTCCGTGGCCATGCCGGACCACTGCGAGCCCTGGCCGGGGAAGACGAAGACGGGCCGGGCCCGGCCGGTGGTGGTGCCCTCGGCGAGGTTACGGGCCGTACCGCCTTCGGCCAGCGCGGTGAGAGCCGCGCGCAGTTCGGCGGGGTCGCTGCCGGTGACGGCGGCACGGTGCGCGAAGTGCGCGCGGCCGGTGGCCAGCGACCAGCCGATCTCGTCGGGGCCGAGTTCGGGGTGCGCGTCGAGGTGGCCCAGCAGCGCGGCGGCCTGTCCGGCGAGCGCTGCAGGCGACTTCGCCGACAACAGCCACGGGACCGGTGTCCCCGGGGTGACGCCGTCGTCCGGCGCCGCGGCGGACTCCGGGGCCGAGGGGACCTGTTCGAGGATGACGTGGGCGTTGGTACCGCTGATCCCGAAGGACGACACCCCGGCGCGGCGCGGTCGGCCCGTCTTGGGCCAGGACCGCTCCTCGGTCAGCAGGCGCACCTGCCCCGCCTCCCAGTCGACCTTGCCGGACGGCTCGTCGACGTGCAGGGTCCTGGGCAGGCTGCCGTGCCGCATCGCCATGACCATCTTGATCACACCGGCGACACCGGCCGCGGCCTGGGTGTGCCCGATGTTGGACTTGACCGACCCCAGCCACAGCGGCCGGTCCTCGGGCCGGTCCTGCCCGTAGGTGGCCAGCAGGGCCTGCGCCTCGATCGGGTCGCCGAGGGTCGTTCCGGTCCCGTGCGCCTCCACCACGTCGACGTCGGCGGTGGTGAGGCGGGCGTTCTCCAGGGCCTGGAGTATGACGCGTTCCTGGGACGGGCCGTTGGGCGCGGTCAGGCCGTTGGAGGCACCGTCCTGGTTGACGGCGGTGCCTCGGACGACCGCGAGGACCGGGTGGCCGTTGCGGCGGGCGTCCGAGAGACGCTCGACCACGAGGACGCCGACTCCCTCACCCCACACGGTGCCGCCTGCCGCGTCGGCGAACGCGCGGGTGCGGGCGTCGGGGGCGAGGGCGCCCTGCCGGCTGAACTCGATGAAGGTCTCCGGCGTGGCCATGACGGCGACGCCGCCGACCAGCGCGAGTGAGGACTCGCCCTGGCGCAGTGACTGCCCGGCCAGGTGCAGCGCCACCAGCGACGAGGAGCAGGCGGTGTCGACGGACAGCGAGGGGCCCTCCAGGCCGAGGGTGTAGGCGACCCGGCCGGAGATGATGCTGCCGGAGCCGAAGCTGCCGAAGTAGTCGTGGTACTGCACACCCGCGAACACGCCCGTCGGGCTGCCCTTGAGGGAGTGCGGGTCGATGCCGGCGTGCTCCAGGGCCTCCCAGGAGGCCTCAAGCAGCAGCCGCTGCTGCGGGTCGGTGACGAGCGCCTCCTTGGGGCTGATGCCGAAGAACGCCGCGTCGAACTCGCCCGCGTCGTAGAGGAACCCGCCCTCGCCGACGTAGGAGGTGTCAGGGCGCTGCCGCGTGGGGTCGACGACGCGGTCGACGTCCCAGCCACGGTTGGCGGGGAACGGGGCGATGGCGTCCGTCCCGTCGGCGACCAGCCGCCAGAGGTCCTGCGGCGTGCGTACGCCGCCCGGGTAGCGGCAGGCCATGCCGACGATCGCCAGCGGCTCGTCGGCGCGGACGCGCCCGGTGCGGCGGGTGCGGCGTACCGCGCCGCCGGATCCGGCGACCAGGGTGCCGAGGTGGAGGGCGAGCGCCTCGGGCGAGGGGTGGTCGAAGACGAGGGTGGCGGGCAGCCGCTGCCCCGTCTCGGCGGACAGGGAGTTGCGCAGTTCGATCGCGGCGAGCGAGTCGAAGCCGAGTTCCTTGAAGGCCCGGTCGGTCTCCACGGCGTACGGTCCGGCGTGTCCGAGTACGGCGGCCACATGGGCGCGGACGGTCTGCAGCAGCGCCTCCGCCCGCTCCGTCCCGCCGAGGGCGGCCATGCGCTCCGCGAAACCGGACCCGGTGCCCTCGGTGGCGGCCTCCCGGCGTGCCGGGCGCCCGGCCAGGGCACGCAGAACGGGGGCGAGTTCGCCCCCCTGGGCGCGCAGCGCGGACAGGTCGAGCCGTACGGGGGCCAGCACGGGGCGGCCGATGCGCAGTGCCCGGTCGAAGAGGGCGGTGCCCTCCTCGGCGGACAGGGGGATCATGCCGCCGCGGGACATGCGGGCGAGGTCGGCCTCGTCCAGGGCGCCGGTCATGCCGCCGGTCGGGGCCCAGGGCCCCCAGGCCAGGGCGAGGGCGGGCGATCCGTTCGCGCTGCGGTGCGAGGCGAGCGCGTCGAGGAAGGCGTTGGCGGCGGCGTAGTTGCCCTGTCCGGGCGCGCCGACGGTGCCGGCGACGGAGGAGAACAGCACGAACGCGGAGAGGCCGTGATCCCGGGTCAGTTCGTGCAGGTGCAGGGCGCCGAGTGCCTTGGGGGCGAGGACGGCGTCGAGGCGCTCGGGCGTCAGGGAGGACACCACTCCGTCGTCGAGGACACCCGCGGCGTGCACGACCGCGGTGAGCGGACGGTCCTGTCCGATGCCGTCGAGGAGGGTGGCGAGGGCGTCGCGGTCGGCGACGTCGCAGGCGTGCGCGGTGGCGTTCGCGCCGAGCGCGGCGAGTTCGGCGACCAGTTCGTCGGCGTGGCCGCGGCGGCTGACCAGGGCGAGGTGGCGTACGCCGTGGGCGGTGACCAGATGCCGGGCGAGTACGGGGCCGAGCCCGCCGGTGGCACCGGTCAGCAGCACGGTGCCCTCCGGGTCGAGGACTGGGGCCGCCGCGTCGTCGAGCGGCTCGGCGCGTACCAGCCGGGCCGCGCGGGCGGCGCCGGAGCGGACGGCGACCTGCGGTTCGCCGGAGGCGAGAACGGCGGGCAGCAGGGTGCCGGGGTCGGTGCCGGGTTCGAGGTCGAGCAGGACGCACCGGCCGGGGTTCTCCGACTGCGCGGAGCGCGCCAGTCCCCACACTGCGGCGCCGGCCAGGCCGGGCACGTCCTCACCGCCGGTGGAGACGGCGCCCCGGGTGACGACGGCCAGCGGCCGGGGGTCGTCGTCCTGGAGGGCGGTGAGGGCGGTGTGGAGCGCCGCGCGTACCGCCTCGGCATCGGAGCCGGACGGGATCTCCAGCAGGCGGTGGTCGGCGGCGGGGGCGTCGGTGTCGAGCGCCAGCGGCTGCCAGTCGAGGGCGAACAGGGCCGCGCCCGCGATGTCCTGCCCGGTCGTCAGCCGGGTCAGCGGACGGGAGGCCAGCGAGTCGACGGTGGCGACGGGGGCACCCGTGGCGTCGGCCAGGTCGACGGCGAAGGTGTGGTCGCCGGTGGGCGTCATGCGGGCCCGCAGGACCGAGGCGCCCACGGCGTGCAGGGTGACGCCGGCGAACATGAACGGCAGCCGGGCGGTGTCGTCTCCGGAGCCGTCGCCGAGCAGGGCCAGGGAGTGCAGGGCGGCGTCGAAGGCGGCGGGATGGAGGCCGAAGCGGGGGGCGTCCGCGGCAGGCCCCTCCGGAAGGCGCACCTCGGCGAGGACCGCGTCTCCGTCCCGCCAGGCGGCGGTCAGGGCGCGGAAGGCGGGCCCGTAGTCCAGGCCTGCGGCGGCGTGCCGCTCGTACAGGCCGGTGAGGTCGAGCTCCTCGGCGTCCTGCGGCGGCCAGACGTCCAGCCGGGCGCCGGGGGGCGGTGTGCCGTCGGTGAGCAGACCGGAGGCGTGCAGGGTCCAGGGTCCGTCGGCGGGCGTGCTCTCGGCGCGCGCGTAGATCTGGACCGTGCGGGCCCCGGCCGGGTCGGGGGTGCCTACGGCGACCTGGACACGGACGCCGTCGGCGGGCGGCAGCACCAGCGGTACCTCCAGGGCCAGTTCCTCCAGCCGGCCGCAGCCGACCTGGTCGCCTGCGCGGACCGCGAGTTCCACCATGGCGGTGCCGGGCACGACGACGGAGCCGCCGACGGCGTGGTCGGCGAGCCAGGGGTGGGTGCGCACGGACAGCCGGCCGGTCAGGACCGCGCCGTCGGAGTGGGCGAGTACGGTGGCGGCACCGAGCAACGGGTGGTCGGCGGAGTCCAGTCCGACGGAGCCGACGTCGCCGGCCGGGGCGGCCGTCTCGGGCCAGAACCGCTCGCGCTGGAAGGCCGTGGTGGGCAGGTCGACGGTGCGGGCCCCGGTGAACAGCGCCTCCCAACGCGGTCCGGCGCCGCCGGCGTGCAGCTGGGCCAAGGCGGTGAGCAGGGTCTCGGTCTCGTCCCGTCCGCGGCGGGTGGCGGCGGCCAGGACGGCGCCGTCGCCGGCGGTCTCGTCCTCCGTGGCGGCCAGGCACTCGCGGGCCATGGCGGTCAGTACCGCGTCGGGGCCGATCTCCAGGAACCGGGTCACGCCCTCGGCGGCGAGGGTGCGGATACCGTCGTGGAAGCGGACGGCCTCGCGCGCGTGCCGGACCCAGTACCCGGGGGTGCTGATCTCCTGGGTGGCGAGCCGGCCCGTGACGCCGGACACCAGGGGCACGGTCGCCCGCCGGAAGGTCAGAGACGACACCACCGACCGGAACTCGGCCAGCATCGGTTCCATCAGCGGCGAGTGGAATGCGTGCGACACCGTCAGCCGGCGGCTCTTCTCGAAGTGCGCGGCGACCGCCTCGGCCTCGGCGGCGTCGCCGGAGATCACGACGGAGTCCGGCCCGTTGACGGCGGCGACGTCGACCCCAGAGGTGAGCAGGGGGCGGACAGCCTCCTCGGAGGCGCGCAGGGCGATCATGGCCCCGCCCTCGCGGAGTGCCTGCATGAGCCGGCCGCGCGCGGCCACCAGCGTGGTGGCGTCCGCCAGGTCCAGTACGCCCGCGACGTGGGCGGCGGCGATCTCGCCGATGGAGTGGCCCGCGAGGTAGTCGGGCGCAAGGCCCCAGGACTCCACCAGCCGGTACAGCGCCACCTCGAAGGCGAACAGCGCGGTCTGGGTACGGCCGGTACGGTTCAGCGGCTCGGGATCGTCGCCGAGGACCAGCTCCCGCAGGCCGCCGTCGCCGGACAGCTCGCAGATCTCGTCGAAGGACCGGGCGAAAACCGGGAAGTGGGCGCCCAGTTCGCGGCCCATGCCGGGGCGCTGGGAGCCCTGGCCGGTGAACAGGAAGGCGGTCTGCCCCTTGCGGACGCGGCCGAGCGCGGTGGCCCGGCCGCCCTCGGCGACCCGGGTCACGGCGTCGAGCAGTGTGTCCCGGTCGGCGCCGAGGACCACGGCCCGGTACGGATGGGCGGTGCGGGTGACGGCCAGCGAGTGCGCCACGTCCACGGGATCGGCGTCGGTCACGGCCGCGGCCAGGCGGGCGGCCTGCTCGCGCAGGGCCCGCTCGCTGCGGCCGGAGAGCACCCACGGCACCAGCGGCGGCGCGGTGCGCGGCGCGGGTTCCTCCGCGGGTTCGTCCGCGGGCGCCTCTTCCAGGATGGTGTGGGCGTTGGTTCCGCTGGCGCCGAAGGAGGAGACCGCGGCCCGACGCGGGCGCCCGGGATCCGTCCAGGGGCGGTTGGCGGTGAGCAGGCGGACGTTGCCCTGGCTCCAGTCGACCTTGGCGGACGGCTCCTCGGCGTGCAGGCTCCGCGGCAGCACGCCGTGCCGCATCGCCATGACGACCTTGATGATGCCTGCGACGCCCGCGGCGGCCTGGGTGTGGCCGATGTTGGACTTCACCGATCCCAGCCACAGCGGTGCGTCCTGCGGCCGGTCCTGCCCGTAGGTGGCGAGCAGGGCCTGCGCCTCGATGGGGTCACCGAGCGTGGTGCCGGTGCCGTGCGCCTCCAGCAGGTCGACATCGGCCGCGGTGAGTTGCGCGCCCGCCAGCGCGGCGCGCACGACCCGCTGCTGGGACGGGCCGTTGGGGGCGGTCAGGCCGTTGGAGGCGCCGTCCTGGTTGACGGCCGAGCCCCGGATGACGGCGAGGACCTCGTGGCCGTTGCGGCGGGCGTCGCTCAGCCGCTCCAGCAGCAGCATGCCCACGCCCTCGCCCCAGCCGGTGCCGTCGGCCGAGTCCGCGAAGGACTTGCACCGGCCGTCAGGGGCGAGGCCCCTCTGGCGGGAGAAGGCGACGAACGAGTTGGGGGTGGACATGACCGTGGCGCCGCCCGCCAGGGCGAGGGTGCACTCCTTGCCGCGCAGGGCCTGGACGGCGAGGTGCACCGCCACGAGCGCCGACGAGCAGGCGGTGTCGATGGTGACGGCCGGGCCCTCCAGCCCGAGGGCGTAGGAGATCCGGCCGGAGATCACGGCTGCCAGGGCGCCGGTGCCGAGCGCCGCCTCGGAGTCCTGCGGCATCCGGGCCAGCAGGTCCCGGTAGTCCTGGCCGTTGGTGCCGGCGAACACCCCGACCCGGGCGCCGTGCACCGAGTCGGGGGCGATACGGGCGCGTTCCAGCGCCTCCCACGACACCTCCAGCAGCAAGCGCTGCTGGGGGTCCATCGCGACGGCCTCCCGCGGGCTTATGCCGAAGAAGTCCGGCTCGAACCCCGCGGCGTCGCGCAGGAAGCCGCCGCGCGTGGAGTACGTCTTCCCTGTGGCGTCCGGGTCCGGGTCGTACAGCGCGTCGACGTCCCAGCCGCGGTCACCGGGGAAGTCCCCGATGGCGTCGGTGCCCTCGTGGACCAGCCGCCAGAACTCCTCGGGGGTGGTGACCCCGCCGGGGAAGCGGCAGCTCATTCCGACGATGGCGACGGGTTCCCGGTCCTGCGTCTCCACCTCGCGCAGCCGCTGGCGGGTCTGGTGCAGATCGGCGGAGACCCGCTTGAGGTAGGAGAGCAGCTTTTCGTCGTTGGTCATCGGGTGTCGCCACTCCTGTGCGAAGAGGTGGGCCGCGGGCAGGCCGGGGTGTCGTGGGAGTGCGGGGTCACGCCGAGCCGAGTTCGTTGTCGATGAACGCGAAGACGTCGTCGGCGGAGGCTTCTTCCAGGCGGCCGGTGACGGCTGCCGCATCCTGGCCGAGGGTTTTGTCCAGGTCGTTGAGCAGGGTCTGCAGGCGGGTGGTGACCCTGCTCCGTTCCAGGTCCTCGGCGGTGAGGTCGCCGAGCCGGGCGGCGACCCGTTCGAATTCGGCGACCACGGCGTCCACGGAGGTGTCCGCGCCGGCGAGTTCGGTGCCCAGGTACTTGGCGAGGGCGGCTGGGGTGGCGTAGTCGAAGATGAGTGTGGCGGGCAGCGGCACCCCGGCGGCGCCGCTGATCCGGTTGCGCAGGTCGACCGAGGTGAGCGAGTCGAAGCCCAGGTCGCGGAAGGCGCTGGTCGGTTCGACGGCTCCGGCGTCGCCGTATCCGAGGACGGTGGCCGCCTGGCCGCAGACCAGGTCCTGCAGGGCGCGCTCGCGTTCCCCTCCGGTGAGTCCCGCGAGCTTCTCCGCGAAGCCGTCGGTCGCGTTCGCGCCGTCCGTCCCGGCGGTGCGCCGGGCCTCCGGGAGTGCGGAGAAGAGCGGGCTGGGCCGTGTCGCGGTGAACGCGGGGGCGAACACCGACCAGTCGACGTCGGCGACGGTGACCGTGGTGTCGCCGCCGTCCAGGGCGCGGCGCAGCGCGGTGAGGGCGGTGTCCGGGTCGAGCAGGGACATGCCCATCGCACGGGCCGAGGAGCGCACCGTGTCGTGCGCCGCCATGCCGTCGCCGCCCCAGGGTCCCCAGGCCACGGAGGTGGCGGGGAGTCCGGCCGCGTTCCGGTGTTCGGCCAGGGCGTCCAGGTAGGCGTTGGCGGCGGCGTAGTTGGCCTGGCCGGCGCCGCCGACGGTGGCGGTCAGGGAGGAGAACAGCACGAACGCCGAGAGGCCGAGGCCGGCCGTCAGTTCGTGCAGATGACGGGCGGCGTCCGCCTTGGGGCCGAGGACGCGGGCGAACCGGCCTGCGTCCAGGGCGTCCAGGACGCCGTCGTCGAGGGCGCCGGCCAGGTGCACGACGGCCGTCAGGGGGTGCTGCGCCGGTACGGAGTCCAGCAGGCCGGCCAGTGCCGACCGGTCGGCGACGTCGCAGGCGGTCAGGGTGACGCCGGTACCGGTGGCGGTGAGTTCACGGACCAGGTCGGCGGCGCCGGGCGCGTCCGGACCGCGGCGGGAGGCGAGCAGCAGGTGTTCGGCGCCCTCGGCGGCGAGCCGGCGGGTGACGGCTGCGCCGACCGCGCCGGTGGCGCCGGTGACCAGCACGGTGCCGGACGGCTGCCAGGGGGTGCCCGCGCGGGCCGGGGCACGCTCCAGCCGGCGTCCGTAGGCGCCGGATTCCCGGATCACGACCTGGTCCTCGCCTCCAGCGTCGCCGAGCAGCCCGGCGAGGCGGGCCACGGTCCGCGGACCGACCTCGGCGGGCAGGTCGACGAGGCCGCCCCACCGATCGGGGTGCTCCAGGGCGGCGACCCTGCCGAGGCCCCACAGGGCGGCCTGGGCGAAGCCGGTGACGGTGGCTCCGGCGCCGTGTGCGACGGCGTCCCGGGTGGCACACCACAGCGGGGCGTCGGCGCCGGTGTCCCCGAGGGCCTGGACGAGGGCGGCGAGGGCGTCGGGCCGTGTCGCCGGGGCGGACAGATACAGGATGCCGTCGGCCGTGCCCCGGCCGGTGAGTGCGGCGGCCAGTGCGGCACGGTCGGCGGTGTCCTGCACGGTCAGGGTGTCGACGTTCAGCCCGTGGCCGGCCAGGCCCCTGATCAGGCCGGTGGCCCACGGCGCGTCGGCGACGGACTCGGGGACGACGGCCAGCCAGGTCCCGCCGAGCGCCGGGGTGGCGGAAGGCGCCAGCGGTTCCCAGGTGACGCGGTAGCGCAGTCCGTCCGCCGCGGCGGACGCCTGTCGCCGCCCGTGCCAGGTGGCGAGGGCGGGCACGACGGCGGCGACGGATCGCTCGTCGTCGAGACCGAGGGTGGCGGCGACGGCGCTCACGTCCTGCTCGCGCACCAGGTCCCAGAACGGGTCGCCGGCGTCGCCGCCGGAGCCGGCCGCGGCCTGACGCTCGGCCTGCAGGATGGGGGCGTCCTCCCAGTGCCGGTCCCGCCGGAACGGATAGGTCGGCAGGTCGACGGTGCGGCCGCCGGTGAAGACCGTGCGCCAGTCGGGCCCGGTGCCGGTGAGGTGGAGGCGGCAGAGGGCGTCGACGAGGGCGGCGTCCTCGGCACGGTCGCGGCGCTGGGTGCCGATGGCGTCGGGGACCACGTCCTGCGCCATGGTGCTGAGCACGGAGTCGGGACCGATCTCCAGGAAGCGGGTGGCACCCTCGGCGGCGAGTGTGGTGACCCCGTCGTGGAAGCGGACGGCCTCGCGGACGTGCCGCACCCAGTAGTCGGCGCCGGCCAGGTCGTCGGCGATCCGGCCGGTGACGTTCGAGACGACCGGGAGCGCGGGCTCGTGGAAGGTGAGGCCGGCCAGGACCTCGCGGAAGGATTCGAGCATCGGGTCCATGCGGTGCGAGTGGAAGGCGTGCGACACCTTCAGCCGGGTGCTCTTCCCCGCCCTGGCGGCGACGGCGAGGACGGCCTCCTCGTCGCCGGAGACCACGACGGAGCGCGGGCCGTTGACGGCGGCGATGTCGACACCGCCGGTGAGGAGCGCGGTGACGTCGGCCTCGGGGGCGCGCAGGGACACCATCGCTCCCCCGGCCGGCAGGTCCTGCATGAGACGGCCCCGGGCAGCGACCAGGGTGACCGCGTCCTTCAGATCGAGCACGCCGGCGACATGGGCCGCGACGATCTCGCCGATGGAGTGTCCGGCGAGCAGGTCGGGACGGACGCCCCAGTGCTCCAGCAGCCGGTAGAGGGCGGTCTCGAAGGTGAACAGCGCCGCCTGGGTGTAGACGGTGCGGTGCAGCGGCGCGTCGGCGCCGTCGGCGTCCTCGTCGAACATGACGTCGGCCAGCGGCCGGTCGAGATGCGTGTCGAACGCGGCGCAGATCTCGTCGAAGGCGGCGGCGAACACCGGGAAGGCGGCGTGCAGGGTGCGGCCCATGCCGGGGCGCTGCGAGCCCTGGCCGGAGAAGAGCACGGCGAGGCGGCCGGGTTCGGGGGCCACGACGGGCGTGCGGGTGCCCGCGGCGACCTCGCGCAGGGCGGCCAGCAGTTCGTCCCGGTCACGTCCGGTCACGGCGGCGCGGTGGCTGAACAGGGAGCGGGTGGTGGCCAGCGAGTGCCCCACGTCGTACGGGTCGAGGTCTCCGGCGACCGCCAGCAGCCGTTCCGCCTGCCGCTGCACGGCGTCGGCGCCCTTGCCGGAGAGCAGCCAGGGTACGACGGGCAGTCCGGCGCGGTCGGGGGTGCTCTCGCCCGTCTCGGCGGGCGGGGCCTCCTCCAGGACGGTGTGCGCGTTGGTGCCGGAGATGCCGAAGGAGGAGACGGCGGCGCGGCGCGGCCGGCCGTCACCGTCCCAGGGGCGGGGTTCGGTGAGGAGTTCGACGTCTCCGGCGTTCCAGTCGACAGCGGTGCTGGGGGTGCCGACGTGCAGCGTCCTGGGGAGGGTGCCGTGGCGCATCGCCATGACCATCTTGATGACGGCGCCGACTCCGGCGGCGGCCTGGGCGTGGCCCATGTTGGACTTGATGGAGCCCAGCCACAGCGGCCGGCCCTCGGGGCGGTCCTGCCCGTAGGCGGCGATGACGGCCTGGGCCTCGATGGGATCGCCGAGCGTGGTGCCGGTGCCGTGGGCCTCCACCGCGTCGATGTGGTGCGGGGCCAGCTGGGCGTCGGCGAGCGCCTGCCGGATGACACGTACCTGGGCCGGCCCGCTGGGCGCGGTGAGGCCGTTGGAGGCACCGTCCTGGTTGACGGCGCTGCCTCGGACGACGGCGAGCACCGGGTGGCCGTTGCGGCGGGCGTCGGACAGCCGCTCGACGAGGAGCATGCCCGCGCCCTCGGCCCAGGCGGCGCCGGCGGCGTCGTCGGAGAAGGAGTGGCAGCGGCCGTCGGGCGACAGCGCGCGGCGCTCGCTGAACTCGACGAACATCTCGGGGCTGGCCATGACAGCGGCTCCGCCCGCCAGCGCGAGGGAGCATTCGCCCTTGCGCAGCGACTGGATCGCGGAGTGGAGGGCGACCAGCGAGGAGGAGCAGGCGGTGTCCATCGTGACCGCCGGACCCTCCAGTCCGAGGGTGTAGGCGATCCGGCCGGAGACGATGCTGCCGGAGATGGTGCCGCCGAGGTAGTCGTGGTGCATCAGGCCGACGAAGACACCGGTCTGCGTGCCCTTCACGGCCGTGGGGTCGATGCCGGCCCGCTCGAAGGCCTCCCAGGTGACCTCCAGCAGCATGCGCTGCTGGGGGTCGGTGCCGGGCGCGTCCTTGGGGCTGATGCCGAAGAAGGCGGGGTCGCACTCGGCGGCGTCGTGCAGGAAACCGCCGTGGCGCACATAGGACTTGCCCGGGGCCCCGGGTTCGGGGTCGTAGAGGGCGTCGACGTCCCAGCCACGGTCGGTGGGGAAGTCGGAGACGACGTCGACGCCCTCGTCGACGATGCGCCACAGGTCCTCGGGGGTGCGTATCCCGCCGGGGTAGCGGCAGCCCATACCGATGATGGCGACGGGTTCGTGGTCCTGCTCCTCCAGCTCCCGTACGCGGCGCCGGCTGCGCTCCAGCTCGGTCGTGGCCCGCTTCAGGTAGTCGCGGAGCTTGTCGGCCGTTGCCGGGTCTTCCATCACAGGGCTCCCAGTTCGTTGTCGATCGTCGCGAAGAGTTCTGCGTCGCTGGCCTCGCCGAAGTCCTGCGGCGACGCGGGCGCGGCGCCACCGCCGCGGGCGTCCTGCCAGCCACGGAGCAGTGCTTCGAGGCGCGCGGTGACGCGGGCGTGGCTGCTGTCCTGGTCGGGCAGGCCGAGCAGGGCGGCCTCGAGCCGGTCCACGTCGGCCAGGGCGGACCGGGCGAGGTCGGCCGGTCCTGGGACGAGTGCGGTCTTGAGGTGGGCGGCGAGTGTGCGGGGCGAGGGCTGGTCGAAGACCAGTGTCGCCGGGAGGGTGAGGCCGGTCGCGCCCGCGAGGAGGTTCCGCAGCTCGACGGCGGCGAGCGAGTCGAAGCCCATCTCCTGGAAGGCGCGTCCGGGGTCCACCGACTGCGGTGAGGGGTGCCCGAGCACACCGGCGACATGGGTACGGACCAGGTCCAGCAGGACACGGTCGCGTTCGGTGTCGGGCAGGGCGGCGAGCCGCTCGCCCCAGGAGACGGACGAGGGACCGTCCGCGGTGTCGGCGCCGGGCCTTCGGGCCGCGGGGCGGACGAGTCCGCGCAGCAGCGCGGGGACGCCGTCCGGCCTGGCCCGTACGGCCGCCCCGTCCAGCCGGACGGGAACCACGAGGGCGTCCTCGGCACCGAGGGCCGCGTCGAACATGCGCAGTGCCTGGGCGGGGGCCAGGGGCGGCAGGCCGAGGCGGCGCAGCCGCTCCAGGTCGGCCGATTCGATGCCCGCGCTCATGCCGCCGCCCGATGCCCACAGGCCGTAGGCCAGCGAGACGGCGGGCAGGCCGAGGGAGCGGCGGTGGACCGCGAGGCCGTCGAGAAAGGTGTTGGCGGCCGCGTAGTTGGCCTGGCCGCCGCCGACGAGCAGACCCGCGGTGGAGGACAGCAGGACGAAGGCGGACAGGTCCGACTCCCGCGTCAGGTCGTGCAGGTGCCAGGCGGCGTCCACCTTGGGCCGCAGGACCCGTTCGACGCGGTCGGCGTCGAGCGTGGCCAGGACCCCGTTGTCGACGACGCCGGCGGCGTGCACCACAGCGCGGACCGGGTGCCGGCCGAGCAGTGCGGCGAGGTCGGCGCGGTCCGCGACGTCGCAACGGGCGAGGGTGACCTCGGCACCGAGCGCGGCGAGTTCGTCACGGAGGCCGGCCGCGCCGGGGGCGTCCGCGCCGCGCCGGCCGGCCAGCAGCAGGCGGCGTACGCCGTGCTCGGTGACCAGGTGGCGGGCGATCAGGGCGCCCAGGCCCCCGGTGCCGCCGGTGATGAGCACGGTGCCGTCAGGGTCCCAGGCGAGGGGGCCGCCGGGCTTGGCGCGGGCCAGGCGCGGCACGCGTACCTCGCCGTCCCGTACGGCGATCTCCGGCTCGTCGGAGGCCAGCGCGGTGGCGAGGGCGGAGTCCGGCGCGGCGCTGCCGTCGGTGCCGATCAGCAGGAAGCGGCCGGGGTTCTCTGCCGCCGCGGCGCGCACCAGGCCGAACAGCGGGCTGTGCGCGAGCTGGTCGCCGCGCAGCAGTACGGCGAGCCGGCGGCCGGTGAAGCGTTCGTCGTCGAGCCAGTGGCGCAGGGTGTCCAGGGTGGTGCCGACCAGGTCCCGTGCCCGCTCCGGCAGGCCGGTGCCGGCGGCGGGGTCGGCGGGTACGGCCAGGACGACCGTGCCGGGCACATCGCCCGCGTCCGCCAGTGCGGCGAGGTCGCGGTGCCGGGGCACGTCGAGGCCGGCGTCGGCGCCGCACACGGCCAGGGCGGACGGGACCGGGTGCGCCGTGCCCGGGGCCGGGACGAGGTCGACCCGGTACAGGGGGTCGTCGGCGTCCGCGGTGAGCTGGTCGGCCGTGACGGGGCGGGCCACGAGGCCGCGGACGGTGGCGACGGGTGTGCCGTCCCCGTCGGCCAGGTCGAGGCGTACGGAGTCGTTCCCGGCCGGGGACAGGCGCAGGCGCAGGCGGTCGGTGCCCGCCCGGTGCAGGGTGACGCCGCTCCAGGCGAAGGGCAGAACGGCCTGTCCGCCGGCCAGGTCCAGCAGGTTGACGTGCAGGGCGGCGTCCAGCAGGGCCGGGTGGATGCCGAACGCGCCGGCGGTGGTGCGTGCCCCCTCCGGCAGGGCGGCTTCGGCGTACAGCTCTGCGCCCCGGCGCCACATGGCGCGCAGGCCCTGGAAGACCTCGCCGTAGCCGTATCCGGTGCGGGCCAGTTGGGTGTAGAGCCCGTCCAGGCCGACGGGTTCCGCGCCGGCGGGGGGCCAGGTGGCGGGGTCGGCGGGCGGCGCCCCGTCGGTGGGCGCCGTGGTCAGGACACCCCCGGCGTTACGGGTCCACGGGGTGTCCGGGGTGTCGGTGCGGCGGGACCAGACGGTGAGTTCGCGGCGGCCGTCCCGTTCCGCGCCGACGGCGACCTGTACGGCAACGGAGCCGTGTTCCGGCAGGGTGAGGGGGGCGTGCAGGGTGAGTTCCCCGACGGTGTCGCAGCCGGTCTGCGCGGCGGCCCGCAGCGCCATCTCGACGAAGGCGGTGCCGGGCAGCAGAACGGTGCCGTGGACGGCGTGGTCGCCGAGCCAGGGGTGGGAGGACAGGGACAGCCGCCCGGTGAGGACCGCGCCCTGGGTGTCGGGCAGTTCGGTCGCGGCGGTCAGCAACGGATGGCCGGTGGCCTGCTGTCCGAGCCCGTCGGCGTCGCCGGTGCCGCCCGCTGCGGCCTCGAGCCACAGGCGGGTCCGCCGGAAGGCGTAGGTGGGGAGGTCGGCGACCCGGGCGTGGTGCGGGGCGTGGAACGCCTCCCAGTCGACGGTCCCCCCGGCGGCGTGGAGCCGGGCGATCGCGCTGACGAATCCGTGCGGTTCGTCACCGTCGCGGCGCATGACGGGCAGACACACGCTGTCCGGGGGGAGGCACTCGGCTGCCAGGGCGGTCAGCGCCGCGTCCGGGCCGACCTCGAGAAACGCCCGGACGCCCAGGTCGTGCAGGGTGTCGAGAGCGGGGGCGAAACGGACGGTGCGGCGGACATGGTCCACCCAGTAGCCGGGGGTGGTGAGCTCGCCGGGGCCGGCGAGGGCGCCGGAGAGGGCGGAGACCACCGGGATCCGGGGCTCCTGGTAGTCGCACCGGGAGGCGGCCTCGGCGAAGGCTTCCAGCATCGGGTTCATCAGCGGCGAGTGGAAGGCGTGGGAGACCTTGAGCCGCTTGCCGCCTCCGAAGCGGGCGGCGAGTGCGTCGACGGCCTCCTCGGTTCCCGAGACCACCACGGAGCGGGGGCCGTTGACGGCGGCGAGGCCGACCCGCCCGTCGAGGTACGGGGCGACCTCCTCCTCGGTCGCCCGCAGCGCGGCCATGGCACCGCCGGCCGGGAGGGAGGCCATCAGGCCGCCGCGGGCGAGGACGAGGGAGACCGCGTCCGGCAGCGAGAACACCCCGGCGACGTGGGCGGCCGCCAGTTCACCGACGGAGTGACCGGCCAGGTGGTCCGGCACCGCGCCCCAGGACTCCAGCAGCCGGTACATGGCCACCTCGGTGGCGAAGATCGCGATCTGCGCGTAATCGGTGCGGGTGAGCAGCGTGGAGTCACCGTCGATCACCTCGCCGAGCGGGCGCTCCAGACGGGGGTCGGCGAGCGCGCACACCGCGTCGAACGCCTCGGCGTAGACCGGGTAGGCGCGGTGCAGGGCGCGGCCCATGCCGGGGCGTTGGCTTCCCTGCCCGGTGAACAGGAACGCCGTCCTGCCGCCGACCGGGGTGAGCGGGCTCGCGGCGGCCAGGGCGTCGAGCAGTGCGCCGGTGTCGCTGCCGACGGCGACGGCTCGGTACGCGAAGTGGGTGCGGGTGGTGGCCAACGACAGCGCGATGTCCGCCGGAGCGGCGTCGTCGTGTCCGGTGAGGTGATCGCGCAGGCGGGCGATCTGGCCGGTGAGTGCCTCGGAGCTCCGGCCGGTGACGATCCAGGGCACGGGCGTGGCGGCGGGAACGCTCGCACGGGGTTCGGCCACCGCGGCGGTGGGTGTCTCCTGGGTGCCGGGGGCGGCCGCAGGTCCTTCTTCGAGGGGGGCCTGTTCCAGCACGACGTGGGCGTTGGTGCCGCTGATGCCGAAGGAGGAGACGGCCGCGCGGCGCGGACCGCCGGTGTCGGGCCAGGGGCACCGCTCCAGGGCCAGTTCGACGGCTCCCGCGTCCCAGTCCACCTGGTCCGTGGGGGCGTCGACATGGAGGGTGGGCGGCACCTCCCCGTTGCGCATGGCCATGACCATCTTGACGACCCCGGCGACGCCTGCGGCGGCCTGGGTGTGACCGAGGTTGGACTTGACGGAGCCCAGCAGCAACGGCCGGTCGGCGGGGTGCTCGCGGCCGTACGTCGCCAGCAGCGCCTGTGCCTCGATCGGGTCGCCGAGTGAGGTTCCGGTGCCGTGCGCCTCGACCACGTCGACGTCGGCGGCGGTGAGTCCGGCGCCGACCAGTGCCTGGCGGATGACCCGTTGCTGGGAGGGGCCGTTGGGCGCGGTCAGCCGGCTGCTGGCGCCGTCGGAGTTGACGGCGCTGCCACGGACCACGGCGAGCACCGGATGTCCGTTACGCCGGGCGTCGGCCAGACGTTCAACGAGCAGCATGCCGACACCCTCGCCCCAGCCGGTGCCGTCGGCGGCGGTCGAGAAGGCCTTGCACCGGCCGTCGGGGGCGAGGCCGCGCTGCCTGCTGAAGTCGACGAACGTCTCGGGGGTGGACATCACGGTGACCCCGCCCGCCAGCGCGAGGGAGCACTCGCCCGCCTGCAGCGCGCGCACCGCCCAGTGCAGGGCGACCAGCGAGGAGGAACAGGCGGTGTCGACGGTGACGACCGGGCCCTCCAGGCCGAAGGTGTAGGCGATGCGCCCGGAGGCGATACTCGCTGCGCTGCCGTTGGCGAGGTAGCCGTCGAGGTCGTCGGGGACGGTGTCGAGGCGGGTGGCGTAGTCGTTGTACATCACACCGGCGAAGACGCCGGTGCGGCTCCCGCGCAGGGATGCCGGGACGATGCCTGCCCGCTCGAAGGCCTCGAAGGACGTCTCCAGCAGCAGGCGTTGCTGCGGGTCCATGGCGAGGGCCTCACGGGGGCCGATGCCGAAGAAGTCGTAGTCGAAGTCGGCGGCGTCGTGCAGGAAGCCGCCCGTGCGTGCGTAGGTCGTCCCGGGCCGGTCCGGGTCGGGGTCGTACAGGGTGTCCACGTCCCAGCCGCGGTCGCCGGGGAACTCCGACACGGCGTCGGTTCCCGTCGCCACCAGGTTCCACAGGTCCTCGGGCGAAGAGACACCGCCCGGGTAGCGGCAGCCGATCCCGACGATGGCCACCGGGCCGTGTGCGCGTTGTTCGTTCTCGCGCAGCCGGCGTCGTGCCTCGCGCAGATCCGCCGTCGTACGCCTGAGGTAGTCGAGCAGCTGCTCTTCGTTGTTCACCAGCGCGCCATCCGATCGGGATCGAAAGTGGGCCTCGGTCCTGCGGACTGTCTCCGGACGGGATCCCGGTCCGCTTCCCCCTCCGTTGACGGAGGCTAGGTAGGGGACGGTGGCGCTTGATACCCCTACGGCCCCCAGGGCCCGGGAGCCGGTACAGGGGGCGGCCGGACGGAGTGCCCGAACGGGCAGGCGCGATACGGGAAACGTGACCGGTTTCATGCGCGTCGCGGCCCGATTCTTTTCTTCACTTTCCGGTAAATCAATCGACCGGGAAAGCCGTCCCGCCAGGCATCATGAACAGGAAGTAACTTCCGGAAGGGCTTGGTTGACAACGTTGACAACGACCTATAGCCTCGCCATTCATTTGATTGAGTAGCTCTTTTCTCTCCCTCCGGAAAGGATTGCCGAACCGATCGAATCGCGCCACACAAAAGAATGACGCTTTCCTACTGCTCTCACATTCGGAACCGTCGTAGGGTTGGACCGCAGCCCCGACAGGCCGCCACCGCAACGACGCAGTGGCGACCCTCGGCAGCAGAACGCGGGCAGAACAAGGGACTCCGACCGGTCCCATATCGCCGTATTTCATCCCAGACTGGCGCGAATCCATGTGAGTTACTGGACACAGGGGGACCCCGTGCGCCTTTTCGACCGCTCCAAAGAATTACAGATACTTAACGAGTCGTTTACCGAATGCACTCGAAGATCCGGGCGGCTGGTGATAGTCACGGGTGGCCCCGGTTCCGGGAAGACCCAGCTCCTGCACGAATTCCTGGCCGCTCCGGACCGATCGGACGCACGCATACTCCACGGCACGGCACACCCGGCCCAGCGGGACCGGCCGCTGAGTCTGCTGCGGCAATTACTGCGCAACGGTGAGGTGCAGCCCCTACCGTTGAACCCCACGCAAGGGGTCGGCATACACGCAGAGGCATTCTCCCGGCATTCGGAGTACCGAGCCGGAACGGAATGCGAAGTTCCGGAGCCGGACACGACAGAGGCGCTGCTGAGGCTCGCAGAGGGCGACGGCCCCCTGGTGGTGGCCGTGGACGACGCCCACCTCATGGACGAGGCATCCCTGTGCGCCGTCGTCCATCTGCTGAGCAGGAGCCGCTTCCGGCCCGTCCTCGTGGTGTGCACCACATCCGGCCATTCCGGCACCGGCCGGTGCTCGGCCGCTCACGCCGAGCTGATCCGCCGACCGCACCGCCGGGCCCGTCTCGGTCCCCTGTCGGAGCGGGGTGTCGGCGAACTCCTCGGCGCGCAATCGGGTGCCGCCCTGCCGGCCGGGGTGGGCCGCGCCTTCCACCGGGCCACAGCCGGCAACCCCCTGCTGGTGCACGCCCTGCTGGACGACAGCACCCGCTTCGGCCACGACACCGACCGGCCCATCGCCGGCACCGCCTACCGCCAGGCGGTGCTGTCGCTCGTGCACCGCGGTGAGCCGCACCACCTACGGGTGGTCCGGACGCTCGCCGCCCTCGGCGCACCCGCTTCCTCCGGCACTCTGAGCGATCTGGCCGACACCTCGCCCACCGGTGTCGAGGAGGCCGTCGAGGCCCTCAACTCCGTGGGGCTGCTCGACGGTCACGTCTTCCGGCTGCCGGCGGCGGCGACCGCGGTGCTCGACGACATGGACGCCCCCGCGCGCACCGCACTGCACGAACGCATCGCCGACCTGCTGTACCGCTCCGGCGCGCCCGCCGGTGACATGGCCCGGCACCTGCGCGCCGCGGACCGGGTCCCGAACCCGTGGGGCCCTGGCGTGCTGCGTGCCGCCGCCGAGCAGGCCCTGGCCGCGGACGACGTGGAGCTGTGCAGCAGTTACCTGGAGCTGGTGCTGCGCGACTGCACCGACCCGAAGGAGCGCAACGCCCTGTCGGCCGCCCTGGCCCGGGCGGAGTGGCGCGTGAACCCAGCCGCGGCGGGCGCCCACCTGGAGCCGCTGCGCCGGCCCGCGCTGGACGGTGCGCTGAACATGCGCGACACCGCCACCGTCATGAGGCACATGCTGTGGCAGGGCGACACCGAATTGGCCGCCGAGACCGTGGCCACGCTGGTGCCCGCGCACTCTCCGGGCGACGCGCAGATCCTCGTCGAGGTCGAGTTCGTGCGGCAGTGGTTCTACGGCGTCGGGCTGCCCGCCAGGAGCCCGCAGGGCGCCGGCGAAGACCTGCGTCGGCGGGCTCCCGACAGCGGACTGGCCGCGCAGGTGGCGATACTGGTCGGCGGTGTCGCCACGGACGACTCCGCGGCGGCCGTGGCCCAGGCACTGCAGGGCAGCAGACTCGACCACCTCAACCTGGAGCTGGTGGCGATGGCGCTCCTCGCGATCGCCCACGCCGACCGGCCCGCGGTCGCAGCCGAGGCGTGCGACGCCCTGCTGGAGTCCGCGGTCGAGCGCCGGGCGACCACATGGCAGGCGCTGCTCGGCAGCGTACGGGCGGAGATCGCGCTGCTGCGCGGGGACATGACGAAGGCGGCCGAAGGGGCCGACACGGCGCTGAGCAGCCTGCACGACGAGAGCTGGGGAGTCCTCGCCGGGCTTCCGCTGTCGACGGCGATCTTCGCCCACACCGCCATGGGCGCCTACGACGAGGCCGAGCGGGTGCTCAAGCGGGACGTGCCCGAGCCGATGTTCCGCACCGTCTTCGGCATCCAGTACCTGCGGGCCCGGGGGCACCACTACCTCGTCACCGACCGGCCGTTCGCCGCGCTCAACGACTTCGAGACGTGCAGTCGGCTGATGCGGCAGGGAAACTCCAGCCTGCAGAAGGGCATCCCCTGGCGGTCCGACCTGGCCCTGGCGAATCTGCGGATCGGCAAGGCCCGCACCGCCCGGGAGTGCGCCGAGGAGCAGCTGCGACTGCCCGGCGGTCACAGTTCCCGCGCGCGGGCGATGGCGTTGCGCATGCTCGCCGCCACCAGCAAGCCCCACCGCCAGGCCTCGCTGCTGCGTGAGGCGATCGACCTGCTCAAGCTCTGCGGCGACCAGCACACCCTTGCCCAGGCCTACGCCGACCTGTCAGCGGCCCACTACGAACTGGGCGAGTACGCCCGCGCCCGGCTGGTCGCCCGCCAGGCGGCCCGTGAGGCGGAGGCCTGCAGCGTCGCTTCGCCGGTCGACGCGCACCTGCTGGAGGATCCGGGGCAGTCCGAGGGGGCCGAGGCCGAGGGCACGGCCATCCTGAGCGACGCGGAGTGCCGGGTCGCGGGCCTGGCCGCGCTGGGGTACACCAACCGCGAGATCAGCGGGCGGCTGCATGTCACGATCAGCACGGTGGAACAGCACCTCACCAGGGTCTACCGCAAGCTGAACGTGGCCAGCCGGTCCGAGCTGCCGCCGAAGATGCTGGAGCACCGCATCCCGAAACTGTCCGACCGCTGGGCTGCCACCCACTCCTCCGCGGGCTGACCTCCGACCCGGCCCGCCCGGTTCACCCCGCTCCCGTGGCGACGGGATGCCACTTCTGCCTGCACCGCACGGCCCTCTCCCCGAGTCCCCAGAGGCTCCGGAGGGGGCCTTTCGACCGACCGGGCCAAGTCGCCGACGGCGGCCGTGCGGCCCGTGCGGCTCCTCGGCAGGCTCGGCGCAGCCAGGCCCGGGGGCACGAGACGGGTGAAGCCCGGCCTCACGGGAGGGGTGAGGCTGGGGTGTATCCCACACCCCAGCCTCACCCGTCCCACCGTCCCGCCCGTCGTCGGGTCAGCCGAAGCTGCCGAGTTCGTCGTCGAGGATGCCGAAGAGCTCGTCGGCCGTGGCCGCCTCCAGCCCCTTCTCTCCGGCGTCGTCGGCCTTTCCGGGTTCCCGCCAATGCCCCGAACCGTCCCAGTGGGCGGTGAGGGCCCGGAGGCGCACGGCCACCCGGGCACGCCGCTCGTCGTCGAGCCCGTCGGAGCCCAGCGCGGCACCCAGCAGCGTCTCCAGGCGTACCACCTCGGCCTCGACGTCGACGAGTTCCTCGTCGGCCCCGGCCCCGCCCATTTCCTCGAACAGGTGCTCGGCGAGGGCGTCGGACGTCGGGTAGTCGAAGGTCAGCGTGGTGGACAGCCGCAGCCCTGTCTCGGCGCCGAGGCGGTTGCGCAGCTCCAGCGCGGCGAGCGAGTCCACACCGAGGTCGCCCAGCGGGCGTTCGGGGTCGACGGCACTGCCGGAGCCGTGTCCGAGGACGTCGGCCACGTGGCCGCACACCAGGTCGACCAGCAGCCGCCTGCCGTCCACGGCTCCGAGTGCGGCCAACCGCCGCGACAACGGCTCCGCCGCCTCCGGGGCGGCCTCCACCGCCCGGGCTGCCCGGCGGGCCGGCGCCGGCGTCCGTGCCAGCGCACGGACGAGGGCCGGTGCGTCCTCGGTGACCTGGACGCGCATCGGCAGCAGCAGCGAACCCTCGGTGGTCAGGGCCTGGTCGAACAGGGACAGCGCCCGGTCGGCGGGCAGCGGCAGGATGCCGTCGCGGGCCAGCCTTCGCATCTCGGCCTCCCCGAGCCCGGCCGCCATGCCGTCGCCGGTGTCCCACAGACCCCAGCCCAGCGACAGGGCGGGCAGCCCCTCCGCCCGCCGCCGCGCGGCGAGGGCGTCGAGGAAGGCGTTGCCCGCCGCGTAGTTGGCCTGGCCCGCCGCTCCCAGGGTGCCGGCGGCGGAGGAGAAGAGGACGAAGGCGTCCAGGTCAAGGTGTCCGGTGAGCTCGTGCAGGTGCCAGGCCGCGTCGGTCTTGGGCCGCATCACCGTCTCCATGCGCGCGGCTGTGAGGTCGGTGAGCAGACCGTCGTCCAGGACGCCCGCGGCGTGCACGACAGCGGTCAGCGGATGGGCTTGCGGTACGGAGGCCAGCAGTTCGGCCAGGGCGGCGCGGTCGGTGGTGTCGCAGGAGGCGACCCTGATCCGCGCGCCTGGGGCGACGGGGTCCTCGTACCCCTCCGCGTCCGGTGTCCGGCCGCCGCGGCCGACCAGCAGCAGGTGCCGGGCGCCGTGGTGCTCGGCCAGGTGCCGGGCGAGCAGGCGGCCGAGGCTGCCGGTTCCGCCGGTGATGAGGACGGTGCCCTCCGGGTCCAGTGGGATGGCAGGCGTCGTCCCCGGCCGGCCGGCCGGAATCAGCTCCGGTGTGTACACCGTGCCGCCGCGCAGTGCGAGTTCGGGCGCGCCGGTCGCGACGGCGGCCGGCAGGACCGCGGCCGAGGCGGCGTCACCGTCGGTGTCGGCCAGCACGAACCGTCCGGGGTGCTCGACGGCGGCCGACCGCACCATGCCCCAGATGACGGCCTGGGCCGGGTCCGGCGCCCCGTCGGGGGTGACGGCGACCGCGGAACGGGTGACGACGACCAGGGGGGTGCCGTCCGCGGGTCCGGCCAGGTGCTCCTGGAGCGCGGCGAGGGTGCGCACGGCGGTCTCGCGGGCCCGGGCCGGCAGGTCGGCGTCCGAGGCGTCGTCCAGGGCCACGGTCAGGGTGCGGGGCTCGGCCGCCGCCCCGTCGGCGGTCACCTCCCCCGGGGTCCAGCGCACGGTGAACAGGTCACCGGGGGCGGAGGCGGAGGCATTCAGCTGCTCGGCCGTCACCTGGCGGATGCGCAGCGACGCCGCCTCGGCGACCGGTGCGCCCGAGGTGTCGTACAGGGCCAGGGTCATGTGGTCGGTGCCGTGCGGGGTGAGCCGCAGCCGCAGGGCGGTGGCGCCGGTGGCGTGCAGGGTGACGCCCTCCCAGGCGAAGGGCAGGGTCATGACGGCCGGGTCCTGGCCGTCGAGCAGGTCGATGGCGTGGAGCGCGGAGTCGAGGAGTGCCGGGTGCAGTCCGAAACCGTCGGCCGCGTCGGCGTCGGGGAGGGCGAGTTCGGCGAAGACCTCGTCCCCGAGCCGCCAGGCGGCGCGCAGGCAGCGGAACAGCGGGCCGTAGCCGTACCCCTGCTCGGCGAGGTGGCCGTACAGACCGCTCACCTCGACGGGGACGGCACCTTCGGGCGGCCACACGGCGACGGGGGCCGGTTCGGGAGCGGTCTGCGGGGCGAGGACTCCGGTGGCGTGCCGGGTCCAGTCGTCGTCGGTGCCCTCGGGCCGGGCGTGCACGGCCAGTTGCCTGCGTCCGTCGGTGCCGGGAGCCTCGGCGGTCACCTGGAGGTGCACGGAACCGTGCCGGGGAAGTACCAGCGGCCGCTCCAGGGTGAGTTCCTCCACGTGCGGGCAGCCTGCGCGGTCGCCGGCCTGGAGGGCGAGTTCCACGAAGGCGCTGCCGGGGAGCAGGACGACTCCCGCGACGGCGTGGTCGGCCAGCCAGGGGTGGGTGGCCAGGGAGAGGCGGCCGGTCAGCGCGACGGTGTCGGCGGCGGCCAGGGTGAGGACGGCTCCGAGCATCGGGTGCCCGGCGGGCGACTGGCCGAGCCCGCAGGCGTCGGTGGCCGTCCCGGGCCCGTCCGTCAGCCAGAGCCGCTGCCGCTGGAAGGCGTACGTCGGCAGGTCGACGCGGCGGGCGTCGGTCCCGGCGTGAACTCCCCGCCAGTCGATGGGCAGGCCACGGACGTGCGCGGCGGCGACGAGCCCGGCGAGCGTCACCTCCTCGTCGCGCTCACGGCGCAGGGCCGGCACGAACACCGACCGCTCCGGGTCGGCGAGGGCGTGCGCGCCCATGGCCGACAGGACGGCGTCGGGGCCGAGTTCGAGGAAGGTGCGGACGCCGTCGTCCTCCAGGGCGCGGATCACGTCCCCGAAGCGGACCGTCTCCCGGACGTGACGCACCCAGTACTCGGGCGAGCACAGCTCGTCCTCGGTGGCGTACGTGCCGACGACGTCGGAGGCGACGGGGATCGTGGGCGTGGCGTAACTCAGTTCGCGAGCGGTCTTCTCGAACTCGGCCAGCATCGGGTCCATCAGGGGCGAGTGGAAGGCGTGGCTGACCCGCAGCCGCTTGGTGCGGCGGTCGGCGAAGGCGGCGGCGACCGCCTCCACCGCCGCCCGCGTACCGGAGACCACGACCGCGCGCGGGCCGTTGACGGCGGCCAGGGACACGTCGGGGCCGAGGTGCGGCAGCACCTCGGCCTCGGTCGCGTCCACGGCGAGCATGGCGCCGCCCTCGGGCAGGGCCTGCATGAGCCGGCCGCGCGCGGTGACCAGCCGGGCCGCGTCCGCGAGGTCCCAGACGCCGGCGACGTGGGCCGCGGTCAGTTCGCCGATGGAGTGTCCGGCCAGCCGGTCCGGGCGGATGCCGTAGGACTCCAGGAGGCGGTACAGGGCCGTTTCCACCGCGAACAGGGCGCTCTGGGTGTAGAGCGTCTGATCGAGCGACTCGGCTGCGTCGGTTCCCGGTGCGGCCCACATGACCTCGCGCAGCGGCCGGTCCAGGTGGGCGTCCAGGGCCTCGCACACCTCGTCCAGTGCCCGCCGGAAGGCGGGGTGGGCGTCGTACAGGCCACGGCCCATGCCTGCCCGCTGGGCGCCCTGCCCGGTGAACAGGAAGGCGGTGCGGCCGGCGACGGGCCGGCCGCGCACGACGGTGTCGCTGGTGGCACCGTCGGCCAGCGCGGTCAGGCCGGCCAGCAGTTCGTCCCGGTCACGGGCGACGACCGCGCCGCGGTGGGTGAGGGCGGCACGGCCCGTGGACAGCGAGTGGACGAGGTCGGTGATCCGCTCGTCGGCGACGGCGCGCAGCTGGTCGGCCTGGTCGGCCAGTGCCCCGGGGGTGGCGCCGGAGAGGACCACGGGCAGCAGGGGGGCCTGGATCCCGGCCTCGGTGTGGGGGCCGGTGTCGTCGTCTGGGGCCTCCTCCAGGATCACGTGCGCGTTGGTCCCGCTGATCCCGAACGACGACACCCCCGCACGACGCACCCGCTCACCCCGCACCCACAAACGCTCCTCCTCCAGCAACCGAACCCGCCCCACACCCCACTCCACCTTCCGCGACGGCACACCCACACCCAACGTCCGGGGCAACACACCCTCCCCCAACGCCAACACCATCTTCATCACACCCGCCACACCCGCAGCCGCCTGCGCATGACCGATATTCGACTTCACCGACCCCAACCACAACGGACGCCCCCCCGGCCGATCCTGACCATACGTAGCCAGCAACGCCTGAGCCTCGATCGGATCACCCAACTCCGTCCCCGTACCATGCCCCTCCACCACATCCACATCAGCACCCGACACCCCCGCCGACACCAACGCCTGCCGCACCACCCGCTGCTGCGACGGACCATTCGGCGCCGTCAGACCATTCGACGCACCATCCTGATTCACCGCACTACCCCGCACCACCGCCAACACCCGATGCCCCCACCGCCGAGCATCCGACAACCGCTCCAACACCAGCACACCGGCGCCCTCCGACAGGGCCGTGCCGTCCGCCTCCTCGGCGAAGGACTTGACGCGGCCGTCCGCGGCGAGATTGCGCTGCCTGCTGAAGTCGACGAACGTGTCGACGGTCGACATCACGGAGACTCCGCCCGCCATCGCCAGGGTGCACTCGCCCCGTCGCAGCGCCTGCGCGGCGAGGTGCAGCGCGACCAGCGACGAGGAGCAGGCCGTGTCGACGGTGAGGGCGGGCCCCTCCAGACCGAGGGCGTAGGCGACCCGGCCCGAGACGACGCTGCCGAGGCTTCCGTTGCCGAGGTAGTCGCGGACGGCCTCGGGGACGTCGCGCAGCCGGCTGCCGTAGTCGTGGTACATGACGCCGGCGAACACCCCGGTGCGGCTGCCGCGCACACTGTGCGGGTCGATGCCGGCGCGCTCCAGTGCCTCCCAGGAGGTTTCCAGCAGCAGCCGCTGCTGCGGGTCCATGGCGAGGGCCTCACGGGGGCCGATGCCGAAGAAGTCGTGGTCGAAGTCGGCGGCGTCGTAGAGGAATCCGCCCGAGCGTGTGCTGCAGTGGCCCGGCTTGCCGGGCTCCGGGTCGTACAGGGTGTCCAGGTCCCATCCCCGGTCGTCCGGGAAGTCGCCGATGCCGTCCCCGCCGTCGGCGAGCAGCCGCCAGAACTCCTCGGGGGTGGTGACACCACCGGGGTAGCGGCAGGCCATGCCGACGATCGCCACAGGTTCGTCCGCCGCGTACGCCGTCTCCGGTGTCGCGGTGCCGGGGGCGTCCGCGGCGTCGCCGAGGAGTTCCGTCCTCAGGTATCGCACCAGTGCGTCGGCGTCCGGGTGGTCGAAGACGAGGGTGGCGGGCAGCCGCAGGCCGACGGCGCCGCCCAGACGGTTGCGCAGTTCGACCGCGGTCAGCGAGTCGAATCCGGCTTCGCGGAAGGAGCGGCGCGGGTCCAGCACCATGTCGGTTCCGTGACCGAGGACCGCGGCCACCTGGGTGCGGATCAGCTCCATCAGCTCCGCGTCCCGTTCGGCGGGGCCCAGAGCGGCCAGCCGGTCGGCCAGGGAGACGCCGGCTGCCCTGGCGGCCGCGGACCGGCGGGCGGGGGCGGGCACCAGACCGCGCAGCAGGGCCGGGACACCGTCGGCGCCGCGCAGGGCACGCAGGTCCAGGCCGATGGGCAGCAGCAGCGGCTCGTCGGCGGCGAGCGCGGTGTCGAGCAGCCGCAGTCCCTCCTCGGTGGGCAGGGGCCGGACTCCCGCGCGCGTCATGCGCTCGACGTCGGCGTCGGTGAGGTGGGCGGTCATGCCGGTGCGCTGTTCCCAGAAGCCCCAGGCCAGCGAGAGCGCCGACAGCCCCAGGGAGACCCGGTGCGCGGCGAGGGCGTCGAGGAAAGCGTTGGCGGCGGCGTATCCGGACTGTCCGGCTCCGTCGACGGTGCCGGCGGCCGAGGAGAACAGCACGAACGCCGCGAGATCCATGTCCCGGGTGAGCTCGTGCAGGTTCCAGGCGGCGTCCGCCTTGGGCCGCAGCACGGCGTCCAGGCGTTCGGGTGTCTGGTCGGTGACCAGCCCGTCGTCGAGGACGCCCGCGAGGTGCACCACGGCGGTCAGGGGATGCGCCGCGGGTACGTCGGTCAGGAGCGCGGCCAGCTCGTCGCGTTCGGCGGCGTCGCAGCGGGCGACGACGACCTGGACGCCCTGCTCGGCGAGATCGGCGAAGTCGTCCGCGGCGGTGCCGCTGCGCCCGGCCAGGACCAGCCGGCGCACGCCGTGTCCGGTGGCCAGGTGCCGGGCGACCACGGCGCCGAGCACGCCGGTGCCGCCCGTGATCAGTACGGTGCCGTCGGGGTCGAGCGGGGTGGCGCTCCCCCGTACGACGGCGCGGGCCAGCCGGGGCACCCGGACGGTGCCCGCGCGCAGGGCCAGCTGCGGTTCGCCGCTCGCCGCGGCGGCGTGCACCGCGGCGGCGATCCGGTCACCGTCGTCGCCGTCCGCCGTGCCGGGGGCGCTGTCGACGAGGACGACGCGGTCCGGGTGTTCGCCCTGGGCGGCGCGGACGAGGCCCCACACGGCGGCACCCGCCAGATCGCCGGCGCCCTCCTCGCCGGTGGTGACCGCGCCGCGGGTGAGGACCAGCAGACGGGCGGCGACCGTCCGGTCGTCCGCCAGCCAGCCCTGCAGGGCGGTCAGGACCCGTCCGGTCGCCTCGCGCACCGAGGCCACCGGGTCGTCGCCGCCGGCCACCGGCAGTACCACCCAGTCGGGCAGCGGTGCGAGCGCGGCCGCGCCCCTCTCGTCCAGTACGGCGTGAGCGGGAGTCGCCGCATCCGGTACGGGTACCACGGGCCAGTCCAGCCGGTACAGGTCGTCGGCGTGGACCGGGGAGGCCAGCGCCCGGCCGTCGACCGGGCGGGAGACCAGGGCCTCGACGGAGGCGACCGGTGCGCCGGTGGGGTCGGCCAGTTCCAGGGAGAGCGTGTCGCCGCCGCGGAGGCGGACCCGCAGGGCGGTGGCCCCTGCCGCGTACAGCGACACACCGGTCCAGGCGAAGGGCAGCCGGGCCGTCTCCTGGCCGTGCGCGTCGAGGCCGTCGGCGTGCAGGGCGGCGTCGAACAGCGCCGGGTGGAGGCCGAAGCCGCCTGCCTCACCGGGCAGTTCGACCTCGGCGTACGTCTCGTCGCCGCGGCGCCAGGCCGCGCGCAGGCCCTGAAAGGCCGGCCCGTAGTCGTAGCCGAGGGCCGCCAGCCGGGCGTAGGCGTCGTCCACCGGGACCGGTGCGGCGCCGTGGGGCGGCCAGGCCGCGAGGTCGAAGGCGGGCGGCGCGGTCTGCGGGGCGAGCAGGCCCGAGGCGTTCAGGGTCCAGGCTGCCTTGTCGGTGCCTTCGGGGCGTGAGTGAACGGTCACCGCGTGGTGCCCGTGGTCGTCGGCAGGGGCCACATGCAGCTGGAGCTGGGCGGCGCCGCGCTCGGGCAGCATCAGGGGTGTCTGCAGGGTGAGTTCGGCGATGTGTCCGCAACCGAGGTCGTGGCCCGCGCTCAGCGCCAGCTCCACGAGCGCGGTACCGGGCAGCAGGACGGCGCCGGAGACTGCGTGGTCGGCCAGCCAGGGTGTGGTGGACAGCGAGAGCCGGCCCGTGAACAGGGTGCCGCCGCCCGCGACCGGGACGGCCGCGCCGAGCAGCGGATGGCCGGCGCTCTCGAGCCCGGCGGCGGTGACGTCCCCGGCGGCCGCGGACCGGCCGAGCCAGTAGCGCTCACGCTGGAAGGCGTAGGTGGGCAGGTCCGCGGGCCGCACCGGCATCCCTGCGAACGCCGGGGACCAGTCGACCGGGACGCCCGCCACGAACGCCTCGCCCAGCGAGGTGAGCAGGCGTTCGGCGCCTCCGTCGTCGCGGCGCAGCGAACCGAGACCGGTGACGACCGCGTCCGCGGCGTCGGCGGTCTCCTCGATGCTGTTGAGCAGGACGGGGTGCGGGCTGCACTCGACGAACACCCCGTAGCCGGCGTCCAGCAGGGACCGGGTGGTCGGCTCGAACAGGACGCTCCGGCGCAGGTTGGTGTACCAGTAGCCGGCGTCCAGCGTGGTGGTGTCCAGGACGCCGTTGGTGACGGTGGAGTAGAACGGCACGTCCGCGGCTCGCGCCCGTACGTCCGCGAGGTCGGTGAGGAGCCGTTCGCGGATCGACTCGACGTGGGCGCAGTGCGAGGCGTAGTCCACCGGCAGCCGCTTGGCGCGTCCGCCGTCGGCGACGATCGTCTCGCGCAGGGCGTCGAGGGCGTCGGTGTCCCCGGAGAGCACCACGGAGGAGGCGCCGTTGACCGCGGCCACGGAGACCCGCCCCTCGTGGGCGGCGACGAGTTCGCGTGCCCGGGACTCGGGCAGGGCCACCGACATCATGCCGCCCCGGCCGGAGAGCGCCTCGGCGATGGCCCGGCTGCGCAGGGCCACGACGCGCGCGCCGTCGGAGAGGCTGAGCGCGCCGGCCACGCAGGCGGCGGCGATCTCACCCTGGGAGTGGCCGATGACGGCGGCGGGACGCACCCCGTGGGCGCGCCACACCTCGGCCAGCGACACCATGATCGCCCACAGCGCGGGCTGTACGACGTCCACCCGGTCCAGCGGGCGGCGTTCGCGCACGGTCTCGATGAGATCCCAGTCGGTGAAGGGGGCGAGCGCCTCGGCGCAGTCGGCCATGGTGGCGGCGAACACCGGAGAGGCGTCCAGGAGGTCGGCTGCCATGCCGGCCCACTGGGAGCCCTGCCCGGGGAAGACGAACGCGACGCGGGACTCCCCCGCCGGAGTGCCGCGCACCGCACCGGACGCAGGGTCGCTCTCGGCCAGGGCGGTGAGGCCGGCGGTCACGGCGCTCAGGTCCGCGCCGACGACGACGGCCCGCCGGTCCAGGGCGGCGCGGGCGGTGGCCAGGGCGTGGGCGACGTCGGGCACGGGATCCGTGCCGGTGGCGAGGTGGTCCAGAAGGCGGCGGGCCTGCGCGGCCAGTCCCGGCTCGTCACGGGCGGACAGCACCAGCGGCAGCGGCCGGTCCCAGACCGGCTCCTCGGCGCGCGGCTCGGGGTCGGGGGCCGCCTCGACGATGACGTGGGCGTTGGTGCCGCTGATCCCGAAGGAGGACACCGCGCCACGGCGGGGCTCGCCGGTGGCGGGCCACTCGCGCGGTTCGGCGAGCAGCTCGACGGCGCCGGCCTCCCAGTCGACCTGGGAGGTGGGCCGTTCGGCGTGCAGGGTCCGGGGCAGCCGGCCGTGGCGCATGGCCATCACCATCTTGATGACGCCGGCGACTCCGGCGGCGGCCTGCGTGTGCCCGATGTTGGACTTCACCGAGCCCAGCCAGAGCGGTTCCTCGCGGTCCTGGCCGTAGGTGGCCATGAGGGCCTGCGCCTCGATCGGGTCGCCGAGCGGGGTGCCGGTGCCGTGCGCCTCCACGGCGTGCACCTGGTGCGGTTCCAGGCGGGCGTTGGCGAGGGCGGCGCGTATGACGCGCTGCTGGGAGGGGCCGTTGGGGGCGGTCAGCCCGTTGGAGGCGCCGTCCTGGTTGACGGCGGTGCCCTTCACCAGGGCGAGCACGCGGTGGCCGTTGCGGCGGGCGTCGCTCAGCCGCTCCAGCAGCAGCATGCCCACGCCCTCGCCCCAGCCGGTGCCGTCCGCGCCCTCCGCGAAGGACTTGCAGCGGCCGTCCAGGGCGAGGCCGCGCTGACGGGAGAAGTCGATGAACGTGTCCGGGGTGGACATGACGGTCACCCCGCCGGCCAGGGCGAGACCGCACTCACCGGTGCGCAGGGCCTGGACGGCCAGGTGGAGGGCGACCAGTGAGGAGGAGCAGGCGGTGTCGACGGTGACGGCCGGGCCCTCCAGGCCGAGGGTGTAGGACACGCGACCGGAGGCGACGCTGCCGAGGTTGCCGTTCCCGAGGTAGCCCTCGACGCCCTCGGGAACGTCCGTGAGCCAGCTGCCGTAGTCGTGGTACATGACGCCCGCGTAGATGCCGGTGCGGCTGCCGCGCAGGGTGTGCGGGTCGATGCCGGCGCGTTCGAACGCCTCCCAGGCGGTTTCCAGCAGCAGCCGCTGCTGCGGGTCCATGGCGACGGCCTCGCGCGGGCTGATACCGAAGAATCCCGGGTCGAACCGCGGCGCGTCGTGGAGGAATCCGCCCTCGCGCACATGGGTGCGGCCGGGAGCGTCGGGGTCGGGGTCGTAGATGGCGTCGACGTCCCAGTCGCGGTCGGCGGGGAAGTCGCCCACGGCGTCCGCTCCGGCGTCGACCAACTGCCACAGCTGTTCGGGTGTGCTGACGCCGCCGGGGTAGCGGCAGCTCATGGCGACGACGGCGACGGGCTCGTGCGCGGCTTCGGAGATCCGGTCGTTGTGCCGGCGGAGCCGCTCGTTCTCGAGCATGGCCTCGCGCAGCGCCTCGACGATCTGCTCGACGGATGTGTCCACGGTCGGTGTCGCTCCCTGCTGACTCGACGGCGCTGATGATGCGATGGGGTGGAGGTGCGCCGGGCGCGGATCGCCGGTGCCGGACGCGGCGCGTCGTCCGGCACCGGGGCGGGTCACCGGGGACTGCTGCGGTTCAGGGCGGCGCGCACCAGGTCGGCCACGGCCATGGACTTGATGTCCATGGCCGGCTCGGCGGCGGCCTCGGCCGGCGCCGGGCCGGACAGCTTCAGCAGTCCGTCGAGCAGTCCTGCCTCGCGCATCCTCGCGACCGGGATCCTGGCGATGAGGTCCCGCACCTCGTCGTCGGGCCGGTGCCCGGCCGGTTCCGGGCCGGAGTCCGGGGCGAGCCGGTCGAGCAGGTGGTCCGCCAGGGCCGTCGGGGTGGCGTAGTCGAAGATGAGGGTGGAGGGCAGGCGCAGTCCGCTGACGGCGTTGAGCCGGTTGCGCAGTTCGACCGCGGCGAGTGAGTCGAAGCCCAGCTCGGTGAAGGCGCGCCGGGGGTCGACGGCCGCGGGACCGTCATGGCCGAGGACCGCGGCGACCTCGCTGCGGACCGCTTCGAGCACGGTGTGCCCGTGGTCGGCCTCCGGCAGCCCGGCCAGGCGCTCCCCGAGGGTGCGGGCCCGGTCGTCGTGCGCGACGCGGGCGGTGACACCGGCCAGGGTGCGCAGCACGGGGGGTACGTCGTCGCCGCGGCGGCGCAGGGCGGCGTCGTCCAGCCGGACCGGCACCAGGGCGGGGATCCCGGACTCCAGGGCCGCGTCGAACAGTTCCAGCCCCTCGGCCGGGTCGAGCGCGCCGATACCGGACCGTTCGATGCGCTGTACGTCGTCCAGGTCGAGGCCGGCTCCCATGCCGCCGCCGGACCACAGGCCCCAGGCGAGCGAGGTGGCGGGCAGGTTCCGGGCGGCGCGGTATGCGGCCAGGGCGTCGAGGAAGGTGTTGGCGGCGGCGTAGTTGCCCTGGCCCGCGGCGTCGATGGTGCCGGCGGCCGAGGAGAACAGCACGAAGTGGGACAGGTCACGGTCGAGGGTGAGCTGGTGCAGGTGCCAGGCGGCGTCCGCCTTGGGCCGGAGCACGGTGTCCAAACGCTCGGGGGTCAGGGAGGGCACCAGCCCGTCGTCGAGGACGCCGGCGGTGTGCACGACGCTGTCGACGGGGTGGGCCGCCAGCAGCGCGGCTAGTGCGGCCCGGTCGGCGACGTCGCAGGCGACGAGGTCGGTTCGGGCGCCCAGGGCGGCCAGTTCCTGTGCCAGTCCGGCGGCGCCGGGGGCGGAGGGTCCTCGCCGGCCGGCGAGGACCAGGCGGGTGACGCCGTGCCGGGTGACGAGGTGACGGGCCACCAGGGCGCCGAGTCCTCCGGTGCCGCCGGTGACGAGTACGGTGCCCCAGGGGCGGGCGGGGCGCGGTGTGTCCGGATCCGCGGCGCGCGTCAGGCGGGGGGCGTGGGCCCGGCCGTCCCGCCACAGCACCTCCCGCTCGCCGGAGTCGAGGACGGCGGCCAGCGCGGCACGGTCGGGTACGGGGCTGTCGGGCCCGTTCCGGCCGACGAGGACGATCCGGCCCGGGTCCTCGGCCTGCGCGGCCCGTACGAGTCCGTGCACGGCGGCGTCGGTGAGGGTGCCGGCAGTGAGCACCATCAGCACCGAGTCGGCCCACCGCTCGTCGCCCAACCACTCCTGGACGGTCGCGAGCGTCGCGTCCAGCGTGGTGCGCAGGTCCAGCGGCAGCTGCTCCCCGTCGGTGTGCGGGGCGCGCACCGGGAGGACGACGACCTCGGGCGCGGAACCGTCGATCGCGGACAGGCTCGGGTGGGCGGGGGCGTCGAGGCCGGCGTCGTCCGGGCCGAGCACGGCCCAGGTGCGGCGCTCGGGCCGCCCGGCGGACTCCGGCAGCGGTTCGTGCTCGGCGACGTAGAGGGAACGCGCGCGTCCGGTGAGCCGGTCGGCGGTGACGGGGCGGGTGACGTAGGACTCGACGGTGGCCAGCGGCCTGCCCTCGGTGTCCGTCAGGTCGAGCCGTGTGCCGTCCTCGCCCCGGGTGACGCGGACGCGGGCGGTGAGCGCCCCCCGGGCGTGCGCGGTGACACCGGTCCAGGCGAAGGGGAGGGCGATCGTGCCGGGGGGCGTGTCGTCGCCGGGGCCCTCCTCGGTGAGGGACGTGGCGTGCAGGGCGGAGTCCAGCAGCGCGGGGTGCAGGGTGTGCCGGGCGGCGTCCTGCCGGGCGTCGGCGGGCAGTTCCAGCTCGGCCAGGACGGTTTCGCCGAGCCGCCAGGCGGCCCGCACGCCGCGGAATACGGGGCCGTAGTCGTAGCCCGCGCCGTGCAGGCCCGGGTAGAGGCCGTCGGTGTCGAGCGGGACGGCTCCCGGTGGCGGCCAGGCGGCGGTTTCGGTGCCGGTGAGAGTGCCGGTGCCGGTTTCGGTGCCGGTGAGGGTGCCGGTCGCGTGCCGCGTCCAGTCCTCGTCCTCGGCGGCGTTCTCGGGCCGGGAGTGGATCTCCACGGAGCCGTCGGGCCGCGCGGCGACCTGGAGGCGTACGGCGTGGTCCCCGGGCAGCGCCAGCGGGGCCTGGAGGGTGAGTTCCTCCAGGACGGGCCGGCCGGTCAGCCGGCCGGCGTGCAGGGCGAGGTCGACCAGGGCGGCGCCGGGTACCAGCACCGAGCCGAGCACGGCGTGCTGGGCGAGCACCGGGTGGGTGGCGGTGGAGATCCGTCCCGTGAGCAGCAGTCCGGCGTCACCGGGCAGGTCCAGGCGGGCACTGACGTACGGGTGGTCGGCGGTGGCGAGACCGTGCCCGGCGGCGTCGCCCCGGGCGGCGGTGGTCGGCAGCCAGTAGTGGCGGTGCTCGAAGGCGTAGCTGGGGAGTTCGGTGCGGCGTCCCGCGTAACCGTCGTACAGGACAGACCAGTCGACGTCCGTGCCCCGCGTGTGCACGGCGGCCAGGGCGGCGAGCAGGCCGGGGACCTGGGCGGTGTCCTTGCGGGCCGTGGGGACGAACGCGGTGCCCTCGGCGTCGGCGAGGCAGTCCGGGCCCATCGCCGACAGGACGGGCGCGGCGCCCAGTTCGAGGAAGGTGTCGACGCCCTGTGCGGCCAGCGTCCGGACGGCGTCCGCGAAGCGCACGGTCTGCCGTACGTGCCGCACCCAGTAGTCGGCGGAGCCCAGTTCGGCTGCCGTGGCCTGGACACCGGTGAGGGTGGAGACGATCGGCAGGGCCGGGTCCGCGGCCGGGAGGGCCGCCATGACCCGGCGGAACTCCTCCAGCATGGGCTCCATGCGGGGCGAGTGGAAGGCGTGCGAGACGCGCAGCCGCCGGGTGGTGGTGAAATGTGCGGCGACGGCGGTGACTGCGTCCTCCTCCCCGGAGAGGACCACGGCGCGCGGGCCGTTGACTGCGGCGATGCCGCACCGTTCGTTCAGCAGCGGCGCCACCTCCTCCTCCGAGGCCTGTACGGCGATCATCGCGCCGCCCGCGGGCAGCGCCTGCATGAGGCGTCCGCGTGCCGCGACCGCGGTCACCGCGTCCTGCAGTGACCAGACCCCGGCGACGTGCGCGGCGGCGAACTCACCGACGGAGTGGCCGGCCAGCCAGGCGGGCCGCACCCCGAAGGACTCCAGCAGGCGGTAGAGAGTGACCTGGGTGGTGAACAGGGCTGCCTGGGTGTAGGCGGTCTGCTCCAGTACGGCGGGGTGGTCGCCGAGGACCACCTCGGCGAGCGGCCGCTCGAGGTGCTTGGCGAAGAGTTCGGCGACTCGGTCGAAGTGTTCGGCGTAGACCGGGTAGGTGTCGTACCAGTCGCGGCCCATGCCGGGCCGCTGGGCGCCCTGTCCGGAGAACAGGTGGGCGAGGGTGCCGTCTGTGGCGGCGCCGGTGACGAGCAGTCCGGGCGCCTCGTGTCCACGGGCCAGGGCATCCAGCGCTTCGGTGGTCCTCCGCCCGTCGGCGGCCAGGACGACGGCGCGGTACGGGTGGGTGCCGCGGGTGGTGGCGAGGGCCAGGCCGACGTCCGCGGGCACGGCGGTCAGGTCCCGGAGACGGGCGGCCTGGCCTCGCAGCGCCATGGAGGAGCGCGCGGAGACCGCGAGGGCGAGCACAGGCGGCACGGTGGCCGGGTCTGGCTCCGCGGTCTCCGGATCGCCTCCGGTGAACTCCTCCAGGATGACGTGGGCGTTGGTGCCGCTGATCCCGAAGGAGGAGACCCCGGCGCGGCGCGGCCGGTCCGGGGCCCGCCAGGGCCGCTCCTCGGTGAGGAGCCGCACCGCGCCCGCCGTCCAGTCCACCTGGGGCGAGGGCGCGTCGACGTGGAGGGTGCGCGGCAGGGTGCCGTGCCGCATCGCCATGACCATCTTGATGATGCCGGCCACCCCCGCGGCGGCCTGGGTGTGGCCCATGTTGGACTTGACGGAGCCCAGCCACAGCGGCTCGTCGTCGGGCCGCTCCTGTCCGTAGGTGGCCAGCAGTGCCTGGGCCTCGATCGGGTCGCCGAGCGTGGTGCCGGTGCCGTGCGCCTCGACGGCGTCGACGTCGGCGGGGGTGAGCCCGGCGGCGCTCAGCGCGGCGCGGATCACGCGCTGCTGGGAGGGGCCGTTGGGAGCGGTCAGTCCGTTGGAGGCCCCGTCGGAGTTGACGGCGGAGCCGCGCACCGTGGCCAGCACCCGGTGGCCGTTGCGGCGGGCGTCCGAGAGACGCTCGACGACGAGCATGCCGACGCCCTCGCCCCAGCCGGTGCCGTCGGCGGCCGCGGCGAACGACTTGCAGCGGCCGTCGGCGGCCAGGCCGCGCTGCCGGGCGAAGTCGACGAAGGTGTCGGGGGTCGACATGACGGTGACGCCGCCGACCAGGGCGAGATCGCACTCGCCCTGCCGCAGGGCCTGCGCGGCCAGGTGCAGGGTGACCAGCGAGGAGGAGCAGGCGGTGTCGACCGTGACGGCCGGGCCCTCAAGGCCGAGCGCGTAGGCGACCCGGCCGGAGACGACGCTGCCCAGACTGCCGTTGCCGAGGTAGGCGGCGAGGTCGTCGGGGACCTCGGTCAGCCAGGTGCCGTAGTCGTGGTACATGACGCCCGCGAACACGCCGGTGCGTGAGCCGCGCAGAGTCGCCGGGTCGATGGCGGAGCGCTCCAGGGCCTCCCAGGAGACCTCGAGGAGCAGGCGCTGCTGCGGGTCCATGGCGGTGGCCTCGCGCGGGCCGATGCCGAAGAAGCCGGGGTCGAAGTCGGCCGCGTCGTAGAGGAAGGCGCCCTCGCGGGTGTACGTGCGGCCGGGGGTGCCGGGCTCGGGGTCGTACAGGCTGTCGGTGTCCCAGCCGCGGTCGGCGGGGAAGCCGCCGACCGCGTCGACGCCTTCGGCGACCAGTCGCCACAGGTCTTCCGGGGAGCGGACGCCGCCGGGGTAGCGGCAGCCCATGCCGACGATGACGACGGGGTCGTCGCCCTCGGCGGGGCGCGGTCCGGCGGCGGGCTCGCCGGCCGGCCGTGCGGTGCCGAAGAGGGCGTCCCGGATGTGCTCGGCGAGTGCACGGGAGGTGGGGTGGTCGAAGACGAGGGTGGCAGGCAGCCGCAGTCCGGTGACGGTGTTGAGCCGGTTGCGCAGTTCGACGGCTCCCAGGGAGTCGAAGCCCAGCTCGGTGAAGGCCCGCCGGGGGTCGATGGCGGACGGGGAGTCGTGCCGCAGGACCGCGGCCACCTCGGTGCGGACCAGGTCCAGCAGGGCGCGTTCCCGGTCGGCGGGCGGCAGTTGCGCCGGCCCGCGCTCCTGGTGGGGCGCCGTGTGGGCGGCGGCCCGGCGGGGGACGGGACGGACGAGAGCGCTCAGCAGCGGCGGCGGGCCGTCGGGC
Source organism: Streptomyces sp. NPDC058637 (assembly GCF_042717325.1). NCBI lineage: Bacteria > Bacillati > Actinomycetota > Actinomycetes > Kitasatosporales > Streptomycetaceae > Streptomyces > Streptomyces sp. NPDC058637. The sequence continues at coordinate 17,878 of NZ_JBHXRD010000028.1, read as the reverse complement.
CGGCGGCGTACGGCGGCGGCGTCGATCTCCACGGGGACGAGGTGGGGACTGCCGGAACGGACGGCGGCGTCGAAGAGCCGCAGGGAGTGCTCGGCGGACAGTCCTGGGACACCGTACGCGGCCACTCGCTCCAGGGCGGCGGCGTCCAGCGCGGCGCCCATGCCGGTGCCGGTGGCCCACAGGCTCCAGGCGAGGGCCGTGGCGGGCAGTCCGTGCGCCTCCCGGTGCACGGCGAGGGCGTCCAGGTAGGCGTTGGCGGCGGCGTAGTTGCCCTGGCCCGGTCCGTCGAGGACGGCGGCGAGGGAGGAGAACAGCACGAAGTGGGACAGGTTCCGGTCGAGGGTGAGTTCGTGCAGGTGCCAGGCGCCGGAGGCCTTGGCGTGGAAGACCTCGTCGATCATTTCCTCGGTGAGGCTCTCGACGATGCCGTCGCGCACGGTGCCCGCGGCGTGGACGACGGAGTCGACCGGGTGCCGGGCCAGCAGGTCGCGCAGCGCGTCCCTGTCTCCGACGTCGCAGGCGGCGACGGTCACTTCGGCCCCCAGCCCGGTCAGCTCGGCGTGCAGTTCGGGAGCGTGCCCCCGGCGGCCGGCGAGGACCAGCCGGCGCACACCGTGGGCGCGCACCAGGTGGCGGGCGAGCAGGGCTCCGAGCCCGCCGGTGCCGCCGGTGATCAGGACCGTGCCCCAGTCGGCGGCCGGCCGGGGTGCGGCGGTCGCTTCGGCGGTCAACCGCGGTACGGCGAACCGGCCCTCGGTGAGGGAGAGTTCGGGTTCTCCGGTGGCGAGCACCTGGCGCAGCTCGGCCTCGGAGGGCAGGCTGTCGTGTTCGACGAGGACGTAGCGGCCGGGGTTCTCGGCCTGTGCCGAGCGGACCAAGCCGCGTACCGCGGCGTGGGCGGGACTGCCGGGCCCGGTGATGAGGACGAGGCGGGCACCGGCCGCCCGCTCGTCCGACTGCCAGGTCTGCAGCAGGCGCAGGGTTCCCAGCACGTGGGCGCGCGCGTCGGCGGCGTCGGGGCCCGCCGGGCCGGCCGGGCGGTACACCACGGCGTCCGGCGCGGGGGCGTCGAGCAGCGCGTCCACGGCACGGGCGAGCGGGTCCTCGAAGGGATCGGCGTCCGGCGGTCCGTCCGGGCGGGGGACGCCGTCGAGGACGGCGGTGCGCAGGGGCGCGGTGGTCAGCGGCCGGGGGTGCGACGACCACCGCACGGAATACAGGACGTCGTCGTCCGGTACGGGCAGGGAGGTCATGGCCTCGATGTCGGCGACGGGGGCGCCGGCGGTGTCCGCGAGGTGCAGACCGATGGTGTCGCCGTCGCCACGGGTGATCCGTACGCGCAGAGCAGAGGCTCCGGTGGCGTGCAGGCGGACGCCGGTCCAGGCGAACGGCAGCAGCACCTCTCCGCGCGGCGGGGCGTCGAGGTCGGCGGCGTGCAGCGCGGCGTCCAGCAGCGCGGGATGGAGCCCGAAGCGCCCGGCGTCCGCGGTGGCGTCCTCGGGCAGGGCGACCTCGGCGAGGACGTGCTCGCCGTGCCGCCAGGCGGCGCGCAGGCCCTGGAAGACGGGGCCGTAGGCGTAGCCCTGGCCGGCGAGGTCCGCGTAGACCTCTGTGGTGTCCAGGGGTTCGGCGTCCGGCGGCGGCCATGCGCCCGGCTCGGTGCCGGCGGCAGGCGGAGCTGTGTCGGTGAGCACCCCGGCCGCGTGCCGGGCCCAGGGTGCGTCCTCGTCGGCGCGCGAGTGGACGGTGACGGTACGGCGACCGGTGTCGTCGGGTTCCCCGACAGCCACCTGGACGGCGACGTCCTCGTCCGGGGCGAGCACCAGCGGTGCGCCGAGGGTGAGTTCCTCCAGGTCGGTGGCGCCGACCTGGTCGCCGGCCCGCAGGGCGAGTTCGACGAAGGCGGTGCCCGGCATCAGCACACGGCCCGCGATCACGTGGTCCGCGAGCCAGGGGTGGGTACGGGTGGAGAGGCGTCCGGTCAGGACGACACCCTCCGCGCCGACCGCGACCACGGCCGCCAGCAGCGGGTGTCCGGCCGCGATCTGCCCCAGGCCGGACGCGTCGGCGGAGGTGCCTGGTTCCAGCCAGAAGCGACGCCGCTGGAAGGGGTAGCCGGGCAGCTCGACGCGGCGGGCGTCCTGGCCGGCGTAGTGCCGTGCCCAGTCGACGGGGACGCCGCGGGCGTGGGCCGCGGCGAGCGCGGTGACGGCCTCGCGGGCCTCGGGCCGCTCACGCCGCAGCACCGGCAGGAAGGCGGTGCCGGGCGCGTCCGTGCAGTCCGGTCCCATGGCGGTCAGCACCGCGTCGGGGCCGATCTCCAGGAACGTCCGGACGCCGGCGTCGGCGAGCCACCGCACGGCGTCGTGGAAGCGGACCTTGGCCCGGACGTGTTCCACCCAGTACTCGGGGTCGCACAGTTCGCGGCCGACGGGGGCGCCGGTCACGGTGGACACGATCGGCACGGTGGGTTCGGCGTAGTCCAGCACCTGTGCGACCCGGCGGAACTCGGCCAGCATCGGTTCCATCAGCGGTGAGTGGAAGGCGTGGCTGACGCGCAGGCGCTTGGTGTCGTGTCCGCGGGCGGCGAGTTCGCCGGCGACGCGCTCCACGTCGTCCAGGTCACCGGAGATCACGACGGAGGCGGGGCCGTTCACGGCGGCGATGCCGGTGCGCTCGGTGAGCAGCGGCGCGACGTCGCTCTCACCGGCGCGGACCGCGACCATGGCACCGCCCTCGGGCAGCGCCTGCATGAGCCGGCCGCGGGCGGAGACGAGGATCGTGGCGTCCTGCAGGGTGAGGACCCCGGCCACGTGCGCGGCGGCGATCTCGCCGACGGAGTGCCCGGCCAGGTGGTCGGGGCGCATCCCCCAGCTCTCCAGCAGGCGGTGGAGGGCGACTTCGACGGCGAACAGGGCCGGCTGCGCGTACTCGGTGCGGTGCAGCAGTTCCGCGTCGGGTGTGCCCGGCGCGGCGAACAGGACGCTCTTGAGGGGCTTGGGCAGCTGGAGGTCGAAGTGGGCGCAGACGTCGTCGAGTGCGTCGGCGAACGCGGGATACGCGGCGTCGAGTTCGCGGCCCATGCCGGGGCGCTGACTGCCCTGCCCGGTGAACAGGAAGCCGAGTTCGCCGCCCGCCCGACCGGTGGCGGGGGTGCTGCCCGAGGCCACGCCGGTGAGCGCCTCCCGCAGCTCGGCCCGGTCGGCGGCGACGAGGACGGCCCGGTCGGGCAGGGCCGCCCGGGTGGTGGCCAGGGCGTGGGCGAGGTCGGCCGGTTCCGTGGCGTCGGCAAGGGACAGCAGGCCGGCCGCGCGGGCCCGCAGGGCGGCTTCACCGCGGGCTGACAGCGGGAAGACGAGCGGGACCGGGGCGGCTCCGGGGGCGTGGGTGGTCTCCCTCCCGGGGGTGGTGCGCACTGCCTCCGTGTACGGGTCCCGGGCGCGGCCCGTGTCCTCGGCCCTGTCCCCCGCGTCCGGCTGTTCCAGGATGACGTGTGCGTTGGTGCCGCTGACGCCGAAGGAGGAGACGCCCGCCCGGCGAGGGCGGCCGGTCCGCGGCCAGGGCCTCGGCTCGGTGACGAGTTCCACGCTGCCGGACGCCCAGTTGGCGTGCGGGGTGGGGGCGTCGACGTGCAGGGTCGCGGGCACCTGACCGTGACGCATGGCGAGGACCGTCTTGATCACGCCGGCCACACCCGCGGCGGCCTGGGTGTGCCCCAGGTTCGACTTGACCGAGCCGAGCAGCAGAGGGGCCCCGGCGGGGCGGCCCTGCCCGTAGGTGGCCAGGAGCGCGGTCGCCTCGATGGGGTCGCCGAGGCGGGTGCCCGTACCGTGCGCCTCCACCACGTCGACGTCGGCGGGACCGAGCCCGGCGACGGCAAGCGCCCGGCGGATCAGCTTCTGCTGCGCCGTTCCGTTGGGAGCGGTGAGCCCGTTGGAGGCACCGTCCTGGTTGACGGCGGAGGACCGGACGACGGCGAGCATCCGGTGGCCGTTGCGGCGGGCGTCGGAGAGCCGTTCCAGGACGAGGACGCCGACGCCCTCCGCGAAGCCCGTGCCGTCCGCGGCGGCGGAGAACGCCTTGCAGCGGCCGTCCGCGGACAGCCCCCGCTGCCTGCTGAACGCGGTGAAGACGCCCGGCCCGCCCATCACGGCCACCCCGCCGGCCAGCGCCAGCGACGACTCGCCCTGCAGCAGCGAGCGGCAGGCCAGGTGGACGGCGACCAGGGAGGCGGAGCAGGCGGTGTCGACGGTGACCGCCGGTCCCTCGGTGCCCAGCACGTAGGCCACCCGGCCGGAGATGACGCTGGAGGCGTTGCCGGCCAGCAGATGGGCGTCGAGTCCGTCCGGCGCGTCGTGCAGGCGCGGACCGTACTCCTGCACCTCAGCCCCGAAGAACATGCCGGCCGCGGTGCGTCGCAGCGTGGTGGGGTCGATACCGGCGTCCTCCAGGGCCAGCCAGGAGGTCTCCAGTACCAGCCGCTGCTGGGGGTCCATGGCCAGCGACTCACGCGGGCTGATGCCGAAGAACTCGGCATCGAACTCGGTGGCCGTGTCCAGGAACCCGCCGGTGCGGGCGTAGGAGCTGCCGGGGACGTCCGGGTCCTCGTCGAAGAGCTGCTTCAGGTCCCAGCCACGGTCCTGGGGGAAGCCCGAGAGCACCTCGCCGCCGTCGGCGAGCAGACGCCACAGGTCGCCCGGCGTCTCGATGCCGCCGGGGAAACGGCAGCCGATGCCGACGATCGCCACGGCCTCGTCGGCGGGGCCGTCACCGGCCGGCTCCGGCGGAACGTCGTCCGCGGCCCGGTTCCCGGCCAGCAGCCGGTCGGCCAGGTCCCGCACGGTGGGGCAGTCGTAGGCGATGCCGACCGGCAGGTCGAGGCCCGTCCGCTCGGTCAGCCTCCGGTGCAGGTCCACCGCCGCGAGCGAGTCGAGTCCCTGTTCCGCCAGCGGTACGGAGGGGTCCAGGGCCCGCGAGGTGCCCGGCCGGGCCGCCTCGACCGCCTCGGTGACGGCGGTGCGCACCAGATCCGTCACCAGCCTGCGGTGCTGCGTCGGTGCGGCCTCGGCGAGCAGTCGCGCCAGGGCTGATTCGGATCCGGGCCCGTTCATCCACGCATCTCCACTTTCGACCGACACCGTTTCCCACCTTTTTTCTCACCGTAATGACGACCCCGGAAAGGCCACACCCTTAGGCACCCCTAGGGGCCGGGCCGGGCGAGCCACCCGCCTGCGGGGGTGCGTCGCGGTCGAACGAACGCCGGACGAAAGACAGGGAATCGAGCAGTTCCGTCGAGGTGACCGTGTGGGCCGGGCGGGCGTCGGTGACGCCGGCCAGCGGCATCTTTCCCACGTCCGACCAGCGCAGCCGGCCGTCCTCGGCGATGTAACTCCGGCTCAGTCCCGCGTTGTCCGGATGCAGGCAGTAGGGCACGTCCAGCCGGCCCTCCGCGAACGCCTTCAGCAGTGCGGTGCCGAGGTCGTCGTCCAGGTTCAGCACCCCGTCGACCAGCGCGTACGCCTCGGCGTACGTCTCCGTCCCGGCGCCCTCCAAAGGGGCCGGCCCGGTGCGCGCGGCGACCGCGGCGGCGTATTCCAGTGCGGCCACGTTCTCCGCCACCGACGGGATGCGCCGGGATTCCGCGACGGTTTTCACGATGAGGCGCTCGGAACCACTCTCGACCGCCAGTTCGGCGGCCTGCGCGAGCAGTCGACGGGCGCCGTACTCGGTTTCCGGGAACAATCCCATGTACGCGTAGACGACCACGTGCCATTCGGTGTCCGCGAGGAACCGCGCGCACAGGCTGCGCAACGCGGCGACCGCTTCGGAGTCCTGCCGCCGATTCGTCTGCTGGGCGTAACTCACCGAAATGCTCCGGATTCCGTGTCGGCGGAAGAACAGCGCCTCGAGCACACTGACCGCCACGAGCAGGCCGGGCGGGCAGAGCTGGCCGAGCAGACACCCCCCGAAGGTCTCCAGGTGCGGTTCGGTGCCGGTTCCGCGGAGCGCGGCGAGCAGTTCGCAGGATTCCGTCCAGTGGGCGACGGACTCCCGCAACGGAACCCTGCCATAGGGGAGGCAGTAGGAGACGGGCCCGCCCTCCGAGGCGTCGAGCCCCACGGACAACAGCGCCCGGAAGATGTGCTGGGGCGCTGCCGAGCCGTGCCGCACCTGCACCGGGAACCCCGGGCCGTGGATCCGGTCGAGGACCCGGCGGGTGGTGGCCGCCTCGTGACCGACCAGCGGATAGCCGTTGAGGTCGGCTCCTTCCAGAACGGCGAGTTGAGCGGACTCCAGGTCACCGACCCGGGTGTAGCTGTCCAGGGTGAGAGTCCCGACGGTCGTCGCGTCGGCGTCCCGGGTGGCGAGCAGCCCCGCCCGCATGCGCTGCGGGCTGCTCATCCCCATCCGGGGCTGCACCACCAGCCGGCCGGCGTCGTGGGCCCGGCGCACGAACCCTCCGAACCCGGCACCGGTCACACCAGGGCCCGCTGGGGCAGCGCGTCGAGCATCCGCCGGAAGGTGGCGACACCTTCGGAGGTGTCGTCGAACACCGCGTCGTAGCCGGCGGCACGCAGCGCGGCCGACTCCTCCCCACCGCAGGGTCCGGCGATCCCGAGCTTGCCGCCTATGAAGACGGGCACGGCGGTGAGGCCGGGGTGCTCGCGCAGCCGGGTGACCGTGCGCATACCGTCGTGGTAGCCGTGCCCATTGACGCTGCTGATCACGATGAGCGCGGGGTCCTGCGCCAGGGCCTCGCCTATCAGCAGGTCCTCGGGGACGCAGGGGCCGAGGTTGACCACGCGGTGGCCGTGTTCCTCGATGAGGAGCTGGAGGTAGACCAGGTTCCAGGTGTGCGAGTCGGAGATGCCGCCCGCCACGAGCACGGGCTGCTCGCCGGGGGTGGGGGTGAGGCGGTTGCTCATCACAGGGCCTGTCCGTGTTCGTAGGTTCGGGTGTGCTCGATGCGGGAGACGGAGACGAGTTCCTCGCCGCGGACGACGATCTCCGCGGGGGCGGGCCTGCCGAGGAACATCAGGAGGCTGGCGGTGGGCCCGTACGACCCGGCGTTGGGGACGGTCAGCAGGTCGCCGGGGGCCGGGTCCGGCAGCGGAACCTGCCGTCCGAGCAGGTCGCCGGGCGTGCACAGCGGTCCGGCGAGGTGGGCCGGAACGCCGTCCGTGCCGACGGACTCGTGCGGTTCGACGGAGACCGGCAGGATGAGGCCGAGACCGGACATGCCGCCGAAGGTGTTGATGCCCGCGTCGAGGACGACGTAGCGGGTGCCACGGCTGTCCTTGACGTTGACGACGGAGGTGAGCAGGGTGCCGCTGTCGGCGACCAGGTACCGTCCCGACTCGCAGGCGATGCGCGGGGCGCCGTCCCGCCAGCCGGGGAAGTGCTCGTCGAGCGACGTGGCCAGGGCGTCGCCCAGTTCGCCGTAGACAGGCCGCCGTCCCTGGACCGCGTACGGTGCGGCGAAGCCGCCGCCGAGGTCGACGATGCGGAAGGTGACGCCCAGTTCCCGCTGGAGGGCGGCGGCGGTGGCGATGGTGTGCCGGAACTCGGCGATGAGGCTCGCCTCGTCCTTGGCGTTGCTCAGCGGGAAGAAGTGCAGTCCCGCCAGGTTGGTGCCGGGTACGTCGCGCAGTTCGGCGGCGAGGCCGGGCAGGGTCTCGCCGTCGAACCCGAACTGCGAGGGCACCCCGGTCATACGGATGCTGGTGGCCGCGGCTCCGGTGGCGTTGTTGACCCGGATCAGGCAGTCGGCGGTGATGCCTAGCCGGACGGCGGCCTCGCCGACGTGGCGCAGATCGCCGGGTGACTCCACGGAGAACGTCCGCACGCCCCGGGTCATGGCCTCGGCCAGTTCCTCGGCCGTCTTGCCGGGGCCGGTGTACAGGATCTCGGTGCCCTGGAAGCCGGCCCGCAGAACGGCGTCGAGTTCCCCGACGGAGCTGATCTCCGCGTGGCAGACGCGGTGGCCGCCCGCCCGCATCTCGCGCAGGATCTCGGGGTGCGGGTTGGCCTTGGCCGCGTAGTACACGGCGATCTCGTCGGGCAACGCGGCGAACAGTTCGTCCCGCGCCGCCGCGACCCGGTCCAGGTCGTAGACGTAGGAGGGGGTGCCGAAGCGCCGGGCGAGGTCGGTGGTGCCGGTCACGGCGTCGTTCCTTCCAGAAGGCTGACGAGCTGTTTGCGGTCGTGCTTGCCGTGCGCGGTCAGCGGCAGTTCGCCGACGACACGGCTGACGCCCGGCACCTTGGCGGGCTCCAGCCGGAGGGACAGCTCCCTGAGAAGCACGTGCGGGTCGATGTCGCCCTCGGCGAACACCGCGAGGTCGCGGCCGGGGGCGGGCGGCAGGACCGCGGCGGCGCGGACACCGGGTACGTCCGCGGCCGCGGCCTCGATCTCGGTGGTGCTCATGCGGACGCCCTTGTGCTTGAACATGTCGTCCCGCCGGCCCTCGTAGTAGAGGAACCCGTCCTCGTCGACGTGTCCGAAGTCGCCGGTGTGCAGCCGCAGTCCGCCGTCGGGAGCGGGCCGGAAGGCGCGTGCGGTCTGCTCCGGCGCGCGCCAGTAGCCGGGCATGACGTGGGGGCCCTCGACGACGATCTCCCCTGTCTGCCGGGGCGGCAGCCGGTTGCCCTCCACGTCCACGGCGAAGGCCCGGGTGCCGGGCAGCGGGCGGCCGACCGACTCGGGCCGGGCGTCCTGCTGGTCGGGCGGCAGGACGGAGACGCGCTTGCACTCGGTCTGGCCGAACTGGATGACCACCTCGGATCCGGGGAAGGCCGCGCGGAGCCCGTCGGCGGTGGCCTTCGGCAGCGCGGCCCCGGTGTTGGTGAACATGCGGACGGTGGAGTCCTGCCGCGGTTCGCGTGCGGCCAGCGCGCAGACCATGGTGGCCAGGGACGGCACGATGGGGACGACGGTGGCCCCGGTCTCCCGGATACGGCGCAGAAGTACCAGGTCGGACTCGCCGTCGGCGAGCACGAGTTCGCTGCGGCCGGCCGCGGTGAGCAGCACCTTGTAGAGGCCGTAGTCCCACGAGATGGGGAAGCGGCAGAAGACCACGTCGTCGGGTCGGTAGCCGAGTTCGAGGTTGATGGCCTCGGTGGCGAAGACCATCCGGCCGTGCGGGCAGACGACGGCCTTGGGGGCCGCCGTGGAGCCGGAGGTGTAGACGAGGACGGCGAGGTCGTCGCTGTGGACGGGGGCGCCGTCGCCCCGGGCCTCCTTGTCGCGCAGGTCGGTGACCGCCTGCCACACCTCTTCCAGGCCGAGGACGGAGACCGGATCGGCGAGCGCGGATACCCGGGAGACGGCGGGATCGGCGACGATCACCAGCGACGGCTCCGAGTTCCCGACGACGGCCTCGAGGTGAAAGTCCTTCATGCCGGTGTTGACGGGGACGAGAACGGCGCCGCGGCGCGCGGTGCCGTACAGCAGGGCCACCAGCTCGCGGGTGCTGGCCAGTTGCACCAGGACCCGGTCACCGTGGCAGACGCCCTGGGCCTGGAGCCACGCGTCGACGGCGTGGCTCCAGGCGGTGAGCTCCCGGTAGGTCCATCGCCCGGTGCCGTCGGCGACCGCCGGCGCGTCAGGGTGCTCGGCGGTGGCCTCGTCGAGCAGGTCGTGCACCCGGGCATCGGTGCGGGCCCGTGTTGTCGGTTGACCGTTCACTACGACTCCTGCCGTCCTTCGGTCCTGCTCCCGGTTCCGGCGTGCTGCTCACGCAGGGCCGTGGCGCGGGAGGTGAGCTTCCTGCGGTCGGTCTTGCGGTTGGGGTTGAGCGGGAGCGCGTTCAGGTGGTGGTAGGCCCGGGGGACGACCGCGGCCGGCAACAGTTCCCGCAGATGACGGGCGAGCCGGGCGGGCGGCACCGGGTCCCCGGTGTGGAAGACGGCGAGCTCGACCGTGCCGTCCACGGGGACGGCGACGGTCGCGGCGTCCTCCACGCCGGAGCAGGTGCGCACCGCGGCGTCGACCTCGGCCAGTTCCATCCGTATGCCGTGCACCTGGACCTGGGCGTCCTGGCGGCCGAGGTACAGCAAGGCGTCGTCTCCGGCGCGGCGGACCCGGTCCCCGGTCCGGTAATAGCGCAGGCCGTCCAGCTCCAGGAAGCGCCCGGTGTCGTCGGCCGGGTCGAGGTAGCCGGGGGTCAGCTGAGGTCCGGCGATGCACAGTTCGCCCTCGCCGGTGGTGCTCGGCGAGCCCGCGTCGTCCAGCAGCAGCACCGGGTGGCCGTCGTGCACGGCCCCGATCGGCACCATGCCGTGGAGGTGTCGGCTCCCCGGCACCCGGCGGTGGGCGGTGATGGTGACGGTCAGCTCGGTCGGCCCGTACAGGTTCTCCAGCACGGTGCCGGGAGCGGCCACCGTCCAGTCGTCGGCGTCCCGGCAGCTGAGCGCCTCCCCCGCGAAGAAGCTCCGACGCAGCGAGGACAGCGCACCGGGTGCGAGTCCGCCGGTGCGCCGCACCAGGGCGATCGCGCTGGGTGTGGAGAACCACACGGTCACCCCTCGCTCCGCCACGAACTCGGGCAGGCGCGCGTACGCCCGCGCCGGGACCGGCACGACGGTGGCCCCGGCGCCCCAGGCGCAGAACAGGTCGAACATGGCGCAGTCGAAGTTGAGGTCGAAGGTCTGCGAGAAGACGTCCTCGGGACCGAAGTCGTATCGCTCGTCGAGCAGGGAGAAGTAGTACGCGGTGTTCGCGTGGGTGACCGGCACACCCTTGGGGCGCCCGGTGGAGCCGGAGGTGAACAGCACGTAGGCGATGCCGTCCGGGCGGGCGGGCATCGGCGCCTTCAGCACACTGTCGGGGTCGACGGTGAGCTCCGGCATCGGCTGGCCGCCGGGGGCGAACAGGGTGGGCAGGGTGACGCCGTTCCCGTGCAGCGCGGTCAGCGCCGGCAGGGCGTCGTCGTCGGCGAGCAGGGCTCCCACACCGGCGGCCTCGATCATCTGCCTGGTGCGGGCGGCGGGAAAGGCCGGCTGCAGGGGGACGACGGTGACCCCGCTGTAGAGGCCTGCCAGCAGGCTCGTGTACGCCGACGGGCCCTTGCCGGCGAGCACGCCCACGGCGGGCGGCCGGTCGGGGAGCCCGGCCAGCAGGGAGCCGGCGAGCAGGAGGGCCCGCTCGTGGAGCTCGCGGTAGGTGAGGGCGGCGCCGTCGGCCCACAGCGCGGGCCGGTCGGGCGCCAGGGCCAGCCCGCGCAGGAACCGTCCGGACAGGGCTCCGTCCATGGTGAGGTCCAAGGGATCCGTCCCGTCAGCTCTTGGCGCGCTGGAGCGTGCCCTCGACGGTCTCCCACAGCACGCCCGCGCTGCGGAAGGTGCCCATGGTCAGCGCGCTGTCACGGAAGCGCACCTGGTACGCCTCCTCCAGCATTCCGAGCAGCTGGACCATGCCCAGCGAGTCCAGACCGAGGTCCTTCAGCTCGACGTCGGCGGTCAGCGGTTCCTGCGGGGGCAGGAACGGCAGGAAGGTGCGGAGTATCTCTTCGAACTGCTCGTCCCACATGGGTGTGCCTCCTGCGGATAGGGCGGATGAACGGGTCAGGCGGCGCGCGGACGGCGCCGGGGGGTCATCGCCAGGCGGGGATGCGCGGCGACGACCTCGAAGGTGCGGATGGTGCGGGGAACCCGGCCGAAGAGGCTGTCGGGTCCGGCGACGCACATCCGCCGGACTCCGGCGTCACGCAACGCCGTGGTGACGCTCGGCCAGTTCATGGGGTGGTCGAAGCTGTCGAGCAGCATGGTGCGCAGTTCCTCACCGGTGTGCAGCAGCCTGCCGTCCTGGTCGGCGACGACCGGCAGTGCGGGATCGGCGAAGGTGAAGCGGGAGATGACCTCGCGTTCCGCCTTGGCGCGCAGGGGCGCGAACGCCGACGCGTGCATGGGCGGCCGCATGGTGTAGAGGGGAAGGCTGCCGATGCCGCGCAACCGCTCCCTCATCCACTCCACGCGCCGTTCGGCCAGGGAGACCATCCAGAAGCCGTCGTCGATGTGGCAGGAGATCTCGTGCCACTCACCACCGTCGTCGAGTTCGGCGAGGATCGCGTCCAGCTCCTCGCGCGGGGCGCGGACGAAGGACAGGGTGACGATGTCCCGGTGGTGGTCGGCGAAGTACTCCTCGAGGCACCGCGCGATCCCGGCGGTGAGCCGGATCGCGTCGGGCAGGTCGAGGGCGCCGGTGTAGGCGAGGGCCGCCTTCTCCCCGAAGCTGGGGCCGGCCACGATGTCGGGGTCGATGTCCAGGTGCTCGCGGGCCCAGTAGGCACTGGCCAGGCAGTTCACGAAGAACGCGACCTGGGCGGCCTCCGAGTAGTCGCCCTCGGCGCTGCGGTAGGTGTCCACCAGCGAGTAGCCGAGGACGTCGTCGGCGACGGCGACCAGCTCCCGGGCCCAGCGGCTGGCGACCATGAAGCGGCCCACCTCGGCGAACGGGACGGGTCCCATACCGGGAAAGACGAGAGCGGTGTCGTACGCCATGGCGGTGTCCCCGCCCCCTTTCACAGTGGTGCGCGACGCTCGGGCAGGCGACGCGGCGCGGAGCGTCACAGGCCGGCGAGGAAGTCGGTGAGCACCTCGAAGAACCGCTCCGGTTCCTCCAGGTGCGGCAGGTGGCTGGACTCCTCGAAGATCTCCCAGCGGGCCCCGGGGACACGGTCCATGTAGGGCTGGACGACGGCCGGGGTGGCCTCGTCATGGCGTCCGCTCAGGAGCAGGGTGGGAGTGCGGATGGTGTCCAGTTCGTCGACGATCGACCAGTCCTTGAGGGAGCCGATCACGTGGAACTCGGTGGGCCCGTTCATCGCGTAGTAGACCGTCGGGTCGTTGTAGATCTCCATGAAGGAGGAGAGGAAGTCGCGGGGCCACGGGGTGAGGCGGCACACGTGGCGGTCGTAGAAGACACGCATCGCGGCCAGGTACTCCTCGGTGTCGTACGTGCCGGCCGTCTCGTGCCGCACCAGGGTCTCCTGCACGTCCGGCGGCAGGGAGGCCCGCAGCCTGGCCATCTCCTCCAGCCAGATGGGGTACGAGGCGGGCGCGTTGGCGACGACCAGGCCGCGCAGGCCCGGCGGACGGCCCATCGCGTGCCGGGCGCACAGCGGGCCTCCCCAGGACTGGCCGAACAGGACGTAGTCCTCCGCGATGCCCAGTTCCCGTACGAGGTTGTCGAGTTCGTCGAGGAAGAGGTCGACCGTCCAGAAGTCCGGTGCGCTTTCCGGCAGATGGGTGGAGCCACCGTTGCCCAACTGGTCGTAGTGGACGACCGGCCAGCCGTCCTCGGTCAGGCGGGCCAGCGGCAGCAGGTAGTCGTGCGTGCTGCCGGGTCCCCCGTGCACGACGACGACCGCCGGGCGGCCCGTACCGAGTTCGCCGGTCACCCGGTACCAGGTCCGGTACTCCCCGAAGGGGACGGTGCCCTTGACGCTGGGTACAAGACCCTGCGCACTGGGTTTCGGGGCCACGCTGATCACCTCTACTCGGCTGCGGAGTGCGGCGGCCGTCCGGTCAGGGAGATCCGGCCGGGACCGCGGAACGTGGTGGCGCCGGGCGAACGGTGCTTCCGCCGTGGTCCGCAGCCGACGCTAACCGTCGCCCTGACGTTCGACGGACCCCTAACCGCCCCTAGTGGTAGGGGGGTGACGAGGGCCACGGCCGCACCCCACAGGGGCCCGTGCCGCTAGGGGCGCGTAGGGGTGGGCCGCCCCCGGCCGCGCTCCCTAGCGTGCGGGAAACGGCCGGCGGACCGCGCCGGCGCCGAGCCCGGAGCCTCCCCGGGTGAACGGCGCGTCCCGCTCCCTCCCGTGCGAAGAGGACACCATGACTGCACCTGCCGAAGCGGCCGACCAGGACGCCCTCCCGGAGTTCCCGATGCGCCGGGCCTGCCCCTTCAGTCCGCCCGCCGCCTACACCGGACTGCGCGAGAACGAACCGGTCTCCCGGGCGCAGCTGAAGGTGAACGGCAAGCCGACCTGGCTGGTCACCCGCCACGACCTGTACAAGAAGCTGCTCGGAGACCCGCGGGTGAGCGCCAACCTGAAGCTGCCCGGCTACCCGCTCCAGGTGCCGGTGCCGGAGGAGACGCTCCAGTCGGTGCCGCTCACCTTCCTGTCCATGGACCCGCCCGATCACACGGTGCAACGTCGCATGCTGGCGCCGGAGTTCAGTGTGCGCCGCATGCGCGAACTACGCACCCGGGTGCAGCAGCTCGTGGACCAGCAGATCGACGACATGCTCGCCAAGGGCTGCGACAGTCCGGTGGATCTCGTCACGGCCGTCGCGCTGCCGGTGCCGTCCCTGGTGATCTGCGAACTGCTCGGCGTCCCCTACGAGGACCACGCCCGGTTCGAGCAGTGGGCGTGGGCCATCATGAACCACGAGGTCAGCGACGAGGAACGGGGCATCGCCCACTACGAACTGGACCGCTACGTCGACGGGCTGGTCACCGCCAAGGAGAGCGAGCCCGGCGACGACATGATCAGCCGGCTGATCGAGTTCAACCGGGAGACCCCGGCGGTGGAGCACTCGGACATCGTCAGCATGTCCAAGCTGATGCTGGTCACCGGTCACGAGACCACCGCGAACATGATCGCACTGGGTGTGCTGGCCCTGCTGGAGCACCCGGACCAGCTCGCCGACGTGCGCGAGGACCCCGACCTGATGCCGCGCGCGGTCGAGGAACTCCTGCGGCTGTTCTCCATCTCGGACGCCGGCACGGCACGCGTGGCCATGGAGGACATCGAGCTGGGCAATGTCACCATCCGCGCGGGTGACGGCATCCTGCCGCTGAACAACGCCGCCAACCACGACGAGGCCGTCTTCCCCGATGCGGACCGGCTGGACGTGCGCCGCGAGGCCCGCAGTCATGTGGCCTTCGGGTACGGCGTCCATCAGTGCGTCGGTCAGAACCTGGCCCGAATGGAGCTCGACGTCGTCTACTCCACGCTGCTGCGCCGGGTACCGACGCTGCGCCTGGCCACGCCGGCCGAGGAACTGCGGTTCAAGGACGACGCCATCGTCTGGGGCCTGTACGAGCTGCCCGTCACCTGGTGACGCCGAACGCCCGGCCGCGCATCCCCTTCCCCACCGTTCCGTTCGAGAGGCTTCCCGATACTGATGTCAAGCCGCTGCCGTGACAGCGGGTGTGTCTTGATGGCACGCGCCGTCACGGATCATGGCCCACAGGACATTGATGCGGCGGCGCGCGAGTGCCGGCAGCGCCTGCTTGTGCCCTTTCCCCTCGGCGCGTTCGCGCGCGTAGTGAGACCTGGAGGCCGGACAGCTCTCAGGCTCGACAGCGCGGAAAGACACATCGCGTCGAGCAGCGCACGGTGGAAGCGCCGGGGTCCGGTAGCCCGTCAGCAGGACGACGGGACCCTTGGTGGTCAGTTCCAGTTCGCGTTCCATTGCTGGAAAGATCTACAGCAGTTGAGCCCTCAGCCGGTTGAACTGGCGAGTGCGGTCACACATCAGGTCGGTGCGGCGGCCGGTCAGGGTCCGGTGGCCGACGGCGATCTCGTCGCCGGGCCGCAGCGGGCCCAGGTCGCGGCGCACGCGGGCCTGATCGGCGATGGCGAAGGCGTCCTCGGCGTCCGTCCTGCCCTCGCCCCGCCAGGAGGCCGAGGCGCGGTGCACGGTCAGGCCGGTGATGTGAACCATCGGCTGATCGTGGCTGAGCAGCAACCCGATCAGCGGAGCAGCTCCGCCGTGGTTCAGGTCGACGGCCCGCAGCACGTCGGTGTCGAGGGTCAGGACGTCCCCGATCAGTTCCAGCAGTACCGTCTCGTCGTTCAGGACCCGGCGGGACAGCAGGCGTTCGCCGTCCGCGTAGATCACCCCGCAGTGGTGGTGCTCCTCGCCGGTGTCCACTCCGGCCCCTGTCCGGGGCACGGTCACCTCCGCCGGCTCGTCGCCCATCACATGCCCAGCAGACGACCTCGCCGACGTTGCCCCGCACAGCGATCGAGTCGCATCTTCCACTTGGCGGTCGAGTCGTCGCGGAGCTCCGGGCGGCCAAGCCTCTCCAGCCATCTCACGGCGCTGCCATGACAGCGATACCCAGAGCCCCTGGGTCCCGCTGATCTTACGGGTGACCAGTTCGAACCACGATCAAGAAAGTAGGGCACACCATGACCCAGCCCGCCGACCCGGCGCCCGACACGGCGTCGCCGCATCCCCAGTTCCCGATGCGACGCGCCTGCCCGTTCAGCGAGCCGGGCGAGTACGCCGAACTGCGCGCGAAGGAGCCCGTGTCCCGCGCCTCGCTCAAGGTGAACGGCAAGCCGACCTGGCTGGTGACCCGGCACGAGCACGTCAAGCAGGTGCTCGGCGATCCGCGGGTGAGCAGCAACCTCAAGCGTCCCGGCTACCCGCACCAGTTCCACATCTCCGAGGAGATGCTGGCCCATGTCCGACTGATGATGCTGTCCATGGACCCGCCGGACCACACCGCACAACGCCGCATGCTGATACCGGAGTTCACGGCGCGGCGGGTGAAGGAGATGCGACCGCGGATCCAGCAGATCGTCGACGAGCGTATCGACGCCATGCTGGCCGAGGACGGCCCCGTGGACCTGGTCGCGGCCCTCGCCCTGCCGGTGCCGTCCCTGACCATCTGCGAACTGCTCGGCGTCCCCTACGAGGACCACGCCCGGTTCGAGGAGTGGTCGGCGGCCATGATGAACCACGACCTCGGCCCCGAGGAGTACGGGGCGGCGGTGCAGGCCCTGGACATGTACCTCGACGAGCTGGTCACCCTCAAGGAGACCGAGCCGGGCGACGACCTGATCAGCCGGTTCCTGGAGAAGAACCGCGCCGAGCAGGCCGCCGACCACGCCGACGTGGTGACCATGGCCCGGATGATGCTGGTGGGCGGCCACGAGACGACGGCCAACATGATCGCGCTCGGTGTGCTGGCGCTGCTGGAACACCCGAACCACCTGGCGGAGCTGCGGGCAGACGACACGTTGCTGCCGAACGCGATCGAGGAGTTGCTGCGCGTCTTCTCCATCTCGGACTCGGGCACCGCCCGTGTCGCCGTCGAGGACATCGAGGTGGGCGGGGTCACCATCCGCGCCGGTGAGGGCATCCTCGCGCTGAACAACGCCGCCGACCACGACGAGGCGGTCTTCGCGGACCCCGGCACCCTCGACTTCCACCGCAAGGAGGTGCGCAGCCACCTCGCCTTCGGATACGGGATCCACCAGTGCATGGGCGCGAACCTCGCCCGCGCGGAGTTGGAGATCGTGTACGGCACCCTGCTGCGCCGCGTTCCGGGTCTCCGGCTGGCCGTGCCGAGGGAGGAACTACGTTTCAAGGACGACGCCATGGTCTACGGCGCCTACGAACTGCCCGTCACCTGGTGACGGCCGAACCGATCGGAATCCCTGTCATGCGTGTCACCACGGACCACGACCGGTGCGTGGGCGCCGGCCAGTGCGCGATGCTCAGCCCCGAGGTCTTTGACCAGGACGACGACGGTCTCGTCGTCGTCCTCCAGGACAGGCCCGCGGCGGAGCTGCTGGACGACGTGCACCGTGCGGCGGAACTGTGCCCGTCACAGTCCATCCACGTCACCGGCTGACCTGTTCCGCGCTCTCGGCGCGGTCCCGTACGGGCCGGGCGCCAGGTACCGCGGGGCGCCCGGCTCACGTACGGGAGGGGCAGCGTCGTCCGCCCCGCACGACGACGACAACTGAGGACGTGAACCCGTGGTGACGAACCGACCTCGTTCCTCCGAATCCGGACTGCCCATCGAACCGGTCCACGGGCCCGGCGCCCAGGCGGGCTGGGACCCGGCCGAGAAGCTGGGCGAGCCGGGTGCGTACCCCTTCACGCGTGGCGTCTACCCCACGATGTAC